>CADBBP010000103.1 GCA_902792855.1 uncultured Prevotellaceae bacterium
ATTATGTAGGACGGCCTGTAAGGCCAACGAGATATCAGCCCGGGGCAACGCCCTGGGAATCCGTGATGTGCGACTGTCGACCTGAAAGGGCAAAAGCTTTACCAAAACACCATTCTTTTGCCCTTTCTAGGCGAATTTACCCCTTTCCCACAACCCAGGGCGTTGCCCTGGGCTATGAGCAGGTTGCCCTTTCAGGGCGTTTCAACCGCACTCGAAAATTTTTGATGATAAATGTTTACATCTCTTGGCGTTAGGAATTATATGAAGTAATTCCCTACATTGGGTGCCGGTTCTTGGCGAGGCAAGGATGGAAACTTCAGATAATTATCGCAGAATCGTCACTTGTTGAGTCGAAACTGTCAGAGCCTGGACCAATGCGTCAAGTTGTTGCTGGTTCATGCCGTGAGAGAGCAGGAAATTGGAGAACGCTTTCGCATAGTCCATGTCTTGCAGTTCCGATTCGTCGTTCACGCCGGCATAATACGCCAAGCAAGTGTTGAGTCTCAACGACACCAATGCTTTGCACGCACCGGGGTCCTTTTCCGGGGTGATTCGATAAAAGTTTTCGTAGGTCTTCAAATAGTCGGCCACGATTTCCTTGTAAGAGGCACCGCACAGCCCCTCCAGCAAAGCGCACACATACCCGGTACGGTCTTTTCCCTCCATGCAATGAACGACATAGGGGCCAGGGCGCGACGGCAACTCCTTCAGTGCTGCTATCAGTCGGTTGTTGAAATCATCTGCCGTAGGGTCAACCTTCAGCGGGCACAAAATCACATGTCCCCCCTCCCACAATGTACTTCCGTCATCGTCGGAGCAAGAAGACGTCAAGGTGAGGAAACCTACAAAAACAAGAGGAGAACGGACCGGGTCATCATGTTTCGGAGAGCAGGATTTGCACGATGCGCTCGGAGGCCCTCCCGTCCCATCGGTCGGGGATGTTGCCCTTCTTCCAATTCTTCGCCACCATGTCGGCCACGGCCTCGCCCAGCCGTCCGGCATCCTCGCCCACGAGGATGTTGGTGCCGCGGCTGACGGTCTCTATATGCTCGGTGTAGCTGTTGAGCGTGGCGCACGGCACACCGTTGAAGGTGGCCTCCTCGGCCACGTTGCCCGAGTCGGTGATGATGCCGCGGGCATGAGCCGTGAGATAGCCAAACTCAAGATACCCCATCGGCTCGACGAGGTGGAAGTTGTGCAACGGCGCGTTGATGGTGGAAAGCTGTGCCGCCACCGCCTCTCGTGCCAGGGGGCGCAGTGGCGCCACGATGTGCGTGTCACCCGCCTGTTGGAGGATGGCCTTGAGCATGCTGCGGAGGTTGCCGGTGTTGGCGATGAGGGCTTTCCTGTTGAGCGTGAAGACGAGGTAGTCGCCGTCGGCAATGCCCTGCTCCTCCAAGAAGCCGGGGCGGCGCAGGCGGGAGTGGTTGGCACGGAGGGTGTCCATGAGGATGTTGCCCACCTGATACACCTGCGAGAGCTGCACGCCCTCCCTCGTGACGATGTTGCTGGCTCCGGGGCCTGCGGTGAAGAGCAGGTCGGAGAGGCCGTCGATGACGAGTCGGTTGATTTCCTTGGGCATGGTGATGTCGAAGGAGCGGGTGCCGGCCACGAGGTGAGCCAGCTTCACCCCCTGCTTCTTGGTGACGATGGCGGCGGCCATGGTGGAGGCCAGGTCATCGACGACGATGACGACATCGGTGGGATGGGTCTCGAGGTATTTCTCAAACTCTGCCATCACGCGGCCGGTAAGTTCGTTGAGGCTGGCACAGTCCACGCCCATGAAGACGTCGGGCCGGCGCATCTGCAAGTCGTCGAAGAGCGACTGCTCCAGCGTCTTGTCATCCTCACCGCCGGCATACACCAGTTGGCATTCCACGTCGTGCCCCTGCTCACGCGCCTTGTCGATGGCCCTTGTGATGGGGGCCACCTTGATGAAGTTGGGCCTGGCCCCGGCTACGATGCATATTTTCATGGCTTGCTGTTGAAGAGGTCCTTGATGCCCCCAAGGCTTCCCAGGAGGTTGGTGGCCTCATAGGGCAGATAGATGGTCTTGCTGTCCTGGCCGGAAGCCAGTTCCTGCAGCATCTGTATGTATTTCTGCGCAAGGAGGTAGTTGGCCGGGTTGGACGAGTCGCCCACCGCCTCGGTGATTTTCTGGATGGCGATGGCCTCTGCCTCTGCTTTTCTGATACGCGCCTGTGCCACGCCCTCCGCCTCGAGGATGGTTTGCTGCTTGGCGGCCTCGGCACGGTTGATGGTGGCTGCCTTGTCGCCCTCCGACTGGAGGATTTGCGACTGCTTCTCGCCCTCGCTGGTGAGGATGACGGCCCTCTTGTTTCTCTCGGCCTGCATCTGCTTCTCCATGGCCATGAGCACGCTCTGGGGCGGCATGATGTCCTGCAGCTCCACGCGTGTCACCTTCACGCCCCACTTGTCGGTGGCCTCGTCGAGCACGGCTCTCAACTTGGTGTTCACCGTGTCGCGCGAGGTGAGCGTCTGGTCGAGTTCCATCTCGCCGATGATGTTTCTCAGCGTGGTCTGCGTGAGCTTCTCGATGGCTGCGGGCAGGTTGCTGATTTCATATACGGCTTTGAAGGGGTCGTAGATTTGGAAATAGAGCAGCGCGTTGATTTCCATCTGAATGTTATCCTTGGTGATGACGTTCTGCTTGCTGAAATCATACAACTGCTCCCTGAGGTCGATGGAGTTGGTATAGACATACCTCCCGTTTACCATGGAGACCATGCTCTTGGCGGTGTCGATGAACGGGATGATGATGTTGATGCCAGGTTCGAGGGTGGCATGGTATTTTCCGAGTCTTTCAATGATTTTTGTCTCCGACTGCGGGATGACGACAAGCGTCTTCTTGGCGATGATGGCCACGAGGACGATGACGACGAGGAGAACAATGGTGGTGGTTGACATGGTTGAAGTGTTTTAATTGTTGGTGGATGAGACGACAGGCTCCACGGTGATGACGATGCTCTCGCGAGCCACCACCCTCACCTTGGTGCCTACCTCTATGCGCTGGCCGTCGGCGGAGGTGGCCTTCCAGTCGTTGCCGCCGGCGATGACGCGGCCGAAGCCTCCCTTCTCGATGGTCTGTGTCACCTGCCCGGTCTTTCCGAGAATGGCATCGGCATTGCTCACCTTGTTCTCATCGTTCCGATGGAGGTATCTCAGTGCGACGGGCCTGACGAAATAGATGCTCAGCAGTGAGCAGAGAGCCATGGAGATGAGCTGTGGCACGAGCCCCAGCCCCACGGCGGCGGTAAGTGATGCGCCGAGCCCTCCTATGGCGAAACACAGCACGAAGAGGTCGCCGGAACCCAGTTCGATGATGAGACAGATGACTGAGATGAGAATCCATATCAGCCATACGTTTTGTGTGAGGTAGTCGAGCATGGCTTATTTCTTCTTGTAGTACTTGAGAGCCTCCGGCAGGCACTTCTGAATGTTGGCGATGCGCTGTGCGTCGGAGGGGTGCGTGCTGAGCCACGTGGGCGTGCTGTTGTTGGAACTGGAGGCCATGCGCTGCCAGAAGGAGACGGCCACATTGGGGTCGTAGCCGGCCATGGCGGCGAAGATGAGGCCGATGCGGTCGGCCTCCGTCTCGTTGTCACGCGAATATTTCAGCGTGGCCATCTGGGAGCCCAAGCCGTAGAGTTGCGAGATGGTGGAGACGGTGGCGGAGGTGTTGGTGCCGGTGACCATGGAGCCGATGACGTTGATGCCCTGTCCAATCATCTGCGTCCGCTGAGCCTTGACAAATTGCTCTGAGGAGTGATAGGCCACGGCATGTGCGATTTCGTGCCCCAAAACGATGGCCAGGGCGGCCTCTGTCTGGGTGACGGGCAGCAGTCCCTCATACACCACGATTTTACCTCCGGGCATGCAGAAGGCGTTCACCTGCTTGTCCTGCACCAGGTTGAACTCCCAGTTGTAGTTGCCCACCTCGTTGGCATAACCGTTGTTCTTCAGGTAGGTGACGACGGCGTTGGCCAGGTTCTTCCCCACCCTCTTCACCATGGCGGTGTTGTTGGCATTGGTGGAGAGTTTGGAACTGGAGACATACTTTTTATACTCTGTAAGGCTCTCCGAGAGGAGTGTAGCGTTGTCGGCTGAAACTGTCTGCTTGCGCCCAGTGACAGGCACGACACGCGATGTACCGATGCAGCTCGCCAGCATCAAGGCGGCGAGAAACACGAGCATGTTTTTTGTTGCTTTCATATTGATAAAGGTTTTCTGTTGGATAATCTAAATAACTTCCGTGGTGGAGGTGGAGCTGACCTTGTCAATCTGCTCGTTGATTTTGGTGCTGAACGTCATGGGGTTTCTGACGTACTTGAACACATCCTTCTCCTCGCCGGTGGAGACGATGACGTCGCCATAGCCGAGGATGCGGCCCATGATGCTCTGCCTGACATTGATGCTCTCGCATTTCCTGAGCATGAGTTCCTTGGAGTTGCGCATGATGATGCCTGTCTTCAGGATGATGCGCTTGTTGGTGAGGAGGAAGCGCTTCCCGTTGTTGATGACGATGTACCAGAGCAAGGCCAGCACGAGGAGGATGCCGCTGAAGAGCAGCCGCGTGTTGAGCGTCCCCTCACCCGTAGGGACGAAAGGGAAAGCCACGGCAATCAATACCAGCAGTGCCGGCAACCAGAACATGACGTAGTGGAACCTTGCCTCGCAGATGAGCGTCTCGCCCTCCATCATATTGTTTTTCCGCATAGACTGAAAGATTTGGTCATACTTGTGCCCCAAGGGGCGATTATTGGTGCAAATGTAGTGATTATTTCGGTAACGGCGGCAAAAAAAAGTCAAAAAATGGAGAAAAGTGCGTGGTTTGCCTTTCATGCGAAATGAAATCTTCCGCCGTGGGGCTTTGTTTGGAAAAAAAGTCGTAATTTTGCATGAGAAAAAGGAGCCCCATGCCCGACGTGACGCAATATTTCCCCATCAGCAACCCGACGTTGATTTTCTTCGTCGTGCTGTGCATCATTTTGTTCGCCCCCATCATCATGGGCAAGCTCCGCATCCCACACATCGTGGGGATGGTGCTTGCCGGCGTCATCGTGGGGGAATACGGCCTCAACATCCTCGAGCGAGACGACAGTTTCGAGTTGTTTGGGAAGGTGGGCATGTATTACATCATGTTTCTCGCCGGACTGGAGATGGACATGGAGAGCATGCGCAAGTCGAAGAACCATTTCATCATCTTCGGACTGCTCACCGCCCTGGTGCCTTTCGTCATCACCTATTTCATAGCCCTGTGGCTCATGGGCTACACTCACCCCGCTGCCTTTCTCCTGGGATGCATCATGGCGTCGAACACGCTGGTGGCCTACCCCATCGTCTGCCGATACGGCCTGCAGCAGCACCCGGCATCGGCGCTTAGCGTGGGCTCCACCATGATTGCCCTCACCATCTCGCTGACAGCCATCGCAGCCCTGGCAGCCAAGTTCACCGGGGGCGGCGGCGTGGGCTTCTGGCTCGTCTTCATCATGAAGATAACCGTCTTCTGCCTCGTGCTCATCCTGCTCATCCCACGAGCCACACGGTGGTTCCTACACCGATATTCCGACGCCGTGATGCAGTTCATCTTCGTCCTGGCTGTCATGTTCCTCAGTGCTGCCATGGCAGAGTTGGCCAACCTGGAGGGCATCCTCGGAGCATTCCTCTCCGGCCTCATCCTCAACCGCTACATCCCGTCGCTCTCGCCCTTGATGAACCGCATCGAGTTCATCGGCAACGCACTGTTCATCCCCTATTTCCTCATCGGCGTGGGAATGCTCATCAACATGCACGTGCTGTTCCAAGGGGGCAGCATCGTGTGGGTGGTGCTGTTCATGGTCTTCGTCGGCACCTTCGGAAAGGCCCTGGCGGCCTACCTGGCATGCCTGCAATTCCGCTTGCCGCTCTCCTCCGGACACCTCATGTGCGGCCTCACCACGGCACATGCCGCCGGAGCCATCGCCATGGTGATGGTGGGCATGCGACTGGAGACGGCCCCCGGCGTCTTCTTGGTGAACGACGAGATGCTCAACGGCGTGGTGATCATGATCCTCTTCACATGCATCATCAGCAGCGTCATCACCGAGAGGGCTTCCAAGCACATCGTGCTGAGCGACAGCGCACGGCCCAACACCTCGAAGAGCCAGGACGACGAGAAAATCCTCATTCCGGTGAAATACCCGGAACTGGCCGAGGGGTTGCTCAACGTGGCGGTGATGATGCGCAACGCGAAACTCAACCGCGGACTGGTGGCCCTCAACATCGTCTATGACGACCACAACCGACAGGAGAACCAGGAGCGCGGGCGGCAACTGCTCGACAATTTGGTGAAGATAGCCAGCGGCTACGACGTGCGCATGCAGACGCAGGTGCGCATCGCCGCCAACATCGCCAACGGCATCAAGCACGCCTTCAAGGAGTACGACGCCTCGGAAATCATCATGGGCCTCCACATACACAAGGAAATATCACCAAAATTCTGGGGGGAGTTCGCACAAAGCCTCTACAACGGCCTCAACCGCCAAATCATCTTCGTGCGCCTCAAGCAACCTCTCAACACCCTCAGGTGCATCAAGGTGGCCGTGCCGTCGAGGGCGGAGTTCGAGGCGGGCTTCATCCGATGGCTGGAGCGCCTGCTGAGGCTCGCCGGCAACCTCGACTGCCGCATCCTCTTCTATGCCCGGCACGACTGCAACGAACTCATCGCCGACTACGTGCGGGCGCTGCACCCCAGCGTGAGAAGCGAGTATGAGACGATGGAGCACTGGAACGAACTGCCACACCTGGCCAGCCACATGAACGACGACCACCTCATGGTGTTCGTCACCTCGAGAAAGGGAAACATCAGCTACAAGACGGCATTCGAGAAACTGCCAAAGGAGATTGAGCATTTCTATGCCGGAAAGAGCCTCATGATTGTCTTCCCCGACCAGCTCGGCGACCGCATGGACGCCATGACTTTCGCCGAGCCGCAACACCAGGAGGAGAAGAGCGCCTACCAGGGCATGATGGAATGGTTCAGGAAATGGAAAAGGAAATGGAAAAAAATAAGCAAACATATATGATAAAGGCAGAAAACATCACCAAGAGCTTCGGCGACTTGCAGGTGCTCAAGGGCATCGACCTCCACATCAACAAGGGGGAAATCGTGAGCATCGTCGGACCCAGCGGGGCCGGCAAGACGACACTGTTGCAAATCATCGGCACACTCGACCGGCCCGACGGCGGGACGGTGCTCATCGACGGCACCGACGTGGGACGGCTGTCGGCCAACCAACTGTCCGACTTCCGCAACCGCCACGTGGGCTTCGTCTTCCAGTTCCACCAACTGTTGCCGGAATTCACCGCCATCGAAAACGTGATGATACCGGCATACATCGCAGGAAAAGGCACCGCCGCAGCGAAGGCGCGGGCTGAGGAACTGCTACAGTTCATGGGGCTCTCCGACCGCGCACGGCACAAACCCAACGAACTCTCCGGCGGCGAGAAGCAGCGCGTGGCGGTGGCCAGGGCCCTGGTGAACGAACCGTCGGTCATCCTCGCCGACGAGCCCTCCGGCAGCCTCGACAGCAAGAACAAGGCGGAGCTGCACCAACTCTTCTTCGACCTGCGCGACAAATATGGCATGACATTCATCATCGTCACACACGACGAGGGACTGGCCGCCATCACCGACCGCACCATACGACTGCGTGACGGCCTCATCGTGGATCCGTGAATAAACTCAAGTTGTTCCTATCACGAATTGTCGAATTAAAGAATTTTACATCTTTAGAATGAGAATAATTAGAATTATTTGATTAAGCGAGAACAGAAAGAGTTTACTCATTCTGCCGAGCGAAAAAAAGGTAGAATGTAATCCAACACTTCGACAAGTCAAAATGGACGGTAGGATATAATCAAGCATATCAAGATTATTATAAGAATGTATTAGTTATATATGGATAATTATATCTATAAAGAAGAATCAAGAACGCTTTTAGGACTCGCTATGCAATTGCACAGAGAGTTAGGATGTGGATTCAAGGAAAAAGTGTATCAAGACGCTTTTGAAGTATTACTAAAAGAAAACGGCATACCTTATGAACGAGAAAAGCATTTGACTTTATCATTCCATGGAGTAGTATTAGAACATGATTTCTTTTATGACTTCTTATGTTATGATAAAATAGGAGTCGAACTGAAAGCATACAGTGAGATAACAGGTGAATTTGAGTCTCAAATCATCAACTATATCCATGTTGGTAATCACAAACTTGGTTTACTTCTCAATTTTGGGGCATCCAGTTTACAATACAAATTCTTCCCCAACAGATACGATTACAGGAATAATTCTTAAAATCTAAACCAGAATGTCCAGTATCACATATTTTTTTATCACGAATTTTCGAATTTGAGAATTCAAAAAAGATGAGGAGAATTTTGAAGAATTATCGTCGCAAGCGACGCGAAACTTACACGATAGAGTTTGGAAATGACTTGTCATTTCATCTCAAATTCCTAAAAATTCCATAATGAAGAAAAATTCCATAATTCTCAAATTCGTGATAAAAAAAAGTAGAGTTTGGAAATGACTTGTCATTTCATCTCAAATTCCTAAAAATTCCATAATGAAGAAAAATTCCATAATTCTCAAATTCGTGATAAAAAACGTAGAGTTTGGAAATGACTTGTCATTTCATCTCAAATTCCTAAAAATTCCATCACAAAGGAAAATTCCATAATTCTCAAATTCGTGATAAAAAAACGTAGAGTTTGGAAATGACTTGTCATTTCATCTCAAATTCCTAAAAATTCCATCATGAAGAAAAAATCCATAATTCTCAAATTCGTGATAAAAAAAGTCTAGTTTGGAAATGACTTGTCAATTCATCTCAAATCCCTAAAAATTCCATCACATAGGAAAATTCTATAATTCTCAAATTCGTGATAAAAAACGTAGAGAATCATCAGTAAGTAATATATACAAAATTTTCAAGTTAAAACATAAAATAGTTCATTATGAGCAGCATCCTTTTAGGTGATTACAACCAGATGATAGTAAAGAAAGAGGTGGATTTCGGCCTCTACCTCGATGGTGGCGACATGGGCGACATCCTGCTGCCCGCCAGATACGTGCCGCAAGGGGCGAAACCAGGCGACACGCTCGAAGTCTTCGTCTATCTCGACCAGGAAGAGCGATTGGTGGCCACCACTGAACGCCCCTTGGCAAAGGTGGGAGAGTTTGCATACCTGGAAGTGGCATGGGTCAACCAATATGGGGCATTCCTCAAATGGGGACTGATGAAGGACCTCTTCTGCCCCTTTGGAGAGCAAAAGCGGAAGATGGAGAAAGGAAGCCGACACATCGTACACGTGCATGTGGACGAGGAGAGCTACCGCATCATGGCCTCCGCCAAAGTGGAGCGATACCTGAGCGACGAACCGGCCGACTACTACCACAACGAGGCCGTCGATGTGCTGGTGTGGCAGAAGACCGACATGGGCTACAAGGTGATTGTTGACAATGCCTTCCAAGGGCTGGTGTACGACAACCAAATATTCAAAGAGATACATGTTGGACAACGCATGAGGGGGTACATCGACCAAGTGCGCCCCGACGGGAAAATCGATGTCATGCTGCAACCTTCCGGGCGACAGCAGACGCTTGACTTCGCTGACACGCTCACCGACTACCTCATTGCTCACGGCGGACGCTGCCCCTACGGCGACAAGACTTCCCCCGAGACCATCAAGGAGGTCTTCGGAGTGAGCAAGAAGACGTTCAAAAGGGCTGTGGGAGACCTTTACAAACGCAGGCTCATCGCCATCGAAGAAGACGGCCTACGGCTGCTGTGAGAAGACAAGAAAATAGCCTCCACCAAACCCATTGACAGCCTCGCTGCACTTTTCTTTCAAAAATTTGTAGCCAAATAGTTAATTTTCGTTTTTTTTCTCGCTTTTTATTTGGAAGCTGTAGAATTATTGCATATTTTTGCAGCATTAAAACACCCCACAATATATGGCAAGACAACGCCCTCTATGAGAGTTAATGCCATATCTATCCGACAGAGGGCAATAAGGGGGCGTCTCGTGAGAGACGCCCTTGCTTTTTATATGCTTGTTCTGACATAAAAAGACGAAGCATCGCACCAACTGATTGGCGCGATGCTTTTCTAACTATCTCCCCACCCCGGCTTTCAGCAAGCGGCGAGGGAGTTTACTTTACTTCACCACGAACTTCTTTCCGTTGCGCACATAGACGCCCTTGGTGGGATGCTCCACGCGCACGCCGTTCAGGTCGTAGATGACACCTTCCGGCTCTCCGGCCTCCACCTCGGCGATGCCCGTAGCACCACCGGCGACTGCCTGGATGGAGATGTTCTCATGGTCGTGGTTGGTGAGGATGATGTCGCTCACCACCACGTCGCCAGCCCCATGCCCGGTGGTCTGCAGGCGGAGCAGGTCGGTGGAGGTGCTGCGCAGTTCGTTGCCGTCCACGCCCCACACGACGATGTTCCATGAGCCGTCGTCAAGCTGGTGCTTCACCACCTGGTGACCGTTGGAACGGGCGTCGCTCAGTTCCACGCCCTGCAACTTGCAGCCCTCCGGCAGCCTCACGTTCATCTGTAGCGCCGTATAGTCGGCCATGTTGCCCAACTGCAGCAGGTAACCGCCCTCCTCACGGCTGACGGTCATCTCCTCCATGGAGTTCTGCGGGAGGTTGTAGGTCTTGTTGCCGCTGACAATCCATTGCACCACGGTCATCACGTCGGTAACGTCGATGCGTCCATCGCCATTCACGTCGGCACTCCCTTCATTGAAATTGGTAACAGTATTGTTGAGCACAAAGTCCACGATGGCTGTCACGTCGGCCACAGACAAGACACCGTCGCCATTGACATCGCCAAGTTTGCCGTTGGCAATCTCAAGAAGGTTGTATGTGTCAAAATCATCATAGGAGGTCACCTCCGTAGCACCTTCGCCCAACATCGAGTAGGTCACATTTTTCACGATGATGTCATAGTAATCGCATTTCACGTCATCAGCCACTTCAAGGGCTATGGACATCAGGTAGTCGGCCTCATAGTCGAATCGAGCCATGTCAAGTGAATAAACCATAAAACGGTATGATCCGTCAGTTTGCTGTGTGCAGGAGATTTCATGCTTGGCAAGCACGCCCATTTTCTGGATGTCGAATTTCCCGTTGGACTTCTTCTTGATGGTGACCCCTTTGGGCAGCACGAAATCAAACTGGACACCGAGCATGGAATGCACCGAAGAAGAATGGCTCATCACCATTTTCACCCTGCCGCCTGAGGACTTGTTGATGGTGCAATTTTCGGTGCGCAGTTGAAAACCAGCAGTAATCCACCCACCTTCTAAAGAAAGCAACGGATACGGACAAATAAACTTGGACGGGAGGTCTTCATCACTCTGCTCACGAAAATGCCAAGTTTCCTTCATATCCCAACCCATGGATTCGTAGAAGAATTGCTCCGACTCAAGGGAGCGAGCAACATTCCTTCCATTCTGCTGGTTTTCGGTGATGGAAGTGAGCTGAGCACCCTTTCTCTTCACTGGATAATACATGTCGGACCTGTTGGACTTTGCAGCAGAGATGGACGGGATGTCGCAGTAGTTGCCAATATGACCTACAACCCTTCCGATTTCACCATCCTTAGTGTTCACCTCCACCAACCAGTTGTAATTACAAGAAGACTGGATGGAGGCTCTATAACTTGAAGTCCCCTCCACATATCCGCATAAGCCACCAACGTATTTGTCGCCAGTGACATTGCCATGGGCGTAACTGTTGACAAGCGAGCCACCTTTCAAGTACCCCACGATGCCGCCCACCTTGGAACGACCGGAAACAGATTTATATGGAGAAGAATATTGTTCGGTCATACAATTGGAAATCGTGCCATACATCGTACCGGCGATACCACCGAATGCCTCCAAATCGACACCTTCAAGCTCCATCTCATCGTACCCATCCAAATCCTTCATCTTGGCTATTCCTTCTATTCCTTCAAAACGACATCTGTCCACCGTGAGAGACACATCATTGCTATATCCTATGATGCCACCCACATTACTCAATGCCGAGACGGTGGCACTTGAACTGCAATTATAAATCCTTCCTTCACCATCTAAATAAGGTTCATCACTCTCATTTCCCCCAGAGGCCCACCAAGAACCGTGTATACCCACAATACCACCAGCAGAGGTATATTTTGTTGAGATGCTGCCTGAAGAACTACAGTTTTCAATGTAACTGCCAGAAGAAACCCCCACAATTCCGCCTGCATAACCCATCGCAGCATGAACAACTCCAGATGAAGAACAATTCTTAGCCCAAATAACACCGCGCCCAACAATACCGCCTACTCTCTCATCCCCTTCGACGGTACCATAATTCCGGCACTTTGTATATGTTCCCCCCATGCTTTGGCCACAAATACCACCAATATCAGAAGGTCCGGGCCAATATCCTACGTAAGAATTAGATTTTAAAGAGCACGATTCGAAATCTCCATTATCATTAATTCCACACAAACCGCCTACACGATGAGCAGAGGAGATTGTTCCACTCACTTCACAATTTAAAAAATCACCATTCATGTTGTATCCACACAAGGCACCTATTCCAACAAAAGAGGTGTTACCATAAGTGGACACATGAATGTCACATTCCACTGTTAGATTCTTCATCTCTCCGATGAAAACCCCGAAGAGGCCCGTGGATGCTTCAACCTCATCGCGATTGATGGTCAACCCTGAGATGGTTTTACTGTTTCCATCAAAATATACTTCGCACCAATAGTTATACTCATCTTCCCAAAAATCATAGTCAGTGCAATTGATGGGTTCCCATCCTTCTTTAGGATACTTCTTGGCGATGTAGTCCGTCAGGTCGATGTCGTTCATCAGCTTGACGTAGGTCTCTTCCTTGAGGCAGTTGCGCAATTCATCGAGCTGTGCAGCCGTCGTCACTTGATAGGGAGATGCCTTGTCTCCCGTTCCTTTCCCACTAAACTGCGCGAATGCCGTCGCAGAAGTGAGCAA
>CADBBP010000104.1 GCA_902792855.1 uncultured Prevotellaceae bacterium
GCACAGTCGAGGGAGCCGTTGGCATACACCACGCCGCCGTCGATGAACAGCGGGAGGGGATGCTTGTTGGTGCCGATGAGCTGATACCAGTTCACGTCATCGCTCTGCTTGCCATTGAGCAGGTAGGCCAGTTCGCCACTCTCCATCATCTCCATGGTGAAGGCGGTGCCTTGGAGGCCTTCTATCTGATACACGTTCTCGCCAGCCACTTCGTCTTTTCTCCAAAGACCGGCTCCGTTGATGTTGGTGGCGGTGCTGTAGCAATTCTTGATTGTGGAGTTGTTGGAACCCATCCATGCACAGATGCCGGCATTCTCATGCGAACCGGTGATTTCGCCAAGGTTGTAGCAGTTGGCGATGTGCACTTCCTTCTCCGAACAACCCACGATGCCGGCGGCGTTCTGGGCCGTGCCGTTGATGTTGGCCTCGTTGCCGCAGTTGCGCACGATGACGCCGTCGCCCCATACGTGGCCGAGAATGCCGGCGGTGAAGGCAGTGCCTTGCATAAGACACGAGGCATCGATGATGATGTTCTCGATGACGGCTCCTCCTACGGCTTGTCCGAAGAGTGCCTGGTTGTTTCGCTCGGCATTGGTGACGAGGTTGAGGATGCGGTGCCCCATTCCGTCAAAATGTCCCTTGAAGTCGTGGGCATCCTGTCCTATCGGCGTGAAATCCTTGCCGCCCATGTCGATGTCGGCGGTGAGTTTACCGTTGGCGGCACCATTCACATTGTTCACCATGTAGGCAAACCAGTTGAGTTTGTCGCCGTCGTCGATGAGGTAATGGTCGCCTTCCATCTCGCAGAAATCCTCCTGCATCAGGCCGCACACGGTGCAGAAACCTGCTGTGAAATGATGGTCGTCGCGCACCGAACCCTCGGTGTTGGAGTAGGTGACGGCGGAACCTTCCTTGGCCGAACCGTCGCAACTCAATTCTCCATTGGCATAGACGAGCAGGTGGTCGGGCAGGAACACAGGATGCAAGTCCTTGGGCTCCGACAGGTTCTGACGCCAGAAACCGGCATCCTGGTTGTCATTGAGCTCAAAGGCCAACTTGCCTGACGTTAGGTCGCCGTCTTCTATCACCGTGGCTCCTTGGTCGCCTTGGAGATGGAAGATGCGCTCGGCTGTAATCCCGCTGTTGTTCCGCCAGAGCGAGTTGCCGCCATCCTGGCCGCTCTCCATGACACCCGTGTTCCAGAAACCTCTCACTTCCACACTGCCATGGCCACCAAACCATCCTGCAATGATGGCACTCTCGCCGCCACCGCAGACATTGCCCGTGTTGTAGCAGTTGGTGATGCGTGTGGCGGGGCCTCCGTTCATCACCACGCCGATGATGGCACACACGTTGTTGCCTGTGCCGAAGACATAGCCTTCGTGACCCACATTCTCGAGGGTGACCCAGCCGCTTCCGTCGGAGCATCCTACGATGCCGCCTACTTTGTGGACACCCCGTATCTCATTGTCGGGGCCGGCGATGAAGTTTTTGATTACACAGCCGCCGTCCACGACACCGAAGATGCCAATCCGCTCTTCCGCACTCTCGTACTTGAGATGGTCGATGGTGTGGTATTGTCCGTCGAAGACACCTTTGAAATGGCTTGCGTCGTTGCCGATGGGGGTCCACGCCACACCGGTCATGTCGATGTCGGCAGTGAGTACGCCATTGGCGTCGTTTTCGCCATTGTTGACTATTGTCGCGAACTCGACGAGTTGGTCGGCATTGGCTATCTGGTAAGCACCATCCACCTTGTCGAGTGCGAACGCTTGCGTGCCGGAGAGCCATCCCATGGCCACCACCAGCATTGATTTCAGTTGTAAACTCATCATGGTTGTATTAGGTTTGGTTTGAATAGTTATCGTATTTTCATCGTTGCGCTGTCGCCGGTCTGCCACGATGAGTATCTCACGCCGCCGTCCCCGACGTAGGCGATGCGCAGGTGTCTGGCGGGGGCCGTTCTCTTGCCGTCGGTGGCGGCAAGGCTCACGGTGAGGAGTTTTTTGCGCAGCGTGGCCTCCATCGTGGTGACCAAGTAGTCGCCGTCGCGGTAGCCGAACCCGTCGCCGTCGTCTTCGTAAAGCTGTCCGGTTGCCTTGCCCTCTTTGTCGAGGCAGACGAGCACGGTGAGTGAGTCGGTACGCATTTCATCGGTGCTTTGTGAGAGATTGGCAAGGGGGATGACCGACCCGGGCCGTTGCTTCAGCACGGCCTGGTAGTTGTCGGTGTGGCTTTCAAGGACGAAGGGGCGCCAAGTTCCTTTGTCGGGCTCGTTCACGTTGTCTGCCCAACGGGGAATGACCATGAGGTCGCCTCCTACGAGGAATGCCTTGTCCTCGCCGCGCAGCGAGCGGTCGTGTTCGTCGGCCATGAATAGCGGACGCATCACCGGCATGCCATCGATGCTGGCCTCACGGAATGTGGTGTAAATATAAGGCATGAGCATGTAGCGGCGGTTGATGGCCGTGCGACAGGCGTCGAGCACTTCCTGGGTGAAGGCCCATGGCTCCTGCTGTGCGCTGCCCTTGATGCTGTGGTTGCGCACGAAGGGGAAGAAGACACCCATGGCGGTCCATTGGGCCAGGAGGTCGCCGGTGGCACTCTCGCAGAAACCACCGATGTCGGGACCGCTGAAGGGTTGCCCGGAGAGTCCCAGCGTGAGCGACATGGGCACGCTCAGACGCATCTGGTCTTCCGATGACAGGTTGTCGCCTGTCCATGTGGCGGCATAGCGGTGCCCGCCAAGGAAGTTGGAGCGCGAGAGGATGAACGGCCTCTTCTGTGGATTGGCAAGGAGCAAGCCCTGCCGACTGGCTCTCACCATATTGAGGCCAAAGACGTTATGATAGCGGAGATGGGATCCCGCAGCGAGACCTTCTCCACCAAGATGGCGGTTATCGACGGGCATGGTGTTCCCTGGCTGATTGAAGACCGCTGGCTCGTTCATGTCGTTCCACACACCATCGATGCCGGTGCCCATGAAATCTTTGTAGAGCGTGGCCCACCACAGACGAACGTCGGGACGGGTGAAGTCGGGGAAATGGCACGGACCGGGCCACACGTCGCCCACAAAAGGCTTGCCGTCCTTGGTCTTCACCCAGTAGTCGCCGGCCGTGCCTTGGTCATCGACGAAATAGCCTGGCTCCACCTTCACCCCGGGGTCGATCATGTAAACGGCCTTGAAATGCTTCTGGTGAAGATAGTCGTTGAGTGCCTTCGGACGGGGGAACTCCTTCGGATTGAATGTGAAAATCTTGTACCCGTCCATATAGTCGATGTCCATCCATATCACGTCGGAGGGTATCTGGTGCTTGCGCAACTGGTCGGCGATTTCCATCACCTGCGTGTCCGGCTGATAGCTGAACCTGCACTGCTGGTAGCCGAGCGACCATAAGGGAGGCAGCGACATGGTGCCGGTGAGTTCCACAAGCGCTTTCATCAGCTGCCGGGGACTCTCGCGCTCGATGACCACGAGCCTGAAGGCGGGGCCGTCGCTCTCGAAGGTCACTTGGTGGTCGTCGGTGGTGATGGTCTGCTTCCAGGTGTTGTCGGCAATGATGCCGAAGGCGCTGCCGTCGGCCCTCACACCCATCACCCAGGGGTGGCTCTGATAGAGGTGCGACCCTCCATCCACACCGTAGGCCGGGGTGTCCACATTCCACAGTCCCACGCTGCGCCCGTTGCGCCGAAGCGGACCCGTCACCTCTCCGGTGCCATAGAAGTCAACCTCTCCCGTGACGGTGACTTGAGCCACGCTCTTGCCGTCGTGGGATGAGAAGCGGGGCTGAAGCCGCCACTGCGATGGCAGGGGATGGATGGCTTTGGGCTCGTGCTCGAAGATGGGCGAGGGCTCGTGCTGGGAGGCGTCATATTGTGGCGGATAGAACACCGCCACCTGGTTGTCGGTCACAAAGGCAGCCTGCGCCATGGCCAGGGTGGCCATGGTGAGGCTGCCTATGAATGTAATGACTCTGTGGGTCATGTTTTCCGTTTTTTATTTGATGAGGACTTTCCTCACGGTGCCATCGCTTTGGCGGACGATGTTGATGCCACGCTTCATCTGCTCCAGGCGCACACCGTTGATACCATGGATGGTCTCGGCTTGGCTGGTGGCGGCAACTGTCGTCGCGATGCCATCGCTCACGTTGACATACTGGCCGTTCTCAAGCACCACGATGCCGTGGGTGGCGTCGAGTATGGGGTGCATGTCGCTGCCCAATGTCTGGTAGTACACCACCTTGCCTGCTCCCTCGTTCAGGTCGTAGCACAGCTTGCCGTTGGCAACGCTCTCCTCTTCGGCTGCAGTGACTTGTGAGCCATAGACCTCGAAACAGTTGGTGAACGTGACGTTGGAGCCGTTGTAGCGGGCGAATGAGCGGGTGCCATCGATGGCGCCAGGAACAACGGAACCACTGCTGTAGCAGTTGATGACTTCGGCACGGTCGCCCAACCATCCGGAGATGGCGCCGCACTCGCGCTGACCGATGATTTCACCAGTGTTGTAGCAGTTGATAATTCTGACGTATGCCTCGCTGAGGTCGTTGACACCGAGGATGCCGGCGCCATTGACACCTTCCTGGCCTACATTCACCACGGCCTCGTTGCCGCAGTTCTCGATGGTCAGCGTGTTGCGGCCTACGGAGGTGCCGGCGATGCCTGCGGAGTATCCGGTGGAATAGATTTCGCAACTGGCGTCCACCACCACGTTCTTGATGTATGCTCCGCTCACCACGCCGAAGAGACCCTTGTTGCCGCTTTCAGCCTCGATGAGCATGTTCTTGATGCGATAGCCGTGGCCGTCGAACGTACCTTTGTAGGGACGTTTCACATCCTCGCTGTTCTCCTCGTCTATCTGCTGGGTGAAGCGGATGCCGATACCCTCGAACGGGATGCCTGCCATGTCGATGTCATTGGCAAGGTCAACAATCACGTTGCCGTCGATTTCACCATTGTTGATGGCGTCGGCGAGGGCTTTCAACTGCTGGCCGTTGCGTATCATGCGGGCACCGCAGACCGTGCAGATGTCGTTGTCGTATTTGTGGTCGGCGCGTTGAGGCTCGCCTTGGGTGTTGGAGTAGGCGATGTCGCCACCCGGCGTGCCGTCGCAGTTGAGGGAGCCGTTGGCATAGACCATGGCGTGTGAGGCGAAGGGCAGGGGATAGGTGTCGGAGGTGAGGGTCTGGCGCCAAGCGTCGGTCTCACCACCCTCGTTGAGCTTGTAGCACAACTCGCCGGAAGCCAATGATGCGTTCTCCACCATGGTGGCCGCATTCTCCCAGAAGTCGGTGATGTTGCTTGTGTAGAAGCAGTTGTTGATGTTGCGCACGTGGCGTGCGATGATTGTGGAGTTGCCGGTGAGCAGGAAGGTGGAGGGAGCCACATAGCAGTTCTCGATAATGGTCTCCACCTCGCCATGGGCATAGCCGATGATGGCGGCGCTACCCTCGCAGTAGGGGGCGTTCATGGAACCCACGAAGGCGCAGTTGCGGAAGGTGGGCGACTCGTGTGCCACGGAGCAGATGCCGCCATGGGTGGCGTCGCCCGGGTATGAGCCAGTGATATCTACGGCCACCACCACGTTCTCGATGACCGAAGTGCCGCGGGTGACGAACATCAGGCCGCCGATGAAGCGCTGGGTGCTCTCGATGGCTCCCGTCACGCGCAGGTTCTTCACCACGGCGTTGGAGATGACCTTGAAGAGGGCCACGCCGTCATACGATACGTTGTAGCCGATGGTGATGGTGTGCTCCTGGCCGTCGAAGATGCCTTCGAAAGCACGGGCGTCGTCACTCTCGCTGGCGCTGAAGGCGTCGCCGCCAATCATCACGTCCTTGCGGGTGTATTCGGTGAAGTCAATGTCGGCGTCGAGACGGGCGTTGACCTTCTTGTTGCCATGGTTCACAAGAGCGGCAAACCAATTGAGGTGGGCCGGGGTGCTGAGTGTGTAGAAACCATCGGTGAGCGGCAGGTAGTCTTTGTCCACGTCGCCACAGACGGAGCAGATGCCATCGACAAAGGCGTGGGGGTCGCGGTTGGACTCGTTGACATTGGAGAAGGTGGCATCGCCGCCTTTCGACGAACCGTCGCAGTTGAGGTCGCCTACGGCATACACCACGCCGTGGGATGAGAAGGGCACGGGATGCATGTCCACATTCAGTGTCTGATACCAGATGACATCGTCGCTTTGGTTGCCGTTGAGCTGGTAGGCGATGGCACCGCAGGAGAGGTCGTACTCGTCTTCGCTGATCAGCGTCCCCTGATAGCCATAGCTGTCGAAATTGTTGGTGCCTTTGCCGTTTCCGTTACGCCAAAGGGAGTTGGTGCCGTCCATGCCGATGACGAAACCGGCGTTGTAGCAGTTGGTGATGACGCTGCCGGTGTTGCCTACCCATCCGCAGAGGGCTGCACACTCGCGGTTGCCGCTGATGCCGCCGGTGTTGAAACAGTTGATCAGCCTGATGCCGCATGCACTGCTCATGCTCACGCCGCAGATGCCGGCGGCATTCTCCTCGGCTGCACCGATGCTGGCCTCGTTGCCACAATTCTCAAACGTCACGGTGCCGCCACCGTTGGTGCCACCGGCGATGCCGGCCACAAAACGCTTTCCGGAGACGAAGCACGACCAGTCAACGATGACATTCTTGATGGTGGCGCCATCCTTGAGCACGCCGAAGAGACCCACATATTCCTCGTCAGGCAGGTCGAGCGACATGTTCTGGATGAAATGCTGCTGACCGTCGAATGTGCCGAAGAAAGGACTGCTCACCGTTCCGATGGGGAGGTGTTTGATGCCGGAGAGGTCGATGTCGGCTGTCAGCGCACCGCTGATGCCACCATTGCCGCTGGCGACCATGTTGGAGAACTCTTCCAAGTCTAAGGCGTTGCTTATTTGATAAACGCCGTCTTGTTGGTCTAAGGCGAAGACCCTTTGACTTCCCGCCCAGAAACCAAGCACGGACAGGAGGGTGATTAGTAATGATTTTTTCATCTTCTTGTAGTTTTTAGTTATTTGATCAATTCTGCTTGTACTTTTTCATTGAATATGTCGATGGTGATGCGATAGACACCGTCTTTCGTGATGCTCCATTTTGTATCGTCACCACCGATGCGGAGGCGGCGGTCATTGAGGATGTCGGTTCCTTGGGCATAGGGATGCAACGCCTTGGGATGCCAACGGTCTTGGCCTTGGAACTTGAAGCTGGTGGGCTCTTCGACGCCATCGTGACGTTTCAACTCTCCCTCCCAGGTCCATACGTAGGGATTGTCTGTCTGCTGGTGCATGAGTTGCATCTTGCCTTCCTTCCATCCGGAGGCGGTGGCCCCGCCGCCGATGAATAGTTCGCCCCAGGGCTGGCAAATCTCGCCATGCAGCGTCTTGCGCTCGGGATTGACGTGCAGCCTGTAGTGCTCGTCGTCCACCACCACCTGCCAGGGCTCTGACGTGATGTCTGTCACGACGGTGAAGCCTATGCCGTGGTTGGCCACGTTGGCATCGGGCACCACCGGACTGAGGTATTGGGTGTTCTTGCCCACTTTCTTCGTCGTGATGACCCGCAACTCGCCGGCCTTGAGGGGGCCTGCATATTTGAAGTCATTGGCGCTCACCATCTCGAGCTTCTGAGTGTTTCCGGGTACGGCTGTTCCTGTAATCCAGAACTGTTGGTCCTGTTGTGCCTGTAGCGCAAGGGCTGCCGTCAGGCCTATCAGCATGAATAGCGTTCTCATCTTCTTCTATCGTTTATTGTTCTAATTTCACTGAAATCTCTTTCGAGCAGTCGGTGGCGGGGACATACACCGTGACCACTCTCGACTGCGCGTTGTAGTTCCATACGCCGTTGGTCACAGTCTGGCCATTCACCTTCACCGATGAGGGACGCTCCGAACAGAGGAACTCGATGGTGTAGGCTCGCGTGGAAGGCATGCCGGGGAATGCCCCTGTTCTCGGACAGATGGTGAGTTGGTTGCCGACATGGCGCAGCAGCGTGTTGGTGAATGCACCGGTCTTGTAACCCTCGGTGTCGCCCTCGTCTTCATAGAACGTGGAGGAACCGTCCGCGCCGGGAACGACCTTGATGATGATACGGTCGGGACGCGTGTTGAGATTCTGCATCTGGGGATAGTTGACTATCACCGAACCGGCCTTGTAGAAGTATGGTATCTCTTCCTGGGTGTAGGCGTCGGTGAAGACCTTGTCTCCCTCCACCACCTGGTTGCGGCATACGTCAAACCATTTTCCCGCGGGCAGCCAAGTCCTGCGGGTGGCCTTGCCGTTGTCGCCAGTGGGGGTGGCGATGGGGGCCACGAGGATGTCGTCGCCAAACATGTATTCGTCCTCGAAGAGATAGGCGTTGCTGCTCTCGGGGGAGTCGTAGTAGAGAGGCCGGCAGATGCTCACACCCGTGTCGTAGGCTTGGCGGGCGGCGGTGTAGATGTAGGGCATGAGGGCGTAGCGTAGCCTCACCGTTTCAAGCAGCAAGGGGAAATTCTCATACTTCCAGATGCGCCTTTCTATACCGGGCCAGTTGGTGGCATGGGTGCGGAAGATGGGCGTGAACACACCATACTGCATCCAGCGCAGATAGAGTTCGGGGTCGTTGCCGTTGGTCTGCTGGTGCCCTCCAAGGTCATGGCCCCAATAGCCGAAACCTACATTGGAGGCCGTGGCGGTGAAATAGGGCTGCCAGGCCAATGTGCCATAAGTGGTGAAGGAGTCACCGGAGAAACCGATGGGATAGCGGTGGCTGCCCAAGCCGCCCCAACGATGGAAGATGAGCGGACGGTGGTCGGGGCGGTTGTTCTTCATGTCGTTGTAGAAGACGTGGTTGCACCAGAAGGTCTCGCCAAGGCCGGCCACATACTTGCTCGTGAGGTTCTGCTGCCAGTCTATCCACCAGAAGTCAACGCCTTGCTTCTCTCGCTCCCTGATGATGTCCTTGAACATATAATGATAGAACTTGGGGTCGCTCAAGTTCCAAGGCACCACCTTGGTGCTCTTGTCAAGACCCATGTCGTCGCGAAGCAGGGAGAAATTGTCCTCGTCGTCGTCAACACCGTCGGCGGGATGCAGGTTGAGGGCTACCTTCAAACCATTGTTGTGCATCCAGGCGATGAGGCCATCGGGGTCGGGGATGGCGGTGCGGTCCCAGGTCCATCCTGTCCAACCCTCGGTATGCCAGTCCATGTCGAAAATCATCACGTCCATCGGGATGTTGTTGCGCTTCACGTCATTCACTATCTCCATGAACTCGTCGGAGGTGTAGCGCTGATACTTGCTGTACCAGTAGCCGAGCACATAGAGGGGCGGCATGGGCTGGCGACCGGCAATCTTGATGAAGTCGCCCAATGCCTTCTTGTATTGATGGCCGTAACCTAAGAAATACCAGTCTATGGCATCTTTGTCAACAGGTTCCGCCACCCAGTCTATCCCGTCGTACTTCTTGTCGAAGGCGAAGGTGGTGGAACTGTCACCTCGCTTGGTGCGGGGAGACTCGTCGATGATGCTCCAACCGGCGCGCGAGAGGAGGCCGTTCTCCAACTCCTGACGCTTGTTGTCGCCAATCTGGCCGTCCAGTGTGCGTGTCGTGCCTTTCAGGTTCAAGGCGTCGTCCTTTCCGGGATACCACAGCACGTCTCTGCCGTTCATCGCAAATGTGATGGAGAGCACCTGGTCGGAAGGCGTGGCGGAACTGATTTCTCCTCCCATGCGATACTTTAAGGTCAATGCCTGGGTCTTGATGTAGAGATGCCCGTCTTTTTTCTCCGTCGTGAATGGTGGTACGGGCAAACGGCGGTTGACAACGGCGAAGGTGGCACGGTCTTCAAACTGCTCCTTGTTGCTGTATTGGATACGTATCATCTCCGGGGTGAGAATGGTGAAACGGGCCTTGCCCGCACTGACCACCACCTCAGGGGAGGCTGCCGGGTTGTTGTCGGTCTGCGCGAAGGTGGCACCGACAGTCAGGAAAAAGGTGAACAATGTGAAATATCGTCTCATAACAATGCAAAAATAATTTCGATGCAAAGTTATGCTAACTAACGACCGAAAGGAAAAAACCAATGGAGTGTATAAGCAATAATCTAAGAAAAATTAGTCGAAACTATTGATAATCAATAATTTCGACTAATTGCAAAATCTCACTTGTATAATGGAAATATTCTGCTTGTGAGGGGCTGAAGTGGAGTTATATCTCCATGATACGCGATTCAAACTGCTCGTTTTCCACCGTCGAACGGTTCTTGATCCTTGTTTTGTAAGTGTTCACCGTGTGCACGGAATAATTGAGAAACTTCGCAATCCGCTCGCTGTCGGTGATGCCCAAACGTATCAATGCGAAGATGCGCATCTCCGATGTCAGGGAATGGTCGTTGGGGGGCAGCTTGCGGTCTTTCTCTTCAAACAGGAGGTTGTATTTCTGAACAAAGTCGGGGAATATTTTCAGGAATGTCTGGTCGAAGGCCTCATACATGTTCTCACGCTCGGCATTCAGGGTGGATAGTTTCATCATCGACCGGAGGTCGTCGTATTGCCTTGCCACGATTTTGCGGTCTATCATCAGGTAGAGTTTCTCAAGCTTGGCGATGAACTCGCTGTTGGTGTAGAACGACCTGCCGATGTAGGCGTTCTTAATCTTGTCGTCTTCCTTGAGCTGGCGGTTGGCGGCTTGCAACTGGTCAAGCTGGGTGGCGATGGTTTCCCTTGCTGTGGTCAGCGTGCGGTTTTTCTTGCGGATGAACCAATAGCTGTAGAGGATGACGGCTGAGAGTAGGACAAAGAGGCAACTGGCTGCAATGAGCCAATTCCGCTGACTCGACACCGCCTCATACCTGTCGCGCTCGATGATGGGAAGGATGTCGCCAATCTCTATCTTGCGCAAGCGGCTGTTGTAGAATTGCACGTCGTCGAGAGCCTGGTGCACATAGACGCTGGCCCGCTCGTGGTCGCCTTTCTTGTATATCAATCTCGACAAGTGATAGAGTGCGGTAATCTCCCTGGTGGCTGTCTCGTTGTCGTAGATGGCGGACTGGGCAAAGTAGTCGATGGCTTTGTCTTCATTGTCAAGATAGATGTATGCCCAGGCCATCTCGGCGGTGGTCATCGCCTTCCTGTGCAAGTCGGAATCGCAGAGGGATAGCACTTTGTTGAATGATTCAAGGGCTTGTTGGTACTGATGGTCGCGCATCTGCCTCGAACCAAGGCAAGACCACCAACGAGCGGAATTTTGGGGGAGCATTTGCTTCAAGGAGTCGAGGTAGGCATTGCTCTGCGTGATATACTTGGTGTAGAATGGCTCTTCACGCACATAGTCGGCCTGCGCCCTCCACAACTGGCTGTTGTGCTCATAATAGTCTTCAAGCAGCCGACCGCTTAGCTTGCTCCTGTCTATGGACTTGAGAACCTCGTTGGCTTCGGTGAGAAAACCGGCTGAAATCAGGGTGAACGAAACAGCATTGCTGGCTTCGATGATACGATCGTCATGATGGTTGGACTTTGCCCAAGCAAGACACTCGTCGGCGTAATGGTGGGCGGAGTCATAACAGTAACTCTTGTACTCATTGTATAGACCGTACATGAGGTCATAGTATCTGTCGCCAACCTCTTTGTTGGGTTGCTTCTCCATTTGCGCCAATTCCTTTTTCAATTCATCGATACGCTCCACACGCTGACGCTCATACTGGTCGCGATGGGCAAGGCTGTTGTCCAACTCCGACAACCAGTTGGTCGGGCCGTCTTTTGCTAATACCCAGGACGGCGTGCCTAAAAGGATGGAAAAAAGAAAAAAGAGGATGTATTTCATGTTATTATGGTCGATTTTGAATTATTCCCCAAAAGTAACCATAATTGGGCAATTAATGGTTATCATTGAGTTTTATTTCACAAAAATTAACAATGGAGGAGACCCAATGTAAATCATTTGTCTTCATTCTATCTTTCCTCCAACGATTAACGACGTGGCCCATGTGAAATGGGGTGGTGCTTGGGTGATGCCGTCAAAAGAGCAAATAGACGAATTGATAAACAACTG
>CADBBP010000105.1 GCA_902792855.1 uncultured Prevotellaceae bacterium
AAAAGTCGGGATGAGGCGACTCGAACGCCCGACCCCTACGTCCCGAACGTAGTGCGCTACCAACTGCGCTACATCCCGATTTTGCGGTGCAAAGGTATATCAATTTTATGAGACGCACAAATTTTTCGGGCATTTTATTTTATTTTGTGCCTTGACGGCCTTGATTTGCCGTTTTTTTCACCTTGGCAGAGCGATGGGGACTGTTGATTGGCTGTCATGGTGGGTGGCGTCACTGCGTGTAAGGGCAGTGGAGCGTCTCACAGCAGTGGGGGCAGTTCGAAGAGGCGGTTGCTGTTGCTTCCCTTGATGAGGATGCAGCATCCCTCCGGCCGGTCCTTCTCGATGGCGGCCTTCACCTCCTCCACGTCGTGGAAGACGGGGTAGGGTGGTGCAACCTTCTTGAACTCGTCGCCCACGAGCCAAGCCTTCTGGATGCCGTTGTCCTTGAGGAATTCCACCACCTTGCGGTGCTCCTCCTCCTCGCTCTCGCCGATTTCTCGCATGGCCCCGAGGATGACCATCTTGTTCTCTGCCACCATGTCGCGGAAGTTGGTCAGTGCGGCCTCCATGCTGGTGGGGTTGGCGTTGTATGTGTCCACGATGAGGCTGTTGTGGGGCGTGATGGTGAGTTGCGAGCGGTTGTTGCTTGGCTTGTAGTTGCTCAGGGCGTGGTCTATCTGCTCCTCCGTCACCCCGAAGTGGAGGCCCACGCAGGCGGCGGCGAGCATGTTGAGGATGTTGTATGAGCCGATGAGATGGGTGTCCACCTTGCGCCAGGGGCCGTCGGCGTGGCGCCAGCGGAAGCGCAGCATGGGGTCGCAGGTCACCACCTCGCCTCCGGCGCACAGCCCGGGAGTTCCCGTCGTGCCGTAGCGCACCAAGCGCAGGCCGTCGGCAATGCTGCTGAGCAGTTTGTTGCCATCATCGATGAACACCACGCTGTCCTCCTTCGTGCGGAGGAAGTCATACAGTTCCCCTTTCGTGTGCAACACCCCTTCGAGACTTCCGAAGCCCAAGAGGTGCGCCTTGCCAATGTTGGTGATGAGGCCGCAGTCGGGTTCGGCGATGTTCACGAGTGTGCGGATTTCGCCCGGGTGGTTTGCACCCATCTCCACCACGGCGATGTCATGCTCCGGGCGCAGTGTGAGGAGGGTTTTGGGCACGCCGATGTGGTTGTTGAGGTTGCCCTGGGTGTAGAGGACGTTGTATTTTTCGCCGAGCACGGCGGCGATGAGTTCCTTCGTGGTGGTCTTTCCGTTGGTGCCCGTCACGCCTACGATGGGCGTTCCGAGCGTGCGGCGGTGGTGGCGTGCCAGTTGCTGCAGCGTCTCCAGGCCGTCATTCACCAAGATGATGCGCGGTTCTGCGGGGTCGGCAAATTCCTCCTCGTCAACGATGGCGTAAGCACAGCCTTTCTCCAAGGCAAGTTTGGCAAACTGGTTGCCGTTGAACGAGGCTCCCTTCAGCGCGATGAAGATGGAGTCGGGAGGGCAGTCGCGGGTGTCGGTGGTGACGACGGGGTGCTCTTGAAAGAGTTTGTAGATGTCTTCTATGTTCATATCTCTTGTTTTTGGGTGCAAAGTTACGAATAAGCGAGAGAAAAGGAAAGAAAATGCAAGTATTTTCTTTCCTTTTCCGAGTGGAAGCGGCGGGGCTGGGGGCGGAAGCGGGAGTGGAAGCGGCGGAGCCGCTCCTTACGGAGAACAGGCAAATGAGGGGGGGGATGGCTGGGCGTGAAGGGGGGAGAACAGGCCGCCTCACATTAATCATTTGATGTGAAATGTGAAAACACTTGGATAATTGATAAATCCTTTGCTTGTTACCATAAAATGCTTAAATTTGCATCCTGAAAAGTGCATGCAACATCAAAAGAGAGATAGCAATGATACTGATAGCAGACAGTGGCAGCACGAAGACCGACTGGTGCCTGGCGCACCGTGGAGACGTGGTGGCCCGGACGGCCACGCAGGGCATCAACCCCTTTTACCAGAGCGATGAAGACATCGTCCGCGTGCTGCGCGACGAAATGGTGAGCCAATGGCCTGACGGACTGCCTTTCCCCGACCGGGTGGTGTTCTATGGTGCCGGCGTGCGGCCGGAGATGACCCCCCGCATGCGAAAGCTGCTCAAGGAAGTCTTCGGGGTGGAGCAGGTGGATGGCGACCTCCTCGGAGCCGCCCGCGCCCTCTTCGGTCGTCAGGCCGGCCTCGCCTGCATCCTCGGCACCGGTTCCAACTCCGGCCTCTACAACGGGAGCTTCATCGTGGAGAACACCCCGCCCTTGGGGTTCATCCTGGGCGACGAGGGCAGCGGGGCCGTCATTGGCAAGCGCTTCGTGGCCGACCTCTGCAAGGGACTGCTCCCCGACGAGCTCCGGCGGGAGTTCTTCCAAGCCACCAACCAGGACGTTTCCGACATCATCCGCGCCGTCTATCGCGAGCCGCTCCCCAACCGCTACCTCGCCCAAACCACCCATTTCATACATGAGCACCTCCACCTGCAGCCCGTGGAAGACCTTGTCGTCGGCTGCTTCCGTGAATTCTTCCGGCGCAACCTCGTGCAGTACCGGCGTCCCGACCTTCCCGTGCGGGCAGTGGGCAGTGTGGCCTTCCATTTTTGCGAACAGCTACACCGCGCAGCCGCAGAAGAGGGCTTCGCGCTCTCCATGGTGGCCCAAAGTCCCATGGATGGCCTTGTCATCTATCACAAGGACGAATAATTTTCACTTTTTTTAGCAGAGTTTCGGTTTTATTTGTTAACTTTGCACCGCTTTAAAGTACTATCAAAATTGTGTTAAATCATCAATCAACACATACTCTATGTATTCTACTTTGTTTATCACCGTCATTTTGACGGCAGTTGTCTTGGTGGTGGGCGCTTACGTCATCGCCAAGCTGATTGGGCCTCGGTCGTACAACAAGGTGAAGGGTGAGCCTTTTGAGTGTGGTATTCCCACGCACGGGTCGTCGTGGATTCCCGTGTCCATCGGATACTACCTGTTCGCCATCCTCTTCCTCATGTTCGACATTGAGACCGTCTTTCTTTACCCCTGGGCCGTGGTGGTGCAGAAATACGGTGTGATGGCCATTGCCAGCATCGGTTTCTTCCTCCTCGTCCTCGTTTTTGGCTTGGCTTATGCCTGGCGGAAAGGAGCGTTGGAATGGAAGTAAGAAAGCCACGCATCAAGAGCATTCCTTATGACGAGTTCAAGGACAACGCGTCCTTGGAGCGCCTTGTGGAAGAGCTCCACGAGGGCGGCGTCAACGTCGTCACAGGAAGCCTCGACCAGCTCATCAACTGGGGCCGGTCCAACTCTCTCTGGTCGCTCACCTTCGGCACCTCCTGTTGCGGCATCGAGTTCATGGCCGTTGGCTGTGCCCGTTACGACTTCGCACGTTTCGGTTTCGAGGTGACGCGCAACTCTCCCCGACAGGCCGACCTCATCATGACCGCCGGCACCATCACCCACAAGATGGCACCTGTGTTCAAGCGTCTCTACGACGAGATGGCAGAGCCCAAGTATGTCGTGGCAGTGGGAGGGTGCACCATCTCTGGTGGGCCGTTCAAGTCGAGCTACCATGTTGTCAAGGGCATTGAGGAGATTGTCCCCGTTGACGTTTACATCCCCGGTTGCCCTCCAAGGCCGGAGGCCATCCTCTACGGCATGATGCAGTTGCAGCGCAAGGTGAAGGTTGAGAAGTTCTTCGGTGGTGCCAACCACAAGCAGAACGCCGAGGAGCGCCAGCTCGACCTCTCCAACGAGGCTATTGCATACGGCTGGAAGAAGCCCATCGTCGTCTCCGACGTGCCTCAGGATTTCATCGACCAACTCAAAAATGAAAAGGAGGGAGCCAAATGAAACTGCAGTTCAACAACATACCATTCGACAGCTTCCTCTCCGACATGCAAGCGCTGAAGGAGAAGCAGGGCTACGACTACCTCGTCACCATCATTGGCGAGGACTTCGGCGAAGAAGGCTTGGGATGCGTCTATATCCTTGAGAAGAGCGACACCCACGAGCGCACCAGCGTGAAGACCATCGCCCGCCAAGTTGATGGCAGCCATGTCATTTACTCTGTCATCAACCTTTGGAAGGCAGCCGACTTGCTCGAGCGCGAGGTCTTCGACTTCTACGGCATCAAGTTCCTCGGGCACCCCATCATGGAGCGCCTCTTCCTTCGCAACGACTTCAAGGGGCATCCCTTCCGCAAGGACTGGAAGTTTGACGACAGCTATTCCCTCGAGGACGATGTGGAGAGCGAGTATGCCAACACCTACTCCCTCGACGCCGACGGCCGCCTCGTGTGCACGCGGCACCGCCTCTTCGACGAGAACGACTACGTGGTCAACATCGGTCCGCAGCACCCCTCCACCCACGGTGTGCTGAGGTTGCAGACCGTGCTCGACGGTGAGACCGTGAAGCGCATCTACCCACACTTGGGATACATCCACCGCGGCATCGAGAAGATGTGGGAGGGCTACACCTACCCGCAGACGCTCGCCCTCACCGACCGCCTCAACTACCTCTCGGCCATGATGCACCGTCATGCGCTTGTGGGCGTCATCGAGGAAGGGCTCGGCGTGGAGCTCACCGACCGCATCAAGTACATCCGCACCATCATGGACGAGTTGCAGCGTATCGACTCCCACCTCCTCTTCTGCGGATGCTGCGCACAGGACCTGGGCGCCCTCACCGCCTTCCTCTACTGCATGCGCGACCGCGAGCACGTGCTCAACGTCATGGAGGAGACCACCGGCGGGCGACTCATCCAGAACTACTACCGCATCGGCGGCCTCCAGGACGACATCGACCCCAATTTCGTGGAGAACACCAAGGCACTCTGCAAGTACCTGCGTCCCATGATTCAGGAGTACATGGACGTCTTCGGCGACAATGTCATCACCCACAACCGCTTCGAGAAGGTGGGTCCGATGGGCAAGGAAGACTGCATCAACTACGCCGTGACAGGACCCGCCGGCCGTGCCGCCGGATGGGCCAACGACGTGCGCAAGAACCACCCCTACGACATGTACGACAAGGTGGAGTGGAAGCAAATCCTGCTACAGAGCGCCGACTCCATGGACCGCTACCTCGTCCACATCGAGGAGCTCTACCAGAGTCTCGACATCATCGAGCAACTCATCGACAACATCCCCCCGGGCGACTTCTACATCAAGCAGAAGCCCATCATCAAGGTGCCGGAGGGGCAGTGGTATTTCTCCGTGGAAGGAGCGAGCGGCGAGTTTGGAGTGTATCTCGACTCACGTGGCGACAAGAGCCCCTACCGCATGAAGATGAGGCCCATGGGGCTCACCCTCGTCGGCGCCCTCGACCCCATGCTGCGCGGGCAGAAGATCGCCGACCTCGTCACCACCGGCGCTGCCATCGACTTCGTCATACCCGACATTGACCGGTAATCACCCATCAACATTCAAGATTTTTCACTATGTTCGATTTTTCAATAGTTACACAATGGTTCGACGCGCTCCTGCGCGACACCCTCGGGATGGGCGACTTCTGGGCAATCCTCGTCGAGTGTGTCATTGTCGGCCTGTTCATCCTTGTGGCATACGCACTCATCGCCATCGCGCTCATCTTCATGGAGCGCAAGGTGTGTGCCTATTTCCAATGCCGTCTCGGCCCCATGCGTGTGGGTCCCTGGGGCATCCTCCAGGTGTTTGCCGACGTGCTGAAGATGCTCATCAAGGAGATTTTCTTCGTTGACAGGGCCGACAAGCTGCTCTACGCCGTGGCCCCCTTCCTCGTCATCATCGGTTCCGTGGGCGCCTTTGGCTTCCTTCCTTGGAACAAGGGTGCCGGCGTGGTGGACTTCAACGTGGGCATCTTCCTGCTCACCGCCATCTCCTCCATCGGAGTGGTGGGCGTCTTCCTCGCAGGATGGGCCTCCAACAACAAATACTCTGTCATCTCCGCCATGCGTGGAGCCGTGCAGATGATTTCCTATGAACTGTCACTTTGCCTTTGCCTCATCACGGCGGTCATCCTCACGGGTACGCTGCAGGTGAGCGGCATCGTGGAGGCGCAGACCGGCCCCTGGCAGTGGCTCATCTTCAAGGGCCACATCCCGGCCATCATCGCCTTCCTCGTCTTCCTCGTGGCCGGAAACGCCGAGGCCAACCGCGGCCCGTTCGACATGGCGGAGGCTGAGAGCGAGTTGACTGCCGGTCACCACACCGAGTATTCGGGCATGGGCTTCGGCTTCTTCTACCTCGCCGAGTACCTCAACCTCTTCATCATCTCCGGTGTTGCGGCCACCGTCTTCCTTGGAGGATGGGCTCCCATCAACATCGGCGTGGATGCATTCGACACGGTGATGGACTACATCCCCGGCGTCGTGTGGTTCATGGGCAAGGCATTCTTCATCGTATGGCTCCTCATGTGGGTGAAATGGACTTTCCCCCGTCTCCGCATCGACCAGATACTCAAGTTGGAGTGGAAATACCTCATGCCGTTGTCGCTCATCAACATCGTGCTGATGACCCTCGTCGTGGCATTCCGCCTCCACTGGTAAGATTTAAAGTCCCTAAAGTCCCTAAAGACCTTAAAGTCCTTAAAGACCCAAAAGAAAAAGATTAAAAAATGGAAAACAAATCATATTTCGGCGGCATCCGGGACGGTGTGAAAACGCTCGCCGTGGGCATGAAGACCACCTTGAAGGAATATTTCACGCCCAAATCGACAGAGCAGTACCCGGAGAACCGCAAGACCACGCTCCACATCGCCAAGCGGCATCGTGGGCGCCTGGTCTTCAAGCGCACGGAGGACGGGGCATACAAGTGCACCGCCTGCACGTTGTGTGAGAAGGCCTGCCCCAACGGCACCATCAAGATTGTCTCGGAGATGCGCGTTGACGAGGCCACGGGGAAGAAGAAGCGCTTCCTCCTCGACTACCAGTACGACCTTGGCGACTGCATGTTCTGCCAGTTGTGCACCAACGCCTGCAACTTCGATGCCATCGAGTTCACCAACGATTTTGAGAACAGCACCTTCGACCGCAAGGCACTTGTCTTGCATCTCGACAAGGAGGTTTACAAGGGTGGCTCGCTTCCCGGCCTCATCGACGGCGGAGCTCCGCTCACCATAGGAAAGTTCAACACCAAAACGAAGTAAGGACCATGGCAAATATTGTAATGTTTTGCATACTGGCAGCCGTCATTCTCGGCTCAGCTGTGTTTTGTGTCGCCACCAAGAGCATCATGAGGGCTGCAACGTTCCTCTTGTTCGTGCTCTTCGGAGTGGCCGGCCTCTATTTCCTCATCGACTACACCTTCCTCGGTGCGGCGCAAATCAGCGTCTATGCCGGCGGTGTCACCATGTTGTACATCTTCGCCATCCAGCTCGTCTCCAAGCACACACTGCAAGGCTTGGCCGAGCGCCTCAAGGGAGGCAAGGTGGTGGGTGGCGCCCTTGCCGCCCTCGCCGGCTTCGCCATGGTGATGGTCATCCTGCTCAAGCAAAAGTTTCTCACCCTGGCCATCCCCAACCAGGAGGTGCCCATGGAGCAGATAGGCAACTCCCTCATGGGAGCCGGCAAGTACCAGTACGTGCTGCCATTCGAGTTCATCTCTGTCTTCCTGCTCGCTTGCATCATCGGTGGAATAGTCATCTCAAGAAAGGACAAGTAACATGATACCAGTAGAATATTTCCTCGTATTAAGCACGCTGCTGTTCTTCATCGGCGTCTTCGGATTTGTAACAAGGCGAAACCTCATCGCCATGCTCATCTCCACAGAGCTTGTCCTCAATGCCGTGGACATCAACTTCGCCGTCTTCAACCGGCTTCTCTACCCGGGACAGCTCGAGGGTTTCTTCTTCACCCTCTTCTCCATTGGCGTGGCAGCCGCGGAGACCGCTGTCGCTGTCGCCATCATCATCAATGTTTACCGTCGCTTCCACAGCGACCAGGTCAACAGCATTGAGAATATGAAACTATAACCCCCGGGCAACCTCTAAACCTATAAAGAAAATGGATTACAGTTATGTTTTTCTGATACTTCTCCTGCCAGCGCTCTCCTTCCTCGTGTTGGGGTTGTGCGGCATGAAGATGTCTCACAAGGTGGCGGGCCTGGTGGGCACCACTTCGCTGGCCATCGTCACCATCCTTTCCTATTATACGGCATTCAAGTATTTTGGAGCGCCGCGGCTTGACGACGGTGCGTTTGCAGCCATCGTGCCATTCAATTTCACCTGGCTGCCGTTGGGAAAACTCAGTTTTGACATGGGCATGCTGCTCGACCCGCTATCGGTCGTCATGCTCATCGTCATCTCCACCGTGAGCCTCATGGTGCACATCTATTCCTTCGGCTACATGCACGGCGAGAAGGGCTTCCAGCGCTACTACGCCTTCCTCTCGCTCTTCACCATGTCGATGCTCGGCTTGGTGGTGGCCACCAACATCTTCCAGATGTACCTCTTCTGGGAGTTGGTGGGTGTGAGCTCCTACTTGCTCATCGGCTTCTACTATCAGCTTCACACCGCCGTGGCAGCCTCGAAGAAGGCGTTCATCGTCACCAGGTTTGCCGACATGTTCTTCCTCATCGGCATCCTCATCTTCGGCTATTACACAGGCTCCTTCAGCTTCTCCTTCGTCAACAACATCGACGCTTCTGGCTTCGCCACTGTCTGCGAGCCGGGCAAGGCTGTGGCAGCAGGTGGCTTCATCATCCCCACGGCCCTCGTGCTGATGTTCATCGGCGGTGCCGGCAAGAGTGCCATGTTCCCATTGCACATCTGGCTGCCCGATGCCATGGAGGGTCCCACGCCTGTCTCGGCGCTCATCCATGCCGCCACGATGGTGGTGGCCGGTGTCTTCCAGTTGGCTCGCATGTTCCCGCTGTGGATAGAGTATGCTCCTCAGGCCATGCCCATCGTGGTGTGGGTGGGTGTGTTCACCGCCTTCTACGCCGCCGCCGTGGCCTGTGCGCAGACCGACATCAAGCGTGTGCTGGCTTTCTCCACCATCTCGCAGATTGCCTTCATGATGGTGGCGTTGGGCGTATGCCTGCCCGGCCATCACGGTGCGGTGCTCGACAATCACGCGCAGTTGGGCTACATGGCCTCCATGTTCCACCTGTTCACACACGCCATGTTCAAGGCCTGCCTCTTCCTCTGCGCAGGTTGCGTCATCCATGCCGTGCACTCCAACGAGATGGCTCTCATGGGCGGGTTGCGCAAATACATGCCCGTCACCCACATCACCTTCCTCATCAGCTGTCTGGCCATCGCCGGCATCCCCTTCTTCTCGGGGTTCAGCTCGAAGGATGAGATTGTCACTGCTTGCTTCGAGTACAGTCCCCTGGTGGGATGGATCATGACAGGTGTTGCCGCCATGACGGCCTTCTACATGTTCCGCCTCTACTACGGCATCTTCTGGGGCACAGAGAACAAGGAGGCTCACGAGCACCACACCCCGCATGAGGCTCCGGCCAGCATGACGGTGCCGCTCATCATCCTCTCGGTCATCACCGTGGGCGTGGGCGTTTACACCACCTTGGCAGGTTTCCTCGGATGGGGTGGCAGCTTCGGCTCCTTTGTCTCCGCCACGGGCGAGGACTACACCATCCATTTCAACTCCCAGGTGGCCATCACCTCCACGGTCATCGCCATCTTGAGCATCTGCCTCGCCACCTATATCTATAAGGGCGAGCGTCAGCCCATCGCCGACAAGCTCTACGCAGCCATGCCCAAGTTGCACCGTGCCGCCTACAAGCGTTTCTATATGGATGAGGTGTGGCTCTTCATCACCCACAAGATCATCTTCAACCTCGTTTCCAAGCCCATCGCCTGGTTCGACCGTCACGTCATCGACGGTACGTTCAACTTCATGGCCTGGGGCGCCGGCGAGGCTGGCGAGAGCATTCGCGGCTGGCAGAGCGGCGACGTGCGGCAGTATGCCGTCTGGTTCCTCACCGGCAGCGTGGCCATTACCTTATTGTTGTTATGTGCATTGTAAAAGAATGAAGAAATGAGTATATTGACTATTTTCGTTGTCATTCCCGTGCTGATGCTGCTCGGCCTCTGGCTGGCCCGCACGCTCAACCAAGTACGCACGGTGATGGTGGTAGGGGCCTCGCTGCTCTTAGTGTTGTCCATCTATCTCACCATTGATTTCATACACCTTAGACAGACCATTCCGGCCGAAGTGGCCCCCATGCTCTACACCGCCAGCATAGAGTGGTTCAAGCCGTTGCACATCTGCTATTCCGTGGGTGTCGATGGCATCTCCGTCGTCATGCTGCTCCTGTCGAGCATCATCGTCTTCACCGGCACCTTCGCCTCCTGGCAGCTGAAGCCCCTCACCAAGGAGTATTTCCTGTGGTTCACGCTTCTCAGTTCCGGTGTCTATGGCTTCTTCATCTGCACCGACATGTTCACCATGTTCATGTTCTACGAGGTGGCCCTCATCCCCATGTACCTCCTGATAGGCGTGTGGGGCAGCGGTGCCAAGGAATACTCGGCCATGAAGCTCACCCTCATGCTCATGGGTGGTTCGGCATTGCTCATCCTCGGCATCCTCGGCATCTACTTCTTCAGCGGAGCCTCCACGATGAACGTCATCGAGATTGCCCAGAACAATGCGCTGCCGGGCATGGAGATCGACCACCGCGTGCAAAACATCCTCTTCCCCTTCGTCTTCATCGGTTTCGGCGTGCTCGGGGCCCTCTTCCCGTTCCACACTTGGAGCCCCGACGGTCATGCTTCGGCCCCGACGGCGGTTTCCATGCTCCACGCCGGCGTGCTCATGAAGCTTGGTGGATACGGATGCTTCCGCATCGCCATGTTCCTCCTGCCGCATGCTGCCCAGGAGCTGTCGTGGATATTCATCATCCTCACCACCATCTCGGTGGTCTATGGAGCCCTCTCGGCTTGTGTGCAGACCGACTTGAAGTACATCAACGCCTACTCCTCCGTCTCCCACTGCGGACTGGTGCTTTTCGCCATCCTCATGATGACGCGCACCTCCTGCACCGGAGCCATCATCCAGATGCTCTCCCACGGCCTCATGACAGCCCTCTTCTTCGCCCTCATCGGTATGATTTACGGGCGCACGCACACGCGTGACGTGAGGAAGTTGGGCGGCTTGATGAAGATCATGCCCTTCCTCGCCGTGGGTTACGTCCTGGCCGGTTTGGCCAACCTCGGTTTGCCGGGCTTCTCCGGTTTCGTGGCCGAGATGACCATCTTCGTGGGCTCGTTTGAGAACAGCGACACCTTCCACCGCACCGCGACCATCATCGCTTGCGGCTCCATCGTCGTCACCGCTGTCTATATCCTCAGGGTGGTGGGCAAGATCCTTTACCAGAAGGTGGCCGACCCGCACTACGAGGAGCTCACCGATGCCACATGGGACGAGCGGGTGGCTGTCTGCTGCCTCATCTTCTGCGTCGCAGGTCTCGGCCTGTTCCCGCTTTGGGCAAGCAATGTCATTTCCGACGCCGTGGCCCCCATTCTCACCGTCATTCATCCATAAACACTGAAGAGAAATGAATTACAGTCAATTCCTTTTTATGATACCTGAGGCCGTGCTCATGGCCGTCTTAGTGGTGCTGTTCATCGCCGACTTCGCTTCCGACAAGGACGAGCGCCGGCCATGGTTCAACCTCTTCGCCTCAGTGCTGTTCGGCCTGCTCACATTGGTATGCGCCCTTCCCTTGGCACCCCGTGTGGCGTTTGGGGGCATGTATGTCACCAACGACTCCGTCCAGGTGATGAAGGCCATCCTCGCCCTTGCCTCGCTCATCGTCATCATCATGAGCCGGCAGTGGATTTCCCGCAAGGAGGGCAGGCAGCGTGAGGGCGAGTTCTACATGCTCGTCGCTTCCACGCTCCTCGGAATGTTCATGATGATGTCGGCAGGGCATTTCCTCATGTTCTACCTCGGCCTGGAGATGGCCTCCATCCCCATGGCGTGCCTCGTGGCACTCGACAAGCACCGCAACAACTCTGCAGAGGGAGCCGCCAAGTACATCCTCACGGCGGCCTTCTCCAGCGGCGTGATGCTCTTCGGCCTGTCGTTCATCTATGGGGCTTGTGGAACGCTCTATTTCGGCAACGTGGCTGCCAACCTCCACGCCAACGCCTTCACCATCATGGGCATGGTGTTCTTCTTCAGTGGACTGGGCTTCAAGATTTCTCTCGTGCCTTTCCACTTCTGGACGGCCGATGCCTACGAGGGAGCTCCCACCGTGGTCACTGGTTACCTCAGCGTCGTGTCCAAGGGTGCTGCGGCCTTCACCTTCGCCGCCATCCTCTTCAAGGTCTTCCCGGCGCTCTACACGCAGTGGCACTATTTCCTCTACATCGTCATCGTGCTCAGTATCACCGTGGCCAACCTCTTCGCCATCCGTCAGAAGGACCTCAAGCGCTTCATGGCCTACAGTTCCATCTCCCAGGCCGGCTACATCATGCTGGCCATCACCGGAGAGCAGACGATGGGCCTCACCGCACTCTCGTTCTACGTCCTGGTGTATGTGGTGGCCAACCTGGCCGTCTTCTCCGTCATCAGCGTCGTGGAGCAGAACAACGGGGGCGTGACCAACATGGATGCCTACGACGGCTTCTACACCACCAACCCGAAGCTGTCGCTGCTCATGACCATCGCGCTCTTCTCCCTCGCCGGCATACCGCCCTTCGCCGGTATGTTCAGCAAGTTCTTCGTCTTCATGGCAGGAGTGAGCGGACACACCTTCGACACGAGGGTAGGCGCACTGGCTTATCTCGTCGTCTTCATCGCATTGGTCAACACTGTCGTGAGCCTTTACTACTATCTGCTCATCGTCAAGGCCATGTACATCAAGAAGACGGAGACGCCGCTGCCCACCTTCCGCAGCGACAAGAACACCAAGCTGGCCCTCGCCCTTTGCACTGCTGGCATCGCCGCATTCGGCATCCTCAGTTGCATCTACGAGTGGATTTATTACGCAGCCGATAAATTCTAATCCATATCCAAAAAGGCAGCCCCCAGAGGGCTGCCTTTTTGTCCCTATGCCCTCGGCCCTCATCCTGACCGCCCTCGCCGCCACCGTCTAGGCCCCCTAGGACATCTAGGACTCCCTAGGACATCTAGGACTCCCTAGGACATCTAGGACTCCCTATGACATCTATGACTCCTAGGACATCTAGGCCCCCCCAATCCCCCCAACCCTAAAACCTACCCCTCTATGAAAAAAAGCATCATCATCACATTCGCGCTTGCCGCCTCCTTGGCTGCCGGTGCACAGCAAGCACTCTTTGATGTCAACAACCTCACCTCGCCCGAGGTCCATGCCGACGGCACCGTCACTTTCCGCCTCTTTGCCCCCAAGGCCGTCACGGTGGAGGTGGAGGGCGACTTCCTTCCCCCTCAAGTGGTGGACACCCCGCGAGGCAAGTATGAGTCGGCTGGAAAGGCCGCACTCAAGGAGGGGGAGAAGGGCGTGTGGTCATACACCACGCCGACGGCTCTCCAGCCGGAGATGTATTCTTACAAGTTCAAGGTGGACGGCATGGACTGGCTCGACCCTTCCAACGTCTATCGCTGTCGCGACATCGCCTCTTTCGCCAACATCTTCATCGTCTCTGCCCAGCAGGGCGACAAGGGATGGCTGTACGACGTCAACGACGTGCCACACGGTAATGTCAGCAAGGTGTGGTATCCCTCGCCCACGCTGCAGACATCGCGGCGCATGACGGTCTATACACCGCCGGGGTATGACAAGGGAGGACGCTTCCCCGTGCTCTACCTCCTCCACGGTGCTGGTGGCGACGAGGATGCGTGGACTACCCTCGGCAGGGCGGCGCAAATCATCGACAACCTCATCAGTGAGGGGAAGGTGAAACCCATGATTGTCGTCATGCCCAACGGCAACGCCAACTGCGATGCGGCGCCGGGAGAGTGGCACAAGGGCATGTACAAGCCCTCCTTCATGGGGCATCAGGCTTCCAAGCCCGTGGCCTCCACAGAGGAGAGTTTCAAGGACATCGTCAGCTATGTGGACAAGAACTACCGCACCAAGGCCAACAAGAAATGCCGTGCCATCTGCGGCCTCAAAGCTCTATCCCGACCTCTTCGACTATGTGGGGCTGTTCTCGGCAGCCGTCTCGCTCAACGTGAGGGGCTTCGACGGCAACAACGACAGGGGCCAAAAGGTGGCTCCGGAGGTGGAGAAGCAGCTTGCTACGATGTTCGCCAAGAAGCCGGCTCTCTATTGGATTGCCATCGGTAGCACCGACTTCCTCTACGACAACAACAAAACTTACCGCGAATACCTCACAAGCAAAGGGTATCCTTTCACATACGTGGAGACTGACGGCGGGCACATCTGGCGCAACTGGCGCATCTACCTCACACAGTTCTCGCAGTTGCTTTTCAAGTAGTTAGGTTTGAGGTTTGAGATTTGAGATTTGAGATTTGAGATTTGAGATTTGAAAACCAGCATATAGCACTTACCGACGAAACGCCAAAGCCAATGGTGCGTAGGAGAATCACGTCGATAGATGCACTTCGTGCATTTACCTTGCTTGGTATCTTGTTGGTGCATGTTGCAGGCATGTTCGGATGGGGCGACATGTCGGTAAGTGCCGGAAATTTGTATGGAGGTGTTTCCTGCTGGCTCTGATAGGGTTGTTCAACAAAATCTTCTATACGTATGATGCGCTCCTATGGTATGGAATATGGGGAATGGTGCTGGCTGGCTTCAGAAACTTGTCCGTCAGGAAACTGTGGGTTTCGTTCTTTGTCATCTTCATCTTGAATCTTTTCATAAAGCAATCCATGGACTTGGGGGTGTTGGTTTTTGGCTCGACATTTACCAACACCAGATACGTTGGTGCCCACGGTCTCGCCGACATCGTTGCCTATCCCGTATGGACAGCCGCTTGCGATTACATGCGTGTGACCTTGAAAGGAGGCGTCTTATACTGTTTAAGCCTGTTCCTGTTAGGCTATTGTATAGGCAAGTCTGGCATCATAGAGAAATTGGACCGGTATGTCACCATCAAGAGCCTGCTGCTTTTTGCCGTCCCGTATGCTGTCTTCGTTTGGATGAATTTACAGTTCCACATGCCTGTTCTCAAAAGCATAGGATATTTGTGTGGGGCTTTCTGCTATGCCCTGTTCTTTTTACTGCTCTATTACAGGGCATATCCTTTCTTCCGCTTTTTGGAGCCATACGGCAAACTTGGTCTGACCAATTATTCCATGCAAGGCATCATAGGTGTCGTGCTCACATCATTGCTTTTCATCCCCTGTCATTGGCCGTTCGAATATGTCCTGACAACCATGTTGCTGTTCTATGTGTTGCAAGTGGTGTTCAGCATCGCATGGTTAAATCATCACAGGTACGGACCTCTTGAATGGCTTTGGAGGTGTGCCACGGAGAGGAAATGGTTTTCTAATAAGCGTTGAGCTATTACCAAAAATGGGCAATATATGAAAATTGGAATCATGCAACCCTATTTTTTCCCGTATATCGGGTACTGGCAGCTCATCCATGCGGTGGATGTGTTTGTGGTTTACGATGATGGGAAGATGATTACCAACGGATGGATACACCGTAATCGTATCCTTGACTTTGACGATAGGACTCCACGCTCCATCATTGTGCCGCTGAAGAAGAAATCTGTGACTCAAACCATCAGGGAGATGGAACGGGCTGACGACCCCCGGCAGATGCAGCAGATGGTGAAGCTGATAGAGACACGCTACCGCAGGGCTCCACATTACGAGGAGGTCATGCCGCTGCTCAAACCCTTGATAATGAATCCGGATTCGAACATGGTGGGCTATCTCACCCGCAGTATGAAGGCCGTCTGTGACTACTTGGGCGTCACGACGCGCTTCGTCATGAGCAGCACCATCGACAAGACTGGTTTGGAGTATGTGGTGGACAAGGCTGAGCGTATCTGCAAAACGTTGGGTATCACCGACTATGTGAACCCCATTGGCGGAATGGATTATTATGAAAAGGACGAATGGGCACGGCACGGACTGACAATCAGTTTCCTGCACCGCCGCGACAGCATCTGTTACAGGCAATTCGGAGGCGAGTTCGTTCCTGACCTCTCCATCATCGACATGCTGATGTTCTGCTCAAAAGAGGAAATTCAGCAAATACTTAACGAATACGATTTGTTATAATCAAGGGCGGAACTTTATGTCCGTCCGTTCGCCCGTAAGGGCGAATGTTGTGAGCTAAAGATTGGGAAAAACACCTAAAGGCGAAACAAATAATATAAAATGATTATCCGCATCTATCTGTAACCACCTCGTCGCCAAAAGGCAATCGCCAAGAGGTGAGTGTGCACGTAGGGAATTACTTCATGTAATTCCTAAAGCCAAGAGGTAGGTCTATTATTCATATTTTTAGAAAATTAATCACTTATTTGTTGCAACTATCAAATAAAAGTGTTATCTTTGCGATGTCATGTGCCGAAATGCGGTCATGGGCATCTTCCTCAACCATCATGGGAAATTAGACTAACTACCAATCTATCGTTTAATACTTTAAATACGTAATCATTATGAAAAAAACTATTTTGCTATTGTGTTTGCTCACTTCTGCGACGGCATTCGCGCAGTTTAGTGGGAAAGGAACGGGAGA
>CADBBP010000106.1 GCA_902792855.1 uncultured Prevotellaceae bacterium
AGCCCGCCCGCGCCGATGGTACTGCAATGCAATGCGGGAGAGTAGGTCGCCGCCTCCTTTTCACAAGAGCCGCTCCTTTTGGAGCGGCTTTTTTTGTTTTAGGGGCTATAGGATGCTATAGGATATAATAGGATGCTATAGGATATAATAGGATGTTATAGGATGCTCTAGATTTCTGGAGTTCTTATAGGGTGTATATGGCTCCAATGTCTCTTTAACATATTTTTTGCTTCTTGCTTTTCTTATATTGAAAAAAAGTCTTACCTTTGCTCTTCATTCAGAAAATCGATATGATAAAATGTCAACATTGCGGGAAGCAAATTCCCTATGATGCCAATCTTTGCCCTTATTGTGGCAAGTCCATCAAGCAATTCCAACAAAAGGAAGTACTGGAAGATGAAACCCCCGAAGCACCATCGGCGGACAAGGAGGTTGCTGAGGAGCCTGCTCCTGCGCCCCCTCGCCCTCAAGGTGACCGCCGTCTGCTGTTTTTCATTATCGCCGTGCTTGTCCTGCTGCTCATCGTTGGCAGCATCTATCATTACACCTCGCTAAAGTCGGATGATGAAGAGGAGGTTGCCGACACCACCCAAGTAAAGGTGCCTGAGGAGGTGGACGAGAAGGAAAATGCTAATGATGCCGGTGGCAAGGTGGCTTTCAACCCCAAGAAGTCGCAACAAGTGGTGGTCAATGGGGAAGGAGTACGCCTCCGCTTTGGTCCCAGTTTGAAAGCCAATTATCTCAAGGATGAGAAAGGCGCCACAAAGTCGGTGAAGAAAGGCACGCGCCTGGAATGCATCGGTGAGGATGGCGACTGGTACCAGGTGGTCTATCAGGGAAAGAAATACTATATGTCGAAACTATACACTTATCTTGTAGAATAACAACTCATTCACCCTACAACACCATGACATTGAAATTTTTCTTTGCCAGCTCATGCCTGGCATCGTTGCTGCTGTGTTCGGTGGTGGCTCAAAACACCAACGAAAAAGAGTTCAACAACATCGTCGCGTCCATCATCCAGGATGGTGACGAGGCATACGGAAAGGATGGTGACTACAAACCTTTCGACTATACCAAGGTGAAAGAGCAAGTGGTGCAAGACCATGGCAACAAATGTGTGCGCACAGAGCCCGACAAGGCCATTGACGAACCCTCGCTGATGGTCAACAAAGCCAACTGCTTCATCGTCATTTCGAAAAAGGATTATTATCTGTATGTTTACGAAGCACAGGGGAAGGACACCGTGATGCTTGCCCGCTACGACTGCTGTTTCGGCCAGCATGTGGGCAACAAGCAGAAGCGTGGCGACAAGAAGACGCCCAGCTCATGCAACAGCCTCAATGGGAACCCCTTCGCCAACGCATTCTACATTTCTCAAATTCAAAACGCATCCTCGTGGATGCATGACTTCAAGGACGGGCGAGGCAGCATCAAGGCATACGGAGACTTCTTCCTCAGACTGGTGACCCCAGGGCACAGCGGGATAGGAATACATGGAAGCACCAACAATGCCGAAAGCGTGCCGGGAAGGGCCAGCGAGGGGTGCATACGCCTTCGCGATGCCGACATCAAGGCTTTGAGAAACCATTATGCAAGAGAGCGGATGAAGGTCATCATCAAGGATGAGAAGGTGGACGACCTGCCTTTTGAAATCAAGGCCATGCGAAAGCAGAAAATAGAGCGAAAGCGTCATTTCGACCCTGCGAAGACCATAAACAACTGAGAATACAGACATGGCACTCAATTATATTTGGATTGCTCTCTTTGTCTTGGCTTTCCTCGTGGGGGTTATCAAGTTAATCCTTGGTGACACGGAGGCATTGCCGGCAATGATGGACTCCACCTTCACCATGTCGAAGGATGCTTTTGAGATGTGCCTCGGACTGACCGGCACGCTCACCTTGTGGATGGGACTGATGAAGGTGGGCGACGATAGCGGGTTGATCAACCGACTTGCACGCTTCCTGAGCCCCGTGTTGACGCGCCTTTTCCCTGAAATACCCAAGGGGCACCCGGCACTCGGCTCCATCTTCATGAACATCTCGGCCAACATGCTCGGTCTCGACAATGCAGCAACACCCATGGGTCTGAAGGCCATGCAGGAACTGCAAAGTGTGAACAAGGAGAAGGATACGGCGAGCAACGCCATGATCATGTTTCTCACACTCAACACGTCGGGCATCACTATCATACCCATCTCCATCATGTCCTACCGGGCGTCGAATGGGGCAGCCGACCCAACTGACGTGTTCATTCCACTGCTCCTCACTTCGCTCTGTTCCACCATCGTGGGATTGCTCGTCTGTTCGGCCATCCAGCGCATCAATCTCTTCAACAGATACATCCTCTACATGTTTCTTGTGATAGGGACGTTTGTCGCTGCCCTCTTTTCATGCATGGCAGGAATGAATGAGACAGAGATGCAGCAGTTCTGCCGCGTGCTCACCAGCGTCATGATTGTGGGAGCCATCATGATCTTCATCTTGTCGGGTGCCTGGAAGAAAATCAATGTTTACAACTCGTTCATCGAGGGGGCGAAGGGAGGATTCAAGGTTGCAGTAAGCCTCATACCATACGTCGTGGCCATTCTCGTCTCCGTGGGAATGTTCAGAGCATCAGGAGGATTGCAGATGCTACAGGACCTCGTGGCAAAGGGGGTGGAGGCCGTCGGCCTCAATTCTGACTTCGTGGGAGCACTTCCCGTGGCACTGATGAAACCACTTAGTGGCCCGGGAGCCAGGGGCATGATGCTCGAAAACTTCAGCCATTTCGGAGTGGATAGTTTTGTGGGACATCTTTCCAGCGTGCTCCAGGGATGTACCGACACCACATTCTACATCCTCGCCGTCTATTTCGGAAGCGTGGGTATCAAGAAATACCGATACGCCGTGAAATGTGGCCTGACAGCCGACTTCGCCGGCATGGTGGCAGCTGTTTTCTTCAGCTATTTCTTCTTCGGATAACATAAGAAAGCCTGGCGCATGCAGTGGACCGACAGAATAAGGCAGGTGAAAATCATACTCGTCACCGCCGCCGTGCTCATTGCCGTCGCATCGCTCTTCATCTCGCAATATCTTGTGCGCGACCTCTTCCTCGAGGAAAGGCACAAGATGGAGGTGTGGGCCGAGGCCATGCGCTCGCTCAACAATGCCGACGAGAACACCGACCTCAACTTGGTGCTCAAGGTCATTGACGGCAACAACACCATCCCCGTCATCGTCCTCGACAAGGAAGGAAAGGCAAGCACGTTTCGCAATGTCCGTCTCGAGGCGGTGGACTACGACGACAGCCTCAGGGTGGCGGCGAAGATGGGAGAGGCCATGCTACGGGCGGGCAATGCTGTGAAAATCTACCTCAGCGACGAGCCTTCAGGCGACTTCATCAATGTGTGCTACGACGACTCCGTCATGATCAAGCGGCTACAGCTATGGCCGTACATACAACTTGGCATCGTCATGGTGTTTGTTGTCGTCGCCATCTTCGCATTGCTCACATCCAAGAGAGCGGAGCAAAACAAGGTGTGGGTGGGCCTCTCAAAAGAGACAGCACACCAACTTGGAACGCCCATCTCAAGCCTCATGGCTTGGACTGAAATACTCAAGGAAACCTATCCCGACGACGACTTGCTGCCGGAGATGGACCAGGACGTGAAAAGGCTCCAGCTCATTGCCGACCGTTTTTCCAAAATCGGCTCCCTGCCAGAACTTGTCCCTTGCAGCATCAGTGAAGTCCTTGAACATGTCGTGGACTACATGGACAGGCGCACCTCCGCAAAGGTGAACATCAGCGTGGTGCTGCCCCAAGAGGATGTCATCGTGGATATCAACGCCTCGCTCTTCGAATGGGTGATTGAAAACCTTTGCAAGAACGCTGTTGATGCCATGGAGGGGCAGGGCAACATCACCATACGCGTGGAAAAGGAGGGGGGCAGGGTGCTCATCGACATTGCCGACACGGGAAAAGGCATACGCAAGAAGGACTTGAGGAATGTTTTCACACCAGGCTTCACCACCAAGAAAAGAGGGTGGGGGTTGGGACTCTCGCTCGCAAAGAGGATTGTCGAGGAATACCACAAAGGGAAAATATATGTGAAAAGTTCCGAACTGGGAAAGGGCACCACATTCAGAATAGAGCTCAAGGCCCCTTAGCCCACATCATCCAGAATGACTGAAACACCATATTTTGCAATCCAAAAGTGGAAAAAAACAAGAATTGTTTCCGCTATTCAAAATTAAATTCGTAACTTTGCAGCCCAAATGCGTGGTCAAGAAAGATTTATCATCGACTTGAAGGGCATGAAGGAGGAAAAAGCCTTGTTCAAGTTCGAGCTCCGAAATGACTATTTCGAGGCCATGGAGGCCAAGGATATCAATGGCGGCACACTCCAAGCACTTGTGGAAGTGAGCAAGGTGGGCGATGCCTATCTGCTTGACTTTCAAGTGGAGGGCGTGGTCGTTGTGCCGTGCGACATCTGTCTGGCCGATATGGAAGTCACTGTGGCCGACAAGAGCAAAATCGAGGTGCGCCTCGGCGAAGACTACCAAGAGGATGGCGACTTGGTCATCATCCCGGAAGAGGAGGGAACCATCGACGTGGCATGGTTCATCTACGAGTTGGTCGCCTTGGCCATCCCTACGCGCCACGTGCATGACGATGGCGATTGCGACCCCGTCATGCTGAGAAAACTGGAAGAACTCTCTGCCAGCGACAACGAGGGAGACGGCAACGACCCACGGTGGCGGGAATTGGAAAAAATAAAATCAACATTTAAAGAATAATACAAAATGGCACATCCTAAAAGAAGACAGTCGAAGACTCGCACATTGAAGAGAAGAACCCATGACAAGGCTGTGGCGCCCACACTGGCTCTATGCCCCAACTGCGGAGCCTACTATGTATATCACACCGTTTGCTCGGCTTGTGGATACTATAGAGGCAAAGTGGCTATCGTGATGGAAACCGCCGAGTAGGAATGGGAAAAGTCAGAGCGATCATCACTGGAATGGGCGGATACGTCCCCGACTATGTCCTCAACAACGAGGAACTGTCGAGGATGGTGGAGACCAATGACGAGTGGATCATGACGCGCGTGGGCATCAAGGAGAGGCGCATCCTCACAGAAGAGGGGTTGGGCACCTCCTATATGGCCCGCAAGGCTGCCAAAATGGTGCTCAAGAAAACAGGCACCAATCCTGACAGCATCGACGCGCTCGTTCTTTCCACCTCCACGGCCGACTACCAATTCCCTTCCACGGCGTCGATCGTACTGGGAAAACTGGGCTTGAAAAACGCATACGCCTTCGACTTATGGGGGGCGTGCTGCGGCTTCCTTTATGCACTCGACACGGCTGCATGCCTCATCGAGAGTGGAAGATACAAGAAAATCATCGTCATCGGAGCTGACAAGATGTCGTCGATGGTGGACTACACCGACCGCGCCACTTGCCCGCTCTTCGGCGACGGAGCGGGAGCCGCTCTTCTCGAAGCTACCGAGGACGAAGACGTGGGATATATGGACTCTCACCTGCGCACTGATGGAAAGGGGCTCCCTTTCTTGCACATGAAGGCTGGCGGCTCCGTATGCCCACCGTCGCATTTCACCGTCGATCACCGGCTTCACTACCTCTATCAGGAGGGGCGGACAGTGTTCAGGTACGCCGTGACCAACATGAGCGATGACTGCGCACTCATCGCCGAGCGCAACGGTCTCAACAAGGAGAACATCACATGGGTGGTGCCTCATCAGGCCAACATGCGCATCATCGAGGCGGTGGCCAAACGTCTCGACTTGCCCATCGAACAGGTGATGGTCAACATCGAGCATTTCGGCAACACCAGTGCAGCCACCATCCCGCTCGCATTGTGGGAGTATGAGAACCGTCTGAGAAAGGGCGACAACATCATCCTCACCGCTTTCGGAGCCGGCTTCGTGCATGGAGCATCCTATCTCAAGTGGGCTTACGACGGCAACACCGTGGCGGCGAAGTGACAAGCCTACAACAAGCAAGAACAACCACACACACCATCGAAACGCATCCCGACAGATATGAGGTGCGTTTTTTTGGCTAAATCACCCAAATATGCAACACAAGGCAGGATTTGTAAACATCGTAGGAAACCCCAACGTGGGAAAGAGCACGCTCATGAACCAACTCGTGGGCGAGCGCATTTCTATTGCGACATTCAAGGCGCAGACCACCCGGCACCGCATCATGGGCATCGTCAACACCGACGACATGCAAATCGTCTTCTCCGACACGCCAGGTGTGCTCAAGCCCAACTACAAACTGCAGGAGTCGATGCTCGCCTTCTCCGTCTCCGCACTCGCCGATGCAGACGTGCTGCTTTATGTCACCGACGTGGTGGAGAACCCGGAGAAGAACCTCGACTTTCTCGAAAAGGTGAGAAACTTGAAAGTCCCAGTGCTGCTGCTCATCAACAAAATCGACCTCACCGACCAAAAAGGGCTTGGCGGCATCGTGGAGAAATGGCACTCGCTGCTGCCTGAAGCAGAGATCCTGCCCATCTCTGCGCTCAACAAGTTCGGGACGGACCTCATTCTCAAGCGCATCAAGGAACTGCTCCCCGACAGCCCGCCTTTCTTCGACAAGGAACAGCTCACCGACAAGCCCGCAAGGTTCTTTGTCAGCGAAATCATCAGAGAGAAAATACTCCTCTATTATGACAAGGAAATACCATACTCCGTGGAAGTGGCTGTGGAGCAGTTCAAGGAGGAGGAAAAAATCATACGCATCAGAGCCGTCATCTATGTGGAAAGGGAGTCGCAGAAGGGCATCATCATCGGCCATCGCGGCTTCGCACTAAAGAAAGTTAGCACAGAGGCGAGAAAAGCGCTCGAACGCTTCTTTGGAAAGAGCATCTTCCTCGAAACCTTTGTCAAGGTGGACAAGGACTGGAGAAGTTCCCAAAGGGAGCTCGACCTCTTCGGATACAACCCTGAATAACAACAAACAACACAACCCCAATGGCATTAGTAGCAATCGTGGGACGCCCCAACGTGGGAAAATCCACTCTTTTCAACAGACTCACCAAGTCGAGGAAGGCCATCGTCAGCGAGCAGGCCGGCACCACCAGGGACCGCCAATATGGCAAATGCGAATGGAACGGAAAGGAATTCTCCATCGTTGATACCGGAGGATGGGTCGTCAAGTCGGACGACATCTTCGAGGAGGAAATCAGGAAGCAGGTGGTCATCGCAACAGAGGAGGCCGACCTTGTGCTTTTCGTCGTGGACATCGCCACCGGCCTTACCGACTGGGACGAGGACGTGGCCCTCATCCTCAGAAGGGCCAAATTGCCTGTCGTCGTCGTGGTGAACAAAGCCGACGACTTCGACCAGTATTATGAGGCGGCGGAGTTCTACAAACTCGGACTGGGCGACCCCGTCTGCATCAGTGCGGCAACAGGAAGTGGGACGGGAGACTTGCTTGACCTGGTCTTGGAGAAACTCAAGGACACCAAGGATGAAGGCGTGGAGGAGGGAATTCCCCGCTTCGCCGTCGTGGGCAGGCCCAACGCCGGAAAGAGTAGCATCATCAATGCATTCATTGGCGAGGAAAGGCACATCGTCACCGAAATAGCCGGAACCACCCGTGACAGCATTTACACCAGGTACGACAAGTTCGGTTTCGACTTCTATCTGGTGGACACTGCCGGCATACGCCGGAAAAACAAGGTGACCGAAGACTTGGAGTTCTACTCCGTCATGAGAAGCATCAGGGCAATAGAAAATTCCGATGTGTGCATTCTCATGATTGATGCCACTCGTGGAATCGAGGCGCAGGACATGAACATCTTCCAACTCATCCAGCGCAACAACAAGTCGCTCGTCGTCGTCGTGAACAAATGGGACTTGGTGGAGGACAAGGACCAAGTGGTCATCAAGACTTTCGAGAACGCCATCAGGGAGCGCATGGCACCCTTCACCGACTTCCCCATCATCTTTGCATCGGCCATCACCAAGCAGCGCATCTTCCGTGTGCTCGAAACGGCCAAGCAGGTCTATCTCAACAGGACGGCCAGGGTGGGCACCTCCAAGCTCAACGAGGTCATGTTGCCACTCATCGAGGCTTACCCGCCACCATCGGTCAAGGGAAAGTACGTCAAAATCAAGTATTGCATGCAGGTGCCCGACACGCAGATACCCACCTTCGTGTTCTATGCCAACCTTCCGCAGTATGTCAAGGAGCCATACCGCCGGTTCCTTGAAAACAAAATCCGTGAGAACTGGCAGTTGACCGGCTGCCCAATCAACGTGTTCATCAGGCAGAAATAACGCCCATGAGGCTCGGATATATTGCCTTCGCCATTGCCGCCGTTACGATGGCCGCATGCAGCAGAACTGTTGACCAGGAGCAACTTGTGGCCAACACGGCGTTGCTCTATTGCCAGTATCTCATCGATGGGAAGTACGACGATTTCGTGGCCGGCATCGACCAACGTGTGGAGCCGGCCGCGGGATACGCGGAACAGTTGCGTGCCAACGCAAAGATGTTTGTCGCTGCACAAGCGAAGACGCGTGGGGGGGTTGTCGGTATCAATGTGACAGGTGCTGAGGTATCCCCTAAAGAACACACCGCTGCCGCCTACATCCTGCTCCATTATGCCGACAGCACCAAGGAGCAGGTGGTGTTGCCCATGGTGGAGCGCGACGGGGTGTGGTTCATGAGATGACTCACGGTGTGAGTTGGTCGAGATAGTTGTGGAAGGCTTCAGCGTAGGCCTGGGTGACGTGTATGATTTCTTCGCCGATGTAGATGCAGTCGTTGCGGTCCACCTTCCTGATGCTTCCCACAGCCACGATGTAGGAGCGGTGAACGCGAAGAAATTGTGAAGCCGGGAGCATGGCCTCCACGGCTTTCATTGTAAGGTGGGTGATGAGTGGCTTTCGCTCCTCCTTGAGGTAGAACATGACGTAGTCTTTCATGCCACAGACATACAGGATGCTGTCGAAGAGCACCTGGCGAAGTTCACCGTCAACCCTGATGTATGCAGAGGAGGCGCTCCCCTTGTTGCTTGTTTCCTCCTCTTCTGCCCTGCCAAACCAACGTTTGGCTTTTTCCACTGCTTCAAGGAATTTTACATATCTCACCGGCTTGAGGAGGAAGTCGAGGGCCTCCACCTCGTAGCTGTCAAAGGCATACTCCTTGAATGCCGTGGTGAAGATGATGCGGGTGGGGGGCTGCACGGCATGCGCCAGTTCCATCCCGTCCACGTCGGGCATTTGTATGTCGAGGAAGACAAGGTCGGCGGCACTTGTCTTGATGATGTCGATGGCACGCACAGGGTCGGTGAGGGCGGCGACCACTTCCATTCCGGGTGTTCGCTCCACAAACGACTTGATGAGTTTGACGGCCAGTGGCTCGTCGTCAACGATGATGCAACGTAGGTTTTTCATGGGCGAAGGTCGATGGTGACGCTTACGTGATAGATGTTGTTTTCCAATGTTTGGGACCTTGTGTATCGCCCGGGGTAGAGCAGTTCCAGCCGCCGCCGGGTGTTTTCCAACCCGATGCCCGAGCCGCTGCGGTCGTCCTGGCTCTTGGGATGGTTGGTGTTGGTGCAGGTGAATGTGAGAAGGCCCTCCTTCTCTTCCATGCTGATGTCGATGCTCGACTCCACGGTGTTGCTCACTCCGTGCTTGAAAGCGTTCTCCACCAAGGAGATGAAGAGCAGTGGGGCCACCTCCGTGTTGCCCGACACGTCAAACCGCGTGGTGATGTGGGTGGTCTCGCTGCAGCGCAGTCGCATCAGTTCCACGTAGTTGGTCATGAATGCCACCTCTCCCTTCAGTGGCACCTTTTCCTTCTGTGTCTCATACATCGCATAGCGCAGCAGGTCGCTCAGTTGCGCGAGGGCCTCTTGGGCACTGTCGGGGTCGATTTGCGTGAGGCTTGAGATGTTGTTGAGCGTGTTGAAGAGGAAATGCGGGTTGATTTGGCTCTTCAGCCATGCCAGTTCCGCCTCGAGGTTCTTTGCCTTCTCCTCCTCCAGCTGCTGATTGATGCGCCCCACCCGGATGAGATGACGGATGACCAACGCCAAGGCGATGCAGGCTACGTTGAACAGGAAAAAGACGAAGAAGCCGATGTAGGAGCCTATCCTGGCCTCCAACGGAAGATGTGAGATGAAGCGATTGGCAAAGTAGATGCCGTAGTTGAGTGCGGTGAACACCGCGATGTTGGACCCGAAGAAGAGCACCCACCTCCTCTTGAAGTAAAGGAAGGGGCCTAAGAGGTAGAAGTTGAGGAAATAGAGTGCGAAGGGCGAGAAGAGCATGCCTATGAGCATCATTCCCGTCTTTCGTGCCACGTCGATGCTGTTGGAAGTGAGCCACGCCAAGAGAATGGGTATGGTGAACACCAACGCCCATGCCGCCAACTGTGCGGCCAATACCCATGCGTCTTTCCTGTCTATCCGCTTCATAGTAGAAAAGGTATTTGTCCACGAGTGACTTTTCCAAGGTTTTTCCTTGGTTTTTGTCGCCCATGGTGTCAAGTTTTTGGTTTGCGATGTAAAATTAGGATTTTTTTCGCAAACATGCAAATTTTCATCGAAGAAAGTGGAAAAAAGAAGACAAAATGGGGCGTTGGTGGGGTTTTTGTCATTTGTTTCTATGGACGGGGCACTTGTATGGTTCAGTGTTGGCCGGCGATGTCCTTGATGTCTTTCAATGTGATGAGGCCCACGACGTTGATGATGTTCACCTCGTTCTTTTCCTCTGTGAGCAAGACAAACTCGTTCTTGCCTCCTTTGAGTGAGCGTTGGTAAATGGTTGTTTTCTCCTCGTCATCGTTCATTTTCATGATGGCCTCATAGCCCTCCGACCGGTAGATTTTTTTGGCCTCGTTGATGAGTGTGGGCGTCAGCGATGCCTTCTCGCACGACAGGATGCGAAGATAGTCAAGTTTGGAGGCGATGCTCCCGATGTCGTGCTTGCCCGCTTTCACATCGGGAATCATTCTTAGCATCGTCTTGGAAATGTAGATGGTGGTCACCCCTTGGGCATCTTCGTATTTGTCGAAAAGCGCCTCTTGGGCGGACAAACGATTGGCGATGGCCAAGGCGGTCAGGATGAGTAGGATATGGAAAAAACGCCGTCTCATGGTGTCGTTATTTGGTGTTGTAACAGGTGGCTTTGTTGATGGCCTCTGAAAATTTCAATAGGGCGGTTTCGGCCTCTGCTGCCGCCTCTTCTGGATTGTCGAATGTGTCCTTTTGAGCCATGGCGGTCTCGGATGGGGTGTCGGAGTGTTCCTGCCATAATGCGATGGAGAACAACAACAGCAGGATGGCTGCGGCGGCTGCGGCGTGTTGCATCCATCCCATTCTGACACGTTGTGGGGAGGATGCTGAAGCCTCGGAAGCCTCCCAGGCATCCACCTGCGAGGAGAGCCTTTGCTCAAAGCCGCGAAGATGCTCCTCGGCCATTGTCATCTCCTCGTCCGTGGCTTCATTGTTTTCCACTCGTCTCAGGATATCTTCTATCTTTCCCATTCTCTTCTAACTTTTAAACATTTGCCTGATGGCCTTTCTCGCACGGCTCAGGAGCACACGGATGTGGGTGGCCGTCAACCCCGTCTGCTGATGGATTTCCTCCTTCGACCAGCCTTCCACGTCGTGCAGCGTGACCACGCGGCGCTGCTGCTCGGGAAGGCGGCCTATCAATTGCATCACTTGTTCGCATGCTTGCCTGCTCAACACGGCATCCTCCAACTTTCGCTCGTCGGCTATGGGCATTTCCATGGGCATTCCGATGGTTGCCACCTGTCTCTTCCTGGTCTTGTTGAGAAAAATGTTTCTTGCAAGGACGCTGCAGAAGGCTTCGGGATTGCCCGTTGCCTGTCAGCCGCCAAGCCATCCAGTAGATTTTGCGCGACAGGGGTAGGAAGGTCTGTTTGAACTCAGATGCTTGCATGGTTTTGTGATGGGCGCCGGGTGGGCTTGTCTTGCAACGCGGAGGATTAATTGGAACCTTTTATGTCTGTTATGCCTGATAGGTCATGGATGTCGGAAGGTTTCAATTTCCCCTTTAGTTGTACCAATGAGCATTCCGACGGTTCGGTGACCAAGATTACCATCTCGGAGATGGCCTCTCCTTTGCTCTTCACCAAAATGAGGGTTTTCTCATTTTCCTCGTTGCTGTTCACCATCTCCTCATAGCCTTTCTTTTTCAGGTTGGAGGCCTTTAGGGAGAATTCTTGGCTGAGGGTGGGGTTGTCTTCGATGTTTAGGATGCGCACGTGGTTGATTTTCTTCACCAGGTCGCCGCCATCTTCCTTCTTCACCAGTCCGGAAGCCATCGACATCATGACTTTGGGTATCTCGATGTAATCCACGTTTTCCTTGTTTTTGAACTCCTTGAAGAGGTCGTCCACCGTCTGGGCGGACAAATGCATGGTGCAGAACAGCATGCATGCGAACGCGATGATTGCTCTTTTCATTTCTTTACTTGTTTTTGTTGTTAAACTTCTTGTCTGAACGAAGCGCTTACTCTTTTACAGACACATAAAACAACAAAAGCGTTACAGAAATCATTGTTTTTTTGACTTGAACCTGTCCCTTGTCATCGATTGTCCTGTCAATCAGCATGACGGTGGTGTCACCAAGGGAAGGTCTCGGGGTCGTTGAGCACATTCGAGCGCAGGTTTTTGTTCAGTGAACTGATGGCCTGCATATCCTTGTCTTCCAAGGTGAAGGACACGATGTCAAGGTTCTCGGCGAAATGGTGGGGCTTGGCACGGGGGATGGTAATCAAGTCGCGTTGGACAATCCATCGCAGGACGATTTGTGAGGCTGTCTTTTGGTATTTCTGTGCCAGCGACTGCAGCAGGGGATGCCCCACCACGTCGATGTCGCCTTGTCCGAAAGGCCCCCATGCTTCCACTTGGATGCCTTGTTGGTGGTTGTAGGCGATGTTCTCCTCCTGGGTCAGGAAGGGGTGCACCTCCATCTGGTTGATGACGGGGCGTATCTCTGCATATTCCAGGAGGCTGTCGAGGTGATGGCGGTTGAAGTTGCTCACGCCGATGCTCCTCACCAGACCTTTTCTTACGCAGTCTTCCATCACTTGCCAGGTGTCCTTCACGCAGTCTTTCACCGGCCAGTGTATCAGCAGGAGGTCGATGTATTCCATTTTGAGTTGGGAGAGGCTCTTGTAGATGGATAGTCGCACAGCCTCACGTCCCTCGCGCATGATGTTCGTCGCCACTTTGGTGGTGATGAACACCTCGTCTCTCGGCACGCCGCTGTCAGCGACCCCTTGGCCTACTTCCGCCTCATTCTCATAAGCTTGGGCGGTGTCGATGTGGCGGAAGCCGGCCTCCAAGGCCAGGCGCACGTTCCGTCGTGCTGTCTCGCCGCGCAGCGTCCATGTGCCGACACCAATCTGCGGGATTTCCAAATTGTTGCTTAGCTTCATTTTCAATACTTTTTTCTTTTAGTGTTGCACTAATGGTGAAACACTTTTTGTACATTACAAAAATAGTGCAAATCTTCTACTTTTTCTCCCACCGCTCGATGAGGCACGAGTGGGTCTTCGTCTTCTTGTCGTAATTGATGCCCACGAGAAGCAGCTCGCCAGTGTGCTGTGCCACCTTGGCTGGGTATTTCTTCCGCTTGATTTGCTCAATGGCGGTGTCGGCGTTCTTGTCGTATTTCAACTCCAAGACAAGGGCGGGGGATGAGACGTTCTTGCGGGGCAGCAGCACGAGGTCGGCAAATCCTTTACCTGACGCTAATTCACGATGAAAGATGTAATTATTTCTAGCATAGTAATATGCAATGGATAGAACGCAAGCCATGGAGTTCTCGTTGTTGTAAGAGAGGATGCTCGTCTCTTCGTCATGCATGGCATCAACGCCCTGTGCCACTGCCTCTGCATTGCCTTCGAGGGTGGCTTGGAGGAGCTGCTCCGACTGTTGTAGAGCCTCCACGATGTTGGTCCAATTCGTATCTTCCACGGCGTTCTGCATTTCTCCGGCAACTTCGAAATTGGGGATGCCGCAGTCTTTGCGCTGCCTGTCGTAGGAGAGGTATCCTTCTAAATCCCTCGTTTCCCGTGTTGATGTATTTTCCCATGGTCTCATTTTTTTGCAAAGATAGCAAATGTGGAGCGTAATGCAAAGCAAACAAATAGTTTTTCCTCCAAAAATGGTTGTTATTCATTTTAAATTTTTAATTTT
>CADBBP010000107.1 GCA_902792855.1 uncultured Prevotellaceae bacterium
CTGCATCAAGGCATACACCTTAATTCCTTCAAAATCCTTGGCGGAGAAGTGGTGGACAAGGAAATTCACTTGTGATTGGTGAGAAAAATGAAGATGGTGCCGGTGACAGGCTGAAATGTGAAAAATAATCCGTAATTTTGCCACCGAAATGGATTGCAGGAGACTTCTCTGTTGGCTGATGGCCATGACATTCCCTGCCTCGTGGACTTACGGACAGGTGGTTGAAGGCAAGGACTCGTCGGACGTGCAGACGCTCGACGGGAAGCAACTGCAGGAGGTCTTCGTCTCGGCGTATGGAGCCGGACGTGTGAAGGCCAAGGGCGTCGGCAATACCGAGGTGATCAGCAGCAGCGAACTCCTTCGCGCCGCCTGTTGCAACCTGGGCGAGAGTTTCACCACGAACCCTTCCGTCGATGTGAACTATGCCGATGCCGCCAACGGGGGCGCAGCAAATCAAACTGCTTGGGCTGAGCGGCACCTACGTCCAGATGCTGACGGAGAACATTCCCAATTACCGTGGTGCTGCGGCCCCCTATTCATTGGGCTTCATCCCTGGCCCGTGGATGCAGAGCATACAGGTGTCGAAAGGGGCCTCGTCGGTGAAGAACGGCTACGAGAGCATCACGGGACAAATCAACGTGGAGTTCAAGAAGCCCCAGGGCACGCCCTTTGTCGATGCGAACCTGTTCTACAACACGAAGGGCAAGGTGGAGGCGAACCTCGGCGCCAACCTGCACCTCACCAACCGCTGGAGCACCGCCTTGTTCGGGCATTATGAGATACTCGACAAGGCGCACGACGGGAACGGCGACGGCTTTGCCGACATGCCCAAAGTGCGGCAAGGCTCACTGATGAGCCGCTGGGCGTGGTTGGGCGACAACTATGTCTTCCAGGCTGTTGTGAAGGGACTGAAGGAGCATCGGGAAAGTGGGCAAATCGGGCACCATGCCACGGCGAGCCACCCATACCTCATCGACATCACCAACGAGCGTTATGAGGCTTTCGTGAAAAATGCCTATATCTTCGACCCGGAACATTCGTCGAACATCGCCCTTATCCTCTCTGGTTCCACACACCACCAGGATGCCCTTTACGGACATAAGCAGTACGACACCAACCAGCGAAACGGCTATGCCTCGCTGATGTTCGAGACCGACTTCAACGAGCATCACAGCCTCTCAACAGGCGTGAGCCTCAACCACGACCATTTCGACAGGCCACGGACAAGCGGACAATGGCCGGAACTCCGCGACGAGACCATACCGGGCGTTTACGCCCAATACACATACAAGATAGGAGAACTGTTCACCCTGATGGGAGGACTTCGATGGGACCACAGCAACATCCACGGCGGATTTGTCACTCCTCGCATGCATCTGAAATTCTCGCCAAATGACAAGTTGACACTGCGAGGCTCCATAGGGAAAGGCTACCGCACCAACCACGTGATGGCGGAGTACAACTATCTGCTGGCCAGCAGCCGGCAAATCATCATCGACGAGAACCTTGACCAGGAAGAGGCCTGGAACTATGGCGTGAGTGCCATCGTGAGCATCCCCGTCGGGGAACGGAAACTGGAACTTAGCGCGGAGTACTACCACACCACCTTCCAGCACCAAATGCTCATCGACATGGACAGCAACCCACATGCGGTCCATTTCACCAATCTCGCAGGCGACAGTTACTCGCACACCTGGCAAGCGGAGGCCACCTACCCGCTGTTCGAGGGTTTCACCCTCACAGCCACCTATCGCCGCACCAACGTCAAAGCGACCTACGGAGGCATTCTCAGGGAAAAACCCCTCACCAACAAATACAAGGGGTTGGTCACCGCCCAGTACAAGCCCGGTTTGGGCAAGTGGCAGTTTGACGCCACCCTGCAGTGCAATGGCGGCGGGAGGATGCCTGACCCTTACACGACTGCCGACGGGAAACTGTCATGGGACAGCCGCTACAAGGGCTACGAGCAAGTGAGCGCACAGGTGACCCGCTTCTTCCGTCATTGGAGCATCTACGCCGGTGGCGAGAACATCACGGCACGAAGGCAGAAGCATCCCATCATCGCCGCTGATGACCCCTGGGGAACGAACTTCGACGCCACGATGGTGTGGGGACCCATGCACGGGGCCGTCTATTACATGGGAATAAGAATGAATTTCAACAAGTACTAAAACGATATGAGAACAAAAGCATTATTCATCGCATTGGCACTGGCTGTCTCCGGCTTTGCCAAGGATGTCAAGACCGTCGTGTTGACCACCACGCCAGAGATACATTGCACGGGCTGTGAGAAGACCATCAAGGAGAACATCCGCTTCGAGAAGGGCGTCAAGAGCATCAAGACCAACCTCGGCGACAAGACCATAACCATTGAATATGATGCCGACAAGACCAATGTCCCCACCATCATCAAGGGATTCCAGAAAATCGGGTATGAGGCCGTTGAGGTGAAGCCCGCCCCCCAAAAGGCCGATGTGGATGCAGAGACAGGTGCCACCAAGGTTTCAAGCAAACAATAAGGAAATGAATTTCATATTCATATCGCCACATTTCCCGCATACGTACTGGCAGTTCTGCCAACGGCTCAGCCAGAACGGCGTGAGGGTGCTCGGCATTGCCGACGCACCCTATGAACAGTTGAAACCGGAACTGCGGGAGTCGCTGACAGAATATTACCGCGTGGACTCGCTTGAGGACTACGACGAGGTGTATCGGGCAGTGGCCTACTTTGCCCACCGATATGGGCGAATTGATTGGATTGAGTCCAACAACGAGTATTGGTTGGAGCAGGACGCCCGTTTGCGCACCGATTTCAATGTCTGCACCGGCATCAAGTCCGACCGCATCAAGGGCATCAAGGAAAAGTCGGCCATGAAGCGTTTCTACGAAGAGGGTGGCATCCCGACAGCCCGACAAATTCTGGCATCAGAAGGCTATGAGGCTGTTTGCCATTTCGCCCGGCAGACAGGCTATCCCGTCATCGGCAAGCCGGACATCGGCGTGGGGGCCAGCGGGACGTTCAAGATAGACAGTGACGAACAACTGAAAGCGTTCTTCGACACGGTAGGCGAGGGTGTGGGAAACTACGTGGTGGAGGAGTTCATCACAGGCGACATCTGCTCCTATGACGCCGTGGTCGATGCACAGGGCAATGCGCTCTTCGAGTCCATGACCGTCTGGCCGCCGTCCATCATGGATATCGTGAACCTGCGGCTCGACCTCGCTTATTATGTGGACAAGGACATGCCTGAGAATCTCCGCACATGGGGACGTCGCACGGTGAAGGCTTTCGGCATAGGCAGCCGTTTCGTACATCTGGAGTTCTTCCGCCTTGACCGACGGCGAGAAGGTTTGGGCGAGGAAGGCGATTTCGTGGCCTTGGAGGTGAATATGCGTCCTGCCGGCGGTTATACGCCCGACATGATCAACTACGCCCATTCCACCGATGTCTATAAGATTTGGGCCGACATGGTGGCATTCAACGAGAGCCGCACCACCTTGGGTGAGCAACATTACTGCGCATTCGCCAGCCGCCGCGACATCTACCATTACGTACACAGCCACGACGAGGTGCTCGGTCGATATGGTGACCGCATGGTGATGTGCGAAAGGATGCCGGAACTATTCTCGGCGGCCATGGGTCAACAGATGTACACAGTGAGGCTCGAAAGCCTCGAAGAAGTGAAAGAATTTACAGCATTCGTACACGAAAAAATCCAATGATGGTGCAAGTCGAATGCAATCGAACTTGTTCGAATTGCTGAGACGCAGCCCATCTTAGAAAACAAGTTTCAATGAAAATCAATTATATCAATAAATACAGCGCCGCCCTTGGGCGGGCAATGGAGTACAAGACATACGGTGACAATGGCCATCCCGTGCTGGTGTTTCCATCACAGGACGGACGGTTCTACGACTACCAGGACTTCGACATGGTGGGCGTGTTGTCTGGTTATATCGACCGTGAACTGATACGCCTGATTTGCGTGGACAGCATCGACCGTGAGACATGGTCGGACATCCAGGGCGACCACCATCAACGCATCGCACTGCATGAACGGTGGTTTCATTATATCGTCGATGAACTCATTCCAGAAGTCAGGCATCACGACAATGAGACCTTTATCGTCACCGGGTGCAGCATGGGCGGCTTCCATGCAGGAAACTTCTTCTTCCGCCGCCCCGACCTCTTCGATACGCTGTTGGCGCTGAGCGGACTATACTACGCCGGTTACTTCTTCCCGAACTACAGCGACCCCCTCATCTATGACAACTCACCCTACGACTTCCTGCGTGGCATGCCTGCCGACCACCCCTATTGGGATGCCTATCGCCACCGCAGCATCGTGATGTGCGTCGGACAGGGTGCCTGGGAGGACGAGTTGCTGGAAAGCACCCGCCAAATGGATGCCCTTCTCAGCGAGCGGAAGGTTCCAGCATGGATAGACTATTGGGGGCACGACGTGGCCCACGACTGGGCTTGGTGGCGCAAGCAGATAGTCTATTTCATAAGTCACCTGTTGACTGAAGAGACGGTGGAGTATATGATATGAAGGCTTTCATGCTGCTTGCTTAGGTCATCATTTTCAGCGTCATTCCGAAATACGCTATCGGATGTCGAAGAGTTTGATGAATCCCGTCATCGTGAAGATTTTGAGGACTTCCCCGTCAACGTGGGTCAGCACCAGATTTCCACCTTTGGCAGCACTCTCTTTCTTCAGTTGAAGCAGACCGCGAAGCCCAAGGCTACAGATATATTCCAGTTTTTCACAGTCCAGCACGATGGACTTGTCGGCACGATTCATCAGGGTCTTCAGGTCCTCGAGGAATTGTGTTGCTACGGCTGTGTCAATCCAACCTGTGAGGATTCCATAAATGGAACCATTCCGTTCTTTAATCTCGATATTCATTGTTCTATTTTCATTAAATTTCAAATCTGCTTATACAAACTCCACTTGCAAATACTGCTTTTTTCATTGCAATGGGGTGAGAGGATAGATGATGTTTATAATCAGGATATTGGCGGCGAGAATGATGAGGTTCATCAACAAGCCGATGCGCATGAAGTCACTGAAGCGGTAGCCTCCAGGGCCATAGACCAGCATGTGGGTGGGTGAGCCGATAGGTGTGGCAAAACTTGAACTGACGCTGACCATCAGGGCGATGAGGAAAGGATAAGGGTCATAGCCCATCTTCTCGGCCGCCTCGTACATGATGGGAAAGAACATGGCGCCTGCGGCAGTGTTGGAGATGAACTCCGTGATGAAAGTTCCCACAAAGCAGATGGCAGCCATCACGACGATGGGGTTGGTGCCGCAGACATCGAGGATGCCGAATGCCAGGCGCTCGGCAATGCCTGTTTTCTGGATGGCCACTCCCAAGACAACAGAGCCGGCAAACACCATCAGGATTTCCCAGTTGATGGATTTCATTGCCTGGTCCACATTGCAGCAACGGAAAATCAACATGGCCATGGCAGCGAGAAAGGCGCACTGCAGCAGTGGAATGACATTGAGGGCGGAGAGCAACACCATGGCAATCATGATTGTTGTGGACACCAGTGTTTTTTTACCGATGTTGGGCACCTGGGCACTGTCGAAGAACTGCAACTGCGAGGCGAGCCGGTCCGTATGGATTTTGACGTGAGGCGGGCACTCGAACAGCAAGGTGTCACCAGCCTGAAGCACCACCTTGCGCGGCGACTCGTTGATGCGTTTGCCGCGACGGGCCACAGCGACGAGAATCATATTGTTGTCCTTCTCAAAGGTGGTGTCGCCTATCGAGGTATTGATGAGGCTGCTTCCAAAGGTGACATAGGCAGTGCGTAATTGACGGTTCTTCTCCACCTCGTCGAGTGTGAAAATGTGATGGTCGGCATTCACAAAACCGTGACTCTTTTTCAAGTCGAGAATCTCGTCTATCTGACCAGCAAAAACCAGGCAGTCGCCACCCATCAGAAACTCGTCAGCAGGCACAGGCGACACGATTTCACGATTGTCGTAGTGCTTGATTTCTATCAGCGTGCCACCATGGACATCCATCAGACCCGCCTCCTCGATGGTCTCGCCAATGTGGTTGTTGTCAGAGGGCACAAGTAGTTCGACCGTGTAGTCGGAGGTGGCCTCGAAGGCGCTTTCCGGTGCCTTGCGGTCGGGCAGGAGTTTGCGCAAGGCGATGATGGAGAGAACGCCGATAAACAGGCAGAACAACCCCGGGATGGTGGTTGCCAACACGTTCATCGCCGTACCCGTGCTGTCTGCGTAGAGGCCGGAGATAATCAGGTTTGGAGGGGTTCCGATAAGCGTACACACACCTCCCATGCCGGAAGCGTAACTCAACGGTATCAACAGTTTTGAGGGCGAGATGTTCAACTTTTTCGACCACATCTTGACAATTCCCACAAACAGGGCCACCACCGTGGTGTTGCTGAGGAAAGAGCTAAGGGCGGCCACCGGTAGCATCAGGCGTATCACGGCCTTGGAATAACTCTTCGGCTGACCTAACAAGTGCTTGACAATCCATTGCAGCACACCGGTATGTGTCAGTCCGGCAACAACGACAAAGAGCACTCCAATGATTACCACGGAGGTGCTGCTAAATCCAGAGAAGGCCTCCTTGGCATCAAGAACGCCCGTGACAAAAAGGATGGCAATGGCTCCAAGGAACACAAGGTCGGCACGTAGCTTGGTGAACAACAGCACCGTGAACATCGTCAGCACGGTGACTATCGTAATCCAAGCATAGAGGTTGAAGCCCAAAAAGATGATTGTTTCCATAAGTATTTGTTTTTTAGGTTTTATTTGATTTTTTTGGTAAGTGTCAGTACGTTGTAACCATTGGGTGTGCGCTGGTATGCCATCGTGTCCATGATGGTTTTCACAAGATGAATGCCAAGGCCTCCGATGGGACGGTCGTCAAGCGCAGCTTCCACGTTGACGGCTTCATACGTGGTAGGGTCGAACGGGATGCCATGGTCCTTGACAACCAATGTCAGCGTGCTGTCGGAAAACTCCGCTGTCAGTTCCACATGGCCACGGGTGCCTTTGGGATATGCATAGTTGATGACATTTGCGACCCATTCTTCAGCAGCAAGATTCAACGACTTGGCTGTATCCTCATCTATCCCATGTTCACGACACACAGAGAAGAAGAACCCGCGCATCCGACCCACTTCCGACATCTCATTCTTCATGATGATCCTGCGCGGTGCATGTGAAGCATGCTTCTGCGATGTGCCGTGGCGGAGGAACATCAGCGTAAGGTCGTCGCCTTGCTCTGTGCCGTCGGCAAATACGGTGACATGCTGTTTGAGATAATCCACAACTTCTATGGCAGAGGCGGTCTTGTTCTTTTCCAAGTCATGCAAAATCCGGTTTTCCCCAAACATCTTCCTGCTTCCATCGTCGGCCATGTACATGGCTTCTGTTAGCCCGTCGGTATAGAGCAGCAGCGATGTGTTCTCCGGGAACGGAACTTGCTGGTCTTCGTAATTGTAGCCATCCTGGATGCCGATGGGCAGGTTGGTATCTACTTCCAACAAATGGCAGTCGCCATGGGCGGTGAGGACGGCTGGTGCGTTGTGGGCGGCATTGCAATAGGCCAGGTGATGGGTCTTCAGGTCGAGCACGCCGATGAAGGCTGTGACAAAAATGAAGGACTCGTTGGTGGAAGCGATGGCATGGTTCATCTCTCGCATGATGTTGGCGGCACTTTGGTAATTGCCTGCCAAATTGCGGAAGAGCGTGCGGGTGACAGCCATGTAGAGCGAGGCGGGCACACCCTTGCCTGCCACGTCACCGATGATGAAGAAGAGTTCGTCGCCCTCAACGATGAAGTCGTAGAGGTCGCCACCCACCTCTTTGGCAGGTGTCATGGAGGCAAAGAGGTCGAGGTCGTCGCGCTCTGGAAAGATGGTGGGAATCATGCCCATCTGTATGTCGTGGGCGATGACAAGTTCACTTTGCAGCCGCTCCTTGCTGGCGGTTGTGGTCTTCAGGTCTTCTATGTGCTGCTTCAGTGATTTCTGCATGTACTCAAAGGAGTTGCGCAGTTGCAGCAACTCGTCTTGTGAGTGTATCTCGGGCAGTGGTGTGTCGAGGTCGCCCTTGGCGATATTTACCGCAGACTCAGCAAACTGCTTCAGCGGCTTGACTATGCGATAGATGGCGATGGTGCAGAATACAAACAATAAAGCAAGCCCCACGAAGAACACCATCGTGCCGTATTTCACGATTTCATGGGTCATCGGCAGCGACATGCTGTCTTCCGTGAAATGGAAGAACAATAGTACGGCCACAAGAAAGACCATTGCCGCAATTGTCATGATTTTGAAACTGAGTCTTGCAGCAAACGACTTCTGGTACGCCAATTCGTACTCATATTCAAAATTCGGTTCTTCCACCATAACGAAACAATAGATTTGGTTCTGTGCGCAAATATACAAAAGAAAACGACATCTTCAGCCGTTGGCAAGTCTATTTTTCTGAGAAATCACACATTTTTCCGAATTGCTTACAAACCACCTTTGTGTTCTCCTTTGATGAGGAAATACGGTGGGATGGTTTTTTATCGACATTCCCCGAGAAAACATGCAGGCGGCGAAGAGGCATGAGACCTCCATCTATTACTGAAACAGACTGTTTCAGTTTTCTGCGAGAGGTGGTTGCAGTATTTCTCCGTCAAGATGCGGAATCATTGCTTCGTGGCAAAAAAGAATGTGGAGTGCTTGTATGGATGATAACAATTTCATACCTTTGCAGCTCCAAGAAGATGATTGAAGTATGATACGCCAAGCGGTAGGCAGGTTCATCTCTTTGAATTCGTCACATCTGCCTACTGAGGAAAAGGATTGGGAACACAAATGTAAAAAAATATGAAAAGAATTATTCTGAGCATGATGCTCGTTGCCGTCGCAATATGCGGATGGGCAGCAAACAACGGTGACAATACATTGAAGGTGAAACTCGACCTTGTTGACTTTGGCGACTCGGTCGTTGTCTATCGTAATCAACAAGAACAGACCTTCATTGGCAAGGACGGAAAATTTGAATTCGAACTGCAGGTGGATACGGTTTGCACGGCCTTGCTGATGCAACCAAGACTGCTGCGGGGCGACATGGAGGACCCGCATTTCTACGCCATAACTCTCGTGGGTGGCGAAACAGTTCATGTGGTGGATGTTGACAATACCCGCTTCGACGTGGATGGCACGGGTTTCTATGCTGAGTATCATCAGGTGGACCTCTTTGACGAGAATGCGAGCAAAGACCTGAACGCCATTTCCATCAAATACAGAAAAATGAAAGCCGACGACAACGTCAGCGAGGAGGAAAGTGCCAAGTATTACGATGAGGTATATAAGCCCTGCTCCGAACGCTACCAGCAGGTTATCATCGATTATATGAAGGCGCATCCCACACAAGAAGCCGCCTTTTGTCTGCTCAAGAACATCAAAGACTTGGACAAGATGAAGGAGGTGTTCTCTTTCTTCGACGCGTCTGTTCGAGAGGGTCGTATGAAACCCCTCTACGAAACTTGGGTAAAGAATGCAGAAGAACGTCTCCAGGAGGAGGCGGAAGAGCGGGAAACACAGAAGAAACAGGCTGCTGGTATCGAGGCGCCTGCGTTCACACTCAACGATTTGAATGGGCAACCCTTGGCGCTGACCTCGCTGCGCGGCAAATACGTCATCCTCGACTTCTGGGGGTCATGGTGCATTTGGTGTATCAAGGGATTCCCTCAAATGAAGGAGTATTATGCCAAGTATCCCGGCAAGTTCGAGATTCTCGGCATCGACTGCAACGATACGGAGGACAAATGGAAGGCTGCTGTCAAGAAGCATGACTTACCCTGGTTGCATGTCTACTGCCCCAAAGAGTCCACGCTCCTTGAAGAATTGGGAGTCAACAACTTTCCCACCAAAATCATCATCGACCCAGAGGGAAAGATTGTAAAATCCATCGTTGGAGAAGACCCGACGTTCTATACTTTTCTTGATAAATTGTTCAGTAAATGAAAAAGATGTTTTTTTGGATGCTGGCCGCCATCCTCACAAACGGCTTCATTTTGACATCATGTTCCGACGATGACGATGCCAAGGGTGAATCATACACTGACTTGGTGGAGGAACAGTTGAAGAAAATGACCGTTCGTGAAAAAGTGGGGCAGTTGTTCTATGTGCGCCCCGAAGTGCTGGACACCACCATCCATTATGGCCATACGGGAGGGATTGACTCCACTACGGCAGACCTTTCAAAAATCAGGTTGCAGGCTGTGAACGCCACGATGCTGGCCGTGAATGAGAAATATCCGGTGGGCGGCGTCATCCTCTATGCTCACAATATAGAAAACGAGGCGCAGCTGGCTGCCTTCATACCCCAAATCCGTGCCCTTCATGGCTCGCCCCTGCTTTGTATCGACGAGGAGGGTGGACGTGTGGCACGCATCGGCAACAATCCTAATTTCAATGTGGAGAAGTTTGAGTCGATGGATTCTATCGGCAAGACGGGCAATCCTGGCAATGCCTACTACTGTGGCTACACCATCGGCACCTACCTGAAGAGGTATGGCTTCGACATCGATTTTGCCCCTGTTGCCGATGTGAATACCAACCCTGAGAACATCGTCATCGGCAAGCGGGCCTTCAGCGACGACCCCGCCGTGGCTGCACCGATGGTCACCAACTACCTGCAGGGGTTGAAGGATGCCGGCATCACGGGATGCATCAAGCACTTCCCGGGCCATGGGGACACCAAGGCCGACACGCACTACGGCTACGCGCAAAGCTTGAAGACTTGGGATGAGATGATGAATTGTGAGATGATCACCTTCAAGGCCGGCATCAAGTGGGGGTGCCAGTTGATCATGACGGCCCATATTGGTACGCCCAACGTGACGGGAACAGAACTGCCCGCCACCATGTCTTCGCTCATCTTGCAGGACAAACTGCGCGGTGTGCTGGGATATGAGAACATCATCATAACCGACGCCATGGAGATGGGGGCCATTACGCAGCAATATACTTGTGCCGAGGCTACAGTGGGATGTTTCCTGGCTGGTGCCGACATCGTGCTTGGTCCGCAGAACTTCATCGAAGCTTTCGAAGCCATGGTCAAGGCCGTGGAGAATGGCACCATCACCAAGGAGCGCTTAGACCAAAGTGTACGCCGCGTGTTGAAACTCAAAATCGAAAAAGGGCTGCGATACGCTTGACTTTTACGAGAGCGATTCTGAAGCATGGAAAAGCATCTACGGTCGCATCGGCCAGCATGAAGTAGGATGCCATGGTGGAAATGCCTGACGGGCTTCCCCTGTTCCTTTTCGGACAGTAGTGAGGACATGCGGAGGTCGGACAGTAGTAAGGACGTGCGGATGGTCGGACAGTAGTAAGGATATGCGGAGGTTGCTCTCGTGAATGATGAAACTCCGGGTTTCGCGATTGGCGTGCATTTGTTGTCTTTTCATGGCTTCTAAAACGGGGGTTGCTTTTTCGCTGCAAAATTATGGCATGAATGCCGCAAAAGTATGTCATTTTGCCATAAACTCGCTTTTTGGTGCCGGGTAGTTTTCCGTTTTCCCATGCCGCCAAGAATGCCGCTGGGCTTGCGACCTCCCAGGAAATCGTTGTTACCAGCATAACAGTTTTTGTTGAGGGAGAGTGGCAAAGAAATTTTTTTCTTTGCTTCTCCCCCTATATGATAATATAGGGGAGAAGTTTCTTTTTTATATCAGAATCAATATCAGACTCAGAATCAGAATCAGAATCTGCCATTTTTGCCATCCATTTTATGTCATTGCTATCATTTGCTATCCATTTCATAGCATTGCCATCATTTGCTAATCATTCTATAGCATTGCCATCTATTTACAATCAGGCAATGAAAAAACTTTACCAAGTTGGCAAAGTATTCCGTCATCAATTACTGAAACAGGTCGTTCCAGAATTCCTGCAACGAGTCGTTGCATTTTTATTTGATTCTGATTTACAGAAGATGGTAATTTCGCATAGGCATTAAAAAGAGTTGGATACATAATTTCTCGTCACAATCAAAAAAGTTGGGATAATGCTTGCAAGAATGGGTGGTATTTCATATCTTTGCAACGTTGATGCATGGTATCAAA
>CADBBP010000108.1:0-4073 GCA_902792855.1 uncultured Prevotellaceae bacterium
GGCCTCGCAGCCCAGTTTCGAGGCAATCTTCTCAGCGATGGCCTCACAGGTTCCCGTTGAGGAACCGTAGATGACAATTGTTGTGTTCATTTTTTATCTTTTATTGTTGGTTAATTCCTGTTTTCACAACGACCTTTCCTTTGACAATAGCGTTCACATTGGGCGCAGATGTCATAACCAAGCATGGCGCCGAGAATGAAGTCCTCTTCAGGTGTGAGTTGGCACAGCGGACGAGTGATGATGAGCCGGATGGCCTCCAGGCACTCGCGACGTCCGAAGTAGAAATTCAGATTTTGCTGTCCCGCTTGTTGTAAAACGTAGGGGATGCCCCTGCTCTCCAGTCGTCCTGCGACTTGCTCACCGTATTTCTTGTTGCAGGTGAACAGCACCATTTGGCGCACACCTTTTCGAAGTTCATAGATGTGGTTCATCAGCACCTTCATCTCTATGGGTATGGTTCTTGCGGTAATGCTGTGCAGCGCCTTTTTTGATTGAGCTATGCCAAGCCCGCCAAAATCGCTACTTCTTTATTGGGTGCAAAGTTACTATGGGAAAACGAATGGCGCAATACCTAATTTTTATGTTTTTATGTATCCGCACCATTGCATTGGCAAGCAAAAAGAGGTTAATCAGAAATAGGTATTGCCTTTGTTCGGGAACAACATTGGCTTGTGAGCTCGCGGAGCCAATTTCATATAGGATTTGTGGTTGACACCGTCCTTGGGTGTCTTATGGAGGGCACCTCTCTTGAAAAAGGGTGTAATAATTGCTCTACAGCAAATATTACACCCTTTTAGTTGATTATTACCCATGCCCTTTTTATGGATTGCAGTATCTTTGCGGCACGAAACTATTAACAATATTATTAACCTAAAAAAGTATGTAGTATGAAAAAAATCTCTACTCTTTTGACGATGCTCGTGCTGCTCTTTTGTGGAGCAGTGGTAGCTCAAGCACAATCGAAGATTCCCGGTGAACTAGACCTCTCGACCTCGACAGTCGATGCCGGCACGGGTACGCTTCACGGTTCTGCCGGTTGGGACGGCTCGAAGATTGACTGGATGACCAAGGGCAACACCGCCACCATCCAGTTTGAGAACACCAAGGCCGACACCAAGTACAGCATCATCAGCTACGGCGGCACCAACCAGGCGCAGGTGGTGGTCAACTTCTGCATCACCGCCGCCGACGGCAGCGTGTTCTATGATGCCACCACCGAGCCATACGCCGTGGGAGGCTTCGGCGACAAGAAGGCCAACAAGAGCCTGCCCGTCACCAACCCCATGCCGGCCGGCAACTACACTCTCGTGATGACCTACGACAACCTGGAGGAAGGGCAGTCGCTCACGGTGAACATCTCCAAGGTGGAGTTCCTCGACTCTGAGGCACTGCCCGACGACCCAAGCACCAACAAGCTCGGCCTGAACATCCCCGGCGTGCTCGACGGCAGCAAGGCCACCATCGAGAAGAACTGCTCCTGGGGCAGCACACCAAGCTGTGATGACAACAACTGCTTCAACTGGGTGGGCGACGGCGACATCATCTCCTTCCCCATCACCAACACCAAGACCTCTGCCTACGCCATCGCCTTTGAGACGGCCACGCCCTGCGAGCCAGTCACCATCGACTTCCTGATTACCGACGCCAACGGACAGACCGTCTATGGACAGACCGCCAACGTGGTGTGTACCGGCGTTGACGGCGGCGACTGGGCCTTCAAGCCCGAGGGACACAACACCTCGTTGCCCAACACCGACGTGCTCCCCGCCGGCAACTACACCCTGAAACTCACCTTCCACCAAGGCACCAACTATGAGAACTTCACCACCAACGTGAAGGACATCACCTTCACCGAGGCTGGTGGCAGCGGCGACTCGTTCGACATCGACCTCTCCACCGTTGACACGTCGGATTCGCAAGGCAACAAGACGCTGCACTACATGGGCGAGGGCGACGAAAACTGCCCGCGCCTCGACTACCCCTCCGCTGGCGACGTGGCCAAGTTTGCCATCAACATCACCAAGGAGGCCGCCTACCAGATGAGCATCAACTACGCCACGCCGATGGACGGCATGTTCATGACCTGGATCATCACCGACGCCTCCGGAAAGGAAGTTTACAACCAGATGTTCAACCTCGACCCGACGGGAGCACCCGGCGACTTCTGGACCATCTACAAGGACTTCGACAACATCCCGCAGACCCCCGTGCTGCCCGTGGGCGCCTACACGCTCATCATGAAATACAACATCGACCAGAACGGAAACATCGTGCCTGGAAGCTATAACGGCGACGAGAACGGAAACTTCCACGTCAACATCAAGCGCATCACCTTCACCGCCGTGGCTGGTGAGACACCCGTCGAGGCCAACTTCGTGCGCCTGAGCGGCAACAACCTCAACGTGGATGCCTCAACCCCCGACCTCTATCAGTTTGACAACGCAGAGGGCTTCACCATCACCATGAATGCAAGGGCTCTTGACAAGCAGAAGACCACCTGGACCGACCCCGACGGCGTCATCCTGACCGACTACATCAACATCAAGAACAACGACCCCGTCGTCATCAACGTGCCCGAGGGAAAGAAAATCTATGCACTTGCCATCGGTGGCTCCGCACAGTCTGCCGACCGCAACATGAACTACATCTACAAGATTGACGTGGACGATGCCAATTTCTTCACCGATGCCATCGGTTCCGGCGTGAAGGAAGACGCCATCATCAGCAGCTCGGCCACTTATCCCATCAAGGTGGACGGCAACGGGCCGCGCTTCGCACTGCTCGACTTCACCGCAGCACCTGCCACCAAGAGCGTCTCTGTCACTTGCTCCGGCAACGTGCAGCAAGACAGCTGGTTCCAACTCTACATCACAGAGGCCGACGCCAATGCCGTGCTTGGAAAAGCCACGCCTGACACACCCTCCGAAGGTGTCATCTTCTCATGGGAAGGTTCCGAGGGCGGAGCCATCGAGAAAGGTGGAAAGGCTACATTCGAAGGTGGCGACGAGGGCGAGAACCGCGTGAACTACGCCAACACCACTGCTGCTGGTACTACCTTCTACACCCTCAGCCTGAACGGCAACAAGGCCAACATCAACGATGAGGGATATGAGAAGAACAAGACGCCGCGCATCGTCATCACCCTCGACCAAGCCTTGGAGGCCAACGATGAGATTGCCGTCACCGCCTACACCAACAAGGGCGACGACACCAAAATCTCCACACCGTATTTCCTCTTCGCCAACGGCACCGAACTCTTGGATGACGACAAGACATTCATCGACCTCGGCTACGACACCAACACCGAGCCGTCCACACAGACGTACACCGTGCCAGAGGCCGCTGCCGGCTCCACTTCTTTCAAGATTACACGCTCAAAGACCGGCACCAACCTCTTCATCACCAAACTCGTCATCACACGTGGTGCAACCGGCATCCAAACCATCGAGACCGTGAGTGTGAGGAAGCAGAGCAACGCCGTCTATAACCTCGCCGGCCAAAAGGTGGGAGCCAACTACAAAGGCATCGTCATTAAGAATGGTCGCAAGTACTTGCAGAAGTAAGCACATGGACAAAAGACATTGCATCAAAAGCTTGGGGCTGCTGTTGGCAGCCCTGAGCTTCGCTCATATCACCACGGCGCAAGAGACGGCGGCACACTGGTCGTTCAATTACGACTATGCCGTGAAAAACGGGGTGGGGACGCCCGGGGGCACCGCCGTCACCGGCAACGGCAGTGTCAACCTGCACAACGTGAGGCTGAAGCCTAACGAGACTTTCCTGTCCTCCGACGAGGCCACCCTCACGGCCTACCGCTCCACCATTGCCGTGGAGGCCAACCAAGTGAGCGCACAAGACAACAAGGGGGCCTACCTGGAGGTGCAGGCCATCAACTGCGACGGGGCCGCCCTGCACATGACAAGTCCGGTGCCCACACCATCGGTGGCAAGCACCAGTTTCACGTATGGCGACAAGGCGGTGGACTTCCCCGACGGAAAGGCATACGACTACCAAAATCCCTACAACTATTTTGAGATAGAAGCCGACACAAGGAACTACAAGCAGGACATGGA
>CADBBP010000108.1:4099-15835 GCA_902792855.1 uncultured Prevotellaceae bacterium
CCGCAGCAATACTATGCCATTGCCTACTCCACCGACAAGGCCACATGGACTGTCGTGGGCGACGAATACCTCACCGGTGCCAGTTACAACCAATGGGTGAACCAGAAAGTGACCCTCCCCATCGGCAAGCAGGAGAAGGCGTACATCCGCATCTTTCCCGCCAAGAACTGGAAGGGTGCCGGCAACAACGTGAACGGCGACAACCAGTTTGACCTGGACGACGTGTGGCTGAGGGGAGAATTCGACGCCAAACTGGCGCGCATCACAGGCATCACCATCGACGGCTATGATGTGACCGCCACCGACAACGGCTATGAGTGCCGGCTGCCCAAGACCTACAAGGAGAAGACCACCACATTCAAAGTGACTTGCGAGAACGCCACCCTTGGCGTGTATGCCGAGGAGGAGACCAGCGAGGACGAGGTGGAGGTGACCGACAACGGCGACGGCAGCTACACCCTGGAGACCCCGCGTGCCAACAATGCCACGAACATCACGCTGACGGTGAAAGCCATTGGCGACGCCGTGGTGATGCAGAAAAACTGCGTGCTCCGCCTCTTCCATGCCGGCGAGCTGCAGCTCCGCTCCCTCTTCGTTGACGGTGTGCCGGTGGACGCCGCCGTGCGCAACGCCATCAACACCGGCGACGCCTACACCGCCACGCTGACCGGCAACACCTACACCACGATGCCCGTGGTGACGGCAGTGGCCAACGATGGCACGGAGCCAGAGGTGACCGCCACGCTGCAGGACGCCACAGCCGTTTACTCCATCAAGGGCGACGACCGCACCTTCACACTCCGTGTGGAGGGGGTGTTCCTGTATGTCGCGGGCGACAAGGATGAGGAATACCGCATCACCTACAGCGCCGACGGCAAGGCAGCCTATGAGCCTCAAGGGGAATGGACCGACGGATGGACCGACGGTCTCTATACCCTGCGCACCACCAGCCTGGACGGATGGGGAGGACAGCAGTTCAAGTTCAATGCCGCCGACAATCTCCTCGAAGTGCCGGGAGGCGTGGTGGTGAAGACCTTCACCCTGGAGAAGTTCGGTGCCAACTACGGCGACGGCGAGGGCTTGACGGCCATGACTTCCGAAGGAGCCACCTTCCGCATTCCCACCAAGCATGGCTACACCCGTGGCGGCCGTGACAACCTGACCGTCGTGGTGGAGAACCACAAGCCCGGAGAGCCCATCGCGTTCACCATCACCGGGGGCAACCAACCCTATGCACAACTCTTGCTCGTCATCGAGAAAACCAACCCCGGCACGACGCCAAAGGTGATGAAGATGACGGCCAATGCCGTGCGCAACCATGCCATGGTCAGCGTCACCTTCGACCGTGAGATGGCTCCTTGCAACGTCAACTTCCAAGGTGAGGAGGTGCATGCCGACACCGGCACATCGCTCAATTTCGGAGTGACCGGACTGGACTATGCCCACTCATACACTTTCACCATCCCCGCCGGACAGGCAGAGGACTTGTTTGGCAACAAGACCACGGAGGACATCACGGTGACTTTCCAGACCGGCGAGCAACTGCCCGTGGAGAAGAAAGCCTTCGACTACGTGGTGGGAAGCGCCGAGGAGTTCACCGCCGCCATCAAGGCCATCGGCACCAGTACGCAGAAGGACTTGGAGCGCATCACCATCTTCATGAAGGATGGCGACTATGACTTCGGCGAGAACAACGAGCAACGCATCAACAGGGGCTACGTGTCTCTCATCGGACAAAGCCGCGACGGCGTGCTCATACACGGCACAAGGACGGGCATCTCCAACCCCATCCTCAACATCCGCGACCGTGAGGGCTTCTATCTGCAGGACTTCACCGCCCGCAACGACCTCGACTACCGTGCCGCAGCACGCAAGGGGGTGGGCGTGGCCATCTACGGCGGCAACAAGTCGGTGTTCAAGAATGTGTGCATGCAGTCGCAGCAGGACACCCAGGTGACTGGCGAGCGTTCCTACTATGACCACTGCCGCATCCAGGGCACCGTGGACTACATCTGCGGCGGTGGCGACCACTTCTACGACCAGTGCGACCTCATCATGGAGGGGCCGGGCAGCGTCATCTCTGCACCTGCCACCACCAGCACCACCAAGTGGGGCTATGTCTTCAGCCATTGCACCATCGACCGTGCCGAGGCCGGAGCAGGAGCCACGATGAAGGAGAAAGGCGACTACAACCTCAGCCGCCCATGGCAGAATTTCCCCGCCACCTATTACTTGTTCACCAAGATGATCATCCAGCCCAGCGACAACGGCTACACCTCCATGGGCAACCTGCCCACCCGTTTCTATGAGTATGGCTCCGTGGACAAGGATGGCAACGAGATTGACCTCAGCGTGCGTGGCAACTCGCCCACATCGACCAACACCTATACGCCGGTCATCACTGCCGAAGAGGCGAAGAAATTCACCATCATGAATGTCCTTGGCGGCACCGACGGATGGCTTCCCACCGACTACACCGTGCTTACCAAAGCCCCCAAGGCGGTGGTCAACGGCTCTGTCATCTCTTGGGAGAACGACCCGCAGGTGCGCTGCACCGTCATCTTCAAGGATGGGAAGTATGTGGGCAACACAGCCGACAACTCGTTCACCGTCAGCGAGACAGGCACTTACACGTTGCGCACGGCCAACGAGATGGGCGGCCTGAGCACGGAGGAGACCGTCGTGGAGGTTGTCTCCACTGGCATCGACAGCGTACAGGCAATCCCCACCACGAGCGGGCAACGCTATAACCTCTCCGGCCAGCGTGTGGGCAAGGATTACAAAGGCATCGTCATCGTGGACGGAAGAAAACTTTCGCTCAACTGATTTCTAACTGAACTTCCTCTCTACAAAATACGGAAACAGTATTCATTTATCACGTATTTGAGAATTCATAAACTGATGAAGAGAGTTTTGAGGAATTATCGTCGCAAGCGACGCGAGCCTTAAGCAATAGAGTTTGGAAATGACTTGTCATTTCATCTCATCTCAATTTCTATAAATTCCATTATGAATGAAGATTCTCTAATTCTTTAATTGATGAAAGAATTAAGGTTGGAAACTTCAGATATCTAAAAGGGGAGCCTGTTGTTCCGTTGCATCAATGCGACTTCAATGAAAAGTCGTTTGATAAAAGGAACAAACGGGTTCTCCCATTTTTGTTATCTACTTGTTTGCCCGTACACACCCTTGTCAAACAGCTGATGTAAAAAAATTTTTTCGCATCTTTCCGTATGCACCTCCCCGCCAAATAGCAAACGCCAAGTGGCCGGTTGCTAATGTAGGGAATTACTTTTATGTAATTCCTGATACCAAGGGCTATGAGCATCAAACGGCCTGTAAGGCCTGTAAGGCCAGCGAGATATCAGCCTAGGGCAACGCCCCGGGTAAATGGTGGATTGTAAATGTCGCCGAAGAGGTAAAAGCCTTACCATTAACAACGGACATGCCTCATCTTCGGATGAAATGTTAAAGTCGTTTGGTATCTGATTGCATATTTGGAATAAGAATGACCAAAACGTTCCGAAAGGATACGGAACGTTGTTGCAAAAAAGGTTATGATATGGAACTGCTAAAGACTGCCATTCGGTTGCTTGAGGCAGACGGGAAACTACCTATAGTATATCGACCGCATAAACTGTCGGTCGATTGTTGGGATTGTCAACTGAAGGTACACTGGCTACTTTTTGGGGCAATATAGAGCAGTGATTCGTATGCGAAACTTTGCTGGGCTTTGATTTGACGGATGTCTGCTTCCATCTTGTCGAGTGTGCAGAGTGAACCTAGAACTGTTAGAGACTCGACACTAAATCACAAGTATCAGTGCCGAACTCTACAACTGCATAAGCCGTAGGCACTGGGTATGGAGGACAATCTGCACTGGGAACTTGACACATAACTTAGGCAAACCGCCACAAATAGGAAGGACAAGTCTTCCGATAGGAACCTTGACACAATCCAGAAAACTGTGTATGCCATATTCGCATGTTATGGGGCGGGAAACTCTCGGGGGTGATAGCCTAAAGCAAGGAAAAATTGAAGACGAAATTCATGTTCCTGAGGAGGATGGCTATGCACAGAATCTCGTTCACCTTTGCCATGATGGCATTAGGCATTATGGGTTGTCTTTTTTTGTCAGATGATTATGACGCTCGTGTTGGACGATATGGTTAGTGGAATCTGTTCCTATTTGCAAAAACTTGTCTTTCAGGAAGTTGAAAATATGAACGAGAAAAACAGCACCAAAGTGATCAAGAACAAAGTGAAAGAATCCAATATTTTATCAAAAAAAAGGCAATTTGTTTTGAGCATTAACGAATAATATGTACCTTTGCAACTATATATGTGCGGATTAGAAATATCACACTTAACATAGTTTAAAATATAAAATTTTAATCGCCTGATAAACCAAATAAATGCTATATAATAATCAAATCTAATAATATTGGAAGAATGAAAAGAATAATTTTATTTGTTTCTTTTTTTTCGTTTTGTGCCTTTACTCATGCACAACGAAAAGTGGAAGTAGTGGAACCCGTAAAACAGGAACATGTTGAGAAGGGGCAAAAAGTTATTAAGAGAAAAGTGGCTATAGGTCGTTTTAGTAATGAGACCCAGTATGCAAAGGGTATTTTTTACGACAAAGATAATGACCCGATGGGCAAACAAGCTCTTGACATATTGTCGGCAAAATTAGCTGCTTCTGAAAAGTTTTTGTTGCTCGAACGTGGTGACTTGAATACACTCCTTGAAGAGGCTAAGAAAAGTGATAATGGGCTAGCAACTATTGGTGCCGATTATATGATTATCGGCTCTATCACTGAATTCGGACGCAAAAATGTTGGTAAGACAGGGGCTTTTTCAGCTACAAAAAGTCAAATAGTTGAAGCTGCTGTAGCTATTCGTCTTGTAGATGTATCAACTGGTCTTATTATTTATTCTGATGAAGGAAAAGGATCTGCCGAGTTGACGACTAGAACAACTATGGGTGTCGGTGGAAAAGCTGATTATGATGCAACATTAAGCGACAAGGCTATTTCTGAAGCCATTGGCCAATTAGTTGAAAACATAATAAATAAGTGTACGGATAAGCCTTGGCGAACCTTTTTCTTATCCTATGATTCAAATGCGCAACTCATAGCAGGAGGGGCAAGTCAAGGAATTAAGGTTGGCGACATTTTTGCAGTAATGACTAAAGGCAAGAAAGTAAAGAATCCTCAGACAGGGGTAATGATAGAACTTCCTGGTAAACAAATCGGGACTGTGACTGTATCTGCTACTGGAGGTGATACTCCAGAAACTGAATATTCCTTTGTTTCTTTTAAAGGAACTGATGCAACGATAGATGCAGAAAAATTGACAGATTATTATATCGAAGAAATTAAATAGCATTTGTATGAAAACTAAGATTTTAATCACTTTGTTTGCATTTGTTTGCCTTTTAGTAGGGTGCAAAAGCAGTTTCCCTGTTGCCCAGCAAAGTGGCAAAGAGGATATGGCATATTTGGTTTTTGTTGGTCCTAAGGATACTTACGGAAATGGCTCTAAGTTGGTTCAAGTCGATGTAGACGGCACTCTTTTTGATGCCAAAGTAATAAAGCCTAAAACGGCTAATAGAAAAGGAATACAATATGGTGTGGCTACTGGTCGCAGAAACGTTACTGTTAAATTTAATGGTAATATTGTTTACAGTAAACAATTATTCTTATCAAGTCAAGAAACCAAAATAATAACATTGCCATGAGGAAATTATTCATTATGACTATTTGTGTGATTGCATTTGCTTCGTGTACGACACAAAAGAGTCTATATTCTTGGTATGGATCTGAGGATGCTACCTACAAATATACAAAAAGAGGAACTGATGAGCTGTTAACAAAGGCGATGGCTCAATACGAAAAGGTCATCAAAAACCAAAAAGGCATTAGAATGGCTGTTCCTCCAGGAGCAAATGCCGAATATGGTTACCTGTTATACAAAGCTGGGAAAAAAGAAGAAGGATTGGCTCTTTTGAGAGCGGAAATTGAGGCCTACCCTGAATCTGAAAAGTTTATTTCAAGAATCATTAATCAGTTGGAAAAATGAAAAAAAATATCATTCTCGGTTTGATGGCATTGTTAATGTGTTCGTGTGCCGAGCAGATAACAACACGTGATGCTATGTACCCCAAAATGTACGAAGAGAAACCGTTGTCAATCGTTGTTATGCCTCCTATTAACCAGACAAACCACGTTGAGGCAAAAGATTATTTCTATACAACATTATATGCGCCTCTTTGTGAGAAAGGCTACTATGTCTATTCCCCAATGATGACAATGGAATTGTTCCAATCAGAAAGCGCATACGATGCTGAAATGTTTATCGATAATGACTTATCACAGTTTAGAAACGTTCTTGGAGCAGATGCCGCGATGTTCACTATTATCAAGTCATGGAAAAGAAACAATTTAGGAGGAACATTAACAGTAGGTGTAGAATATATCCTCAGATCCACCAAAACGGGAGAAACTTTATATCAAAGAGAAGGACTTGTCAAAGTCGATAGGAGTGTAAGTGGCAGTGGGGGCGGCTGGATTGGTGCATTGGTCGATTTGGCAGCAACAGCAATAAGTACAGCGGCAACAGATAACGTTGTTGCGGGGCGAGCATGTACAATGTTTGTTCTTAGCGATATGCCAGAAGGAAAATATGGAACAATGTATGAGAAAGACCAAAAACTGGCAGCAGGCAAGAACAACATAAAGGCAACAGTAAAATAGTATTATCCTACGATAACGCCAAATTTAGCTCTACGCACTTGATTTAATTCAAGAAATCGCACGACAATGTTGAAAATCAGAAAAATAGTCCGCCGATTATTTGGTGGACTATTCTTTTTTTTTGCGTACTTTTATAGAGTTGTTTAAGTCTAAATTATGTTTTTCATAAACTATCTGAGTTTTGTGCCATTTTGTACTATCAAAATCTTAAAGGCCGATAAATGAAGAAATTCTAAGGTTTTTCCCGTATAAAGATTGATAGTACAAATGTTCTATCATTCCATTGGGATAGATTTTTGGAAATCCTTTGTTTCATTAGGAAACGGTCATTATTCCATTGATAGTACAAAACAATTAAAAACTCACATAAACTACATAACCTTAGTTCGGGCTAAAAATGGGTCGAAAATTTGATATGTAGAGTTTACCGTGGTCATTTTTCATTTGGACAACCTCCCTCCCCGACATTACGTGCCGGGGTCTCAGGAAGCCCATGATGACCATCTTTCGAGGGGTAAGTCGAATATGGGATGCTTATACTGATTTGACGTGAGTTCCCGCTAATTTGAAAGCGAGGTCTTCGTTCCGGTTTGTCCAAAATCAATGTCATTTGAGGAGTGAAGGCCTCTTTATTTGTTGTTGCGGTATTCGCTTGGTGTGGCGCCCATGAATTTCTTGAACACCTTGCTGAAGTATTTCGGGTCGGAGAAGCCGGACGCATAGCAGGCTTCAGATACCGTCAGGCCCTCGCCGCGCATCATCTGGGCGGCTCGCTCCACATGGTATTTGCGGTAGAAATCGACGGGGGTCATCCCGGTGATGCTGCGTATCTTGTTGTAGAACAGCGTGCGGCTCATGCCCAAGTGCTCCGCCAGTTCCTGCATGGGCGTGGCTTCGGACAGATGCTCTTCCAAGAATGCCCGCAGCCGGTTCATGAACTGCAGGTCCATCTCCACTAACCGTTGCTCCACACCGGCGTTGTCGGTGGGAAGCGTAAGCCCCGTGTCGTGTGTGAAGGCATTTACGAAGTGTTGCTGTTGCTGCTGTTGCTTTTGCAGGATGGCAGCCAATCTGACGCGCAGGTACTCCGTGCTGAAGGGCTTGACGAGGTAGTCGTCCACCCCCTGGGCGGCCCCGCGGATGCGGTCGTCGATACTGCTGTTGGCCGTGAGCAGGACGATGGGGATGTGGCTGGTTTCCGCCCGTGCCTTCAAGGCCTCCACCATCTGCCATCCGTCCATGCGCGGCATGTTGATGTCGCTGATGATAAGGTCGGGTTGGCATTCTCCGGCTTTTTCCAAGCCGTCTTGTCCGTCAACGGCTGGGATTACTTGGTAGGTTTTGTCAAGTATGCCGGCAACGAATTGCAGCATTTCCGCATCGTCCTCCACCACCAGGATGCGGGTCCTGGGGGTATCGGATGCCGCCTCTTCGTCGGAAATGATGGCATTCCCTTCCGGCTCTGTGGTGGCTTGTGGGCGGTCGGTGCTGGTCATGAGTTGGGCGTTTTCATCGTGCAGGAAGTGCTCGTTGCCTTTTTGGAACACCACTTTGAAATGGCTGCCTTCGTGCTCTTTGCTCTCGATGACGAGTTGCGCATGGTGGAGTTGCACCAATTCGTTGACCAGTGAAAGACCGATGCCTGTGGAGGCTTGCATGTAGTTGTCGCTGAGGATGGTCTCAAAGCGTGCGAGCAGCCGTCCGAGGGCTTGCTGCGGAATGCCCTTTCCTGTGTCGCTGACTGTGGCGCTGACGGTTTGTTCGTCGTTCTCCAACTCTATCCAGATGCGCTGGCCACGGTCGGTGTATTTGAAGGCGTTGGAAAGGAGGTTGAAGAATATTTTCTGCACCTTGTCGCGGTCGCCCCAGATGAATGCCGCCTCCGTGGTGTGGTCGTTGAGTGTGAAATTGACTTGGTGGTCGTCGGCCAGGTGACGGAAGTCGGACATCACGGTGCTTAGTTCGGCCTTGAGGTCGATGCGCTCGATGAGCAGGTGCATCTTGCTGTTTTGTATTTTGCGCAAGTCGAGTATCTGGTTGACCAAGGTGAGCATCCGCCGCGTGTTGCTGTGTACGAGGTTGAGGAGGCTGCGGTTTTTCTGGCTCAGCGTGTCGTCTTGCAGCATCTCCGTGACGGGACCCTCGATGAGTGTCAATGGTGTGCGCAGGTCGTGGCTGATGTTGGTGAAGTAGCGCAGTTTGATGTCTGCCATGCGCTTCTCGAAACTTGCGGTCAGTCGCAGGCGGTAGATGTACATGACCACGAGGACGAGCAGCGTGGCCATCAGCAGGCCGGCGATGGTGTAGAGCAGCCATGCCCATGGCGTTTCCCAGAAGGTGGGCTGCACGATGATGGTGACACGCCGCACCTTGTCGCTCCATATACGGTTGTTGTCCGTGGCTTTGACCAGCAGGTGGTGGGTGCCGGCACCAAGGTTGAAGAAACTGAGTGAGCGGTGGTGTCCGTTTTTCACCCATGTGGTGTCGCGACCTTCCATCATGTAGGCATATTCCACATGCTCGGTGCCCGCCATCTCCAGTGCGGCGAACTCTATGGTGAAGTTGCGCTGGTTCTTGGCAAGGATGATGGTGTCGGCGTTCAGCGAATAGGGGATGTTTCTTCCGTTGGCCGAAAGGGATGTGATTTGTATGGGTGGCGAGCAAGGGGTGGGGATGAGTTGGTTGAGTTGCACACGTGCCAGTCCGTGTGTGGTGGCCAACCATGCCGTGCCGTCGTTGCAAAGGATGGGCTTCGTCCCTCTGAGGGTGCCGAGGCGTGGGTCGTCGGCCACGAAGTCCACCGAAGCCATCGTTTTGCCGTCAAACTTGGAGAGATAGTTCTCGAAGACTATCCAGATGTTGCCGTGGTTGTCTGCAAAGCTCCATAGGGTCTGGTCGGAGGGTGCTCCGGCATCCATGTTCCATGTGTCAAATTTGAGGTTGTCTTGCAGCAGGTTTTCTGATGTCGCATGGCAAAGTCCGCCGTGTGAGGTGCATACATATAGTCCCTTCTTCCCGAAATGTCCCACTGAGATGATGCTGTTGCTGGCGAGGCTTTGGGGGTCGTCCTTTTGCCTGATGGAATGGTGGAAGCGGATGTTTTCCGGTTCCTTGGTCTGCCCTTTGAAAGTGTAGAGGCCGTTGGAGGTTCCCATGACGATGGTCTCTCCGACCTTGATGATGGGTCGGATGCCAAACAGTTGCTCGTGGGGAGGGAAGTTGTGGCACCGGTTGTTTCGGTTGAGGAAGACGGTCGCACCGTGCTCTTGCTTCATGAGGTTGAGACCGCCGAAGAGCGAACCCACCCACACGGCGTCGCCATCACACAGTACGGAGAAGAGTTCGTTGTCGCTGATGCTGAAAGGGTTGTGGGGGTCGTGGGTGTAGTGGCTCACGTGGTAGGCGTCGCCTTCGGGCGAGAGGACGAAAAGGCCCTCCATGCGCGAGGCGAGATAGACGTTGCCGTGGCTGTCGTCGTCTATGTCGAAAGCGGAGGTCATGATGGTTTTGGTGCTGCTCAGCCTCCCGCCGGGCGTGATGTAGCCCAGCATCTTTCCAAGCGGGTCGCGCAGCAGGATGCTGCCGTCGTCGTTGGCCTGCCAGATGCGGCCTTGCCGGTCGCAGTGCAGCGCACGGATGCTTTCGCCCTCATCGACCATGTCGTATTTCCGGTGCTTGACGATGATGCGCTTCAGTCGGTTGTCGCCCAACACGGCCCACACCACTCCCGTGGAACTCACCGTGGCCATTTTGACACTGTCCACCAAGGTCAGCCACTGCCTTGATACGTTGTCGAGATAGACCAGACGGTCTTTTTCCACTTTCAGTTGGTAACCGTCCCGGTTGAACACGCCACTGAAATGTAGGCGGTGGCGTCCGGCCTCGATGCCCTTCGCTCCCTTGAGTTTCCTGAACCTGTTGGTCTCGATGTCGTAAAGATAGAAGGTGTCGTAGGAGCGGCAGATGAGGTTGCCGTGGATGTCTTGTTGCACGTCGTCGAGGCGTGAGTTGTCCAGGTCGTTGCCGTCTCCCGGCCGCACTTTGTAGGACACGAATTGGTAGCCATCATAACGATAGAGGCCGCCCCATGTGGACAACCACAGCAACCCGCGCCGGTCGGTGGTCATACCCGTCACCAAATAGCCGTTCAGGGCTTCTGGTCCAGAGAAGTCGGTGATGCTGACAAGGGGTTGGGCAAAAAGGTGGGAGGCCAGGAGGCAAAGCACCATGGCAGTCCAATGTCTCATGTTCATGATGATGCTGTGTGAATGAGTAAGGAATGGTTGGACTCACGCTCGCCTCTCCCCATGGAGCAGTTCGAGGTAGCGGTCGTAGTCGATGTATCTTCCCCCCATGCTCTTGAGGTAAGGGTTTTCTATTTGGCAGTCGATGATGGAGCCTCCATTGCTGTGGAGGAATGCGGCGAGATAGATGAGTGCCACCTTGCTGCCGTTTGGGACGAGTGAGAACATGCTCTCGCCGATGAACCCACGGCCGATGGTGACGCCATAAAGGCCGCCCACCAGGCGCTCGCCTTCCCACACCTCCACGCTGGCAGCGAAGCCTTTCTCATGGAGGCGCGTGTAGGCTTGTATCATGTCCTCTCCAAGCCAGGCGTACTCGTTTTCATCGCGACTGTCAACGGTGCTGCAGCAACGTATGACTTGTGGGAAGTCCTTGTTGATGCTCACCGTATATTTCTCCTTGCGAAGGAGTGTGCGCATGGAGTGAGACACATGTATCTCTCCGGGGAAGATGACAAACCTCTTCATAGGGCAGAACCACTGTATCTGCCCCTGGCGCCAGGCGAACCATGGAAAGATGCCATACGAATAGGCCAAGATCAGCCTGTCAAGGGAGAGGTCTCCTCCTACTGCAAAGAGGCCGTCGGGCTCACCCAGACGCGGGTCGGGGAAACCAATCTCCTCTGTGAGTTGGAACACCATGGGGTCACTTGATGTTGTCCACCAAGTTGAAC
>CADBBP010000109.1 GCA_902792855.1 uncultured Prevotellaceae bacterium
GACCCGGTGAGTGCCCTGCAGCGGCGCAACAAGATTTTCGACATCCTCAGCGACACCCTCGCCCTCGTGCTCACTTGCGACCAGGAGGCCGGTGTTGACGGCTACTATCGCAACGGCAACTCCGCCAATGTTGACCGCTGGGCAGCCAACATCGCCGCCCATGTGAAATGGCTGAAGGAGCACACGAAGCACCGTGTGAGCGGTGCCTCCATCTTCAACGAGCCCGACTACTGGACAGAGGAGGGCGCCAACACCTCCAACAGCCGCGACATCGCCAAGAAGCTGAAAAGCGACTACGAGGTGATGAACGATGTAAGCATCGTGGGCGGCAACACCCTCAACGACGACAAGGCCATCACCTGGTATAATGGCGGCAAGGACTACTACGACTGGGGCAACACCCACCAGTTGGCGGGTTCGATGGACAACTACAAAGCTTTCTACCAGTTGCTCGCACGCGACGGCAAGGTGGGCTACAACGACGAGATGCACAACGTGGCCGAGGCCTTCATCGGGCTGGAAAACGGGATGACAGTAGGTATCTGGTGGGGGTTCGACAGCCGTGCCCGCGGCGAGTTCTGCGACATCAGCCGCCATGGTGTGCGACTTGGCTATGCCGACCACCCCAACAACTGGACCGCCGCCACTGTCTATCGCCACGACGACGGTCGTGTGAAGGCCTTCATGGGCAGCAGCGAGCGCCAAGCCTACACCACCACCTACCAGTTTGTTTGCTCTGACCACGAGGTCTATTATGACGGCGTGGGACCCACGCGAGAAATCCAACTGACGATGCACGGCGGCACCGGCTACCAGAAAGGCCAGAAGAACGCCGAACGCGTGATTGACGTGACATGGGGCGACGACGTGCAGCCAAGTGTCATCAACGGCACCTATAAAATCATGAACAAAGCCACGCGGATGCTGGTGGCCGAGCACGGCGAGCTCAACGGCAACCCCAACATCGCCCAGACGGCAGACAACGGGAAGGCCACCACGCAGTGGGAGGTGAAGCCCGTAGGTTCGAGCGTCGATGGCGACTACAGTTTCTACGACATCAAGTCGGTGAACGACGGCAAGCACTGGGACGTGCTCAATTTCTCCACCTCGAGTGGCGCCAATGTCATCTCCTTCGGCACCGGCACCCCATCGACCAACCAACAGTGGTATTTGGAATATGCCGGCGACGGCTACTATTTCATCCGCAACCGTGAGAGTGCGCTCTACCTGACACTCACGGCGAGCAACCGCATCCAAGGCATTAACATCAACCAGCAGGCACGTCTCGACGACCCCACACGGCAGTTGTGGCGCTTCCTGCCACTCGACGCCTCCTGTGAAACGGATGCTCCCGCCATCCCTTCCGGACTCTCCGCCACCCCGCTTGCCGCCGGCGTGCTTTTGGAATGGACACCCGGTGCAGAGGAAGACCTCGACGGCTACATGGTGCAGCGTACAGAGAAAGGCACCAACCAGTGGAACACCATTGCCCGCAAGGTGAAGGAGACGAAATATCTTGACAACGGATGCCGTCAGGGCAAGCAATACGAATACCGTCTGAAGGCCATCGACAAGAGCGAGAACCTTTCGGCTCCCTGCGAGGCACTGGAGGCTTCGCCCACCGGCGCCCCCTCACTCACCGCCCACTATCCCTTCAACGGCGACCTTCATGATGCCACCATCCATCAAATGGACGGCGCCGCCTACGGCTCACCCACCTTCACCGGCACGAAAGCCGAAGGCGACAGGTCGCTCAGCCTCAACGGCACGACACAGTTTGTGCAACTGCCCTACGAGGTGGCGTCGAGCGACGAGCTGACTTTCGCCGCCTGGGTGTATTGGCGCAACACCAGCGTACCCAACCAACGCATCTTCGACTTCGGCAACGGAGGCGAGCAATATGCCTACCTCACCCCCTCCAACGGCACCGGTGTGGCCTTTGTCATCAACGACGGCACCGGCGAGCAAAAGGTGGAAAGCACCACCAAACTTACCGCCTCGCGCTGGAAGCACGTGGCAGTGAGCATCGGGCGCGACGCCACCACGCTCTATGTCGATGGCGAACCCGTGGGAAGCTCCAGCCTCACCATCCGCCCAGCCGACATCAGCACCACGCTCAATTATTTAGGTCGCAGTCAACAAGGCTCCACCTCCATGCTCAAGGCCAACCTTGATGACGTGCGCATCTACAACCATGCACTTGATGCAGAGGGCGTGAAAGATGCCATGAACGCAGCCACCGACCACATTGTATCACCAGACATCCATCCCGACTTCGACAATCAGCAACTCTATGGCGTGGACGGCATCGCAGTGAAGAACAAGTCATACAAGGGTGTGAAAGTGGGGAAAGGAATAAAAATTAAAGATTAAAGATTAAAAATTAAAAATTTAGATTGGAATATTTTAAACATACAAAAAATGAGATCAAGAACAGCAGATTGGTTTGAGACAAAAATTCGTTATGAGAAGACAATGGAAGACGGTCTTCCCAAGAAAGTGACCGAACAATATACCGTTGACGCGCTGAGCTTCACAGAGGCCGAGTCATCAATCACCGACGAGATGCTCTCCTACATCAACGGCGAGTATGAAGTGGCCGACATCAAGAAAGCCGCCTACAAAGAGGTGTTTTTCAGTGAGGCCGACAGCGACGACCGTTGGTACAAGGCCAAGCTGCAATTTATCACCATCGACGAAAAGAGCCAGAAAGAAAAGCGCTCAAATGTGTATTACCTTGTGCAAGCCTCCACCCTTCCCGTTGCCGTGAAGCACATCGAGGAGGTGATGGGCGCCACAGCCATCGACTACGTGATAGCAAGCATAGCCGAGACGCTCATCATGGACGTCTTCGAGCACAAAGCCGGCAGCAACGAGGAAGGCTCCAAGGCATGAGCGCAGAGGCCATCCGTTCCAACCTGCTCCGTGTACGCGACAGCCTGCCACCCGGAGTTCGTCTTGTGGCTGTGAGCAAGTACCATCCTGCGGAGAGCATCCTCGCCGCCTATGCTGAGGGTCAACGCCTCTTCGGCGAGAGCCACGTGCAGGAATTGCAGGCAAAACGCCCCGTGCTCCCCCCAGACATCGAGTGGCACTTCATTGGTCACCTCCAGACGAACAAGGTGAAATACATCGCCCCCTACGTGTCGATGGTGGAGGCCGTGGACTCCCTACGCCTCCTGTCGGAAATCAACCGCCAAGCAGGCAAGTACGAGCGTGTGATTGACGTGTTGTTGGAACTTCACATCGCCGCCGAGGAAACGAAATACGGACTAACACTTGACGCATGTCGCCGCCTGCTCGCCGAGGGCGAGTGGCGCGACATGCCCCATGTGCGCATCTGCGGCCTGATGATGATGGCCACCTACACCGACGATGTGTTGCAGATACGCAATGAAATGACAACCGCGAAGAAATTCTTCGACGAGGTGAAGGAGGCCTATTTCTCCGACGCGCCTTATTTCTGTGAGCGCAGCTGGGGCATGAGCCACGACTACCCCATCGCCTGCGAGTGCGGTTCCACGATGGTACGTGTGGGCACCACCATTTTCGGCGAGCGGAACTACTGATTAAGGATGGAAACCATGAGGCGTGCCGCGTTGGCCGGTGCGCCAGGTTTTCCTATTGCCTCCCTCATACGTCCATAGCCCTCGAGCATGGTTTTCCGCCCCGGCTGTCCAGGCATGATGCCCGACAGTTCGTCCATGAGCCTCTTATGTGTGAAAGCGTCGGCCACCAATTCCGGCACCACCTCCTTGTCGGCGATGAGGTTGACGAGTGATATGTATTTCACCTTAAGCACCAGTTTTTTTAGGAATCCCCAAAAAGGAGCCACCGGCGTTGCGTAGCACACCACTTGCGGAACGTTGAAAAGGGCCGTCTCAAGTGTTGCCGTCCCACTTGTGACCAATGCCGCCGTGGCGTTGGCAAGAAGAGCAAAAGTATCGTTGTGCACCATGCCCAGCGAGGTGTCGGTGATAAATCGACTGTAGTATTCGTCATCGATGGCCGGCGCCCCTGCCAGCACGAACTGGTAGTCGGGGAAATGCTCCATGACCCTCATCATCCTTGGCAGATTGTCCTTGATTTCCGTCTTCCGACTACCAGCGAGCAAGGCGATGATGGGTTTCTGCGGCAAGTTGTGCCTTTGGCAGAATTGTAAAAATGTTTCATCATACTTTCCCATAAACTCCCCCACCTCGTCGGCGGTAGGGTTTCCCACATAGTGGATGGGGAAATGATGCTTCTTCTCAAAGAAATCCACTTCGAAAGGCAGGATGGAGAAGAGCTCATCGACATCACGCTTGATGTTCTTGATGCGGTTCTCTTTCCATGCCCATATCTTCGGTGAAATATAGTAGAACACCTTTGCCAACTTGTTGGAATGCACATATTTTGCTATGCCAAGGTTGAAGCCAGGATAATCTACGAGAATAACCGCGTCGGGCCCCCATTCCCTAATGTCAGCCTTGCACATGGACATATTGCGCAAAATGGTCGGAAGATGGGCTATAACGGAGAACAACCCCATGAATGCCGTGTCGCGATAATGCCTCACAAGCGTTCCTCCCACCATTGACATGTGGTCTCCTCCAAAGAACCTGAACTCAGCCTTTGGGTCAACATTTTTCAGTTCCCTCATCAAGTGAGCAGCATGCAAGTCGCCGCTCGCCTCGCCTACAATCAAGTAATATTTCATTTCAGCTCCTCCGTCCTGAAATCCCATTGTCTCATGCGCTCCACCATCTCATGGTGAGTGAGGTCGATGCGGGTGGGCGTGATGGCAACGAAGCCATGCTGCAAGGCCCAGTTGTCGGTGTCCTCAGCCTCCGGCTCGTCGTTGCGGTATCGCCCCACCATCCAAAAATAGTCATATCCCCTTGGATGCCGCTGTTTGACACACTCGTCGTACCATGTGCCATGAGCCATGCGGCACACCCTGACGCCTTCACCCCCGCCTTTGGGGAAATTGACGTTGAGGCACACCCCTTTGGGCAATCCCTCCCGCAGCACTCTCGCGGTGATGAGGCGTATGAGTGGCCGGAGAGGCGAGAAGTCGGCATCCTCGTCGAAGTCGCAGATGGAGAAAGCCACCGACGGAAGGTATTTCATACACCCCTCGATGGCCACCCCCATGGTGCCGGAGTAGTGCGCATTGACCGATGCGTTGTCGCCATGGTTGATGCCGCCGATGATGATGTCAGGCTTTCTTTCAGTGCAAAATTGGTTGAGTGCGAGTTTCACGCAGTCCACAGGCGTCCCGTTGGACGACCACACCTGCAGACCCTCCTCCTCTTTGCGCAACTGGAGCCTGAGATGACTTGTCGCCGTGAAAGCCGTGGCATACCCCGAGCGCGGCCCGTCAGGTGCGCAGACGATGATGTCGCCCAAGTCGCGCACCATGTCGACAAGGCAATTCAGCCCCTTGGCCATATAGCCGTCATCGTTGGAAATAAGTATTAATGGTTTTTTAATTTTCATAAATAATCTTTAGTTTTGGGTGCAAATGTACGAAAATAAGGTTTAAAATAAGAGATTCTCGCACAAAATATGTACCTTTGTAGGCGAAAATGGCATTGCGACGCCATGTGCGCACCTCTTGCCGGGGCCTCTCGGCCAAGCATTGGGTGTGCTTTGCATCACAGAAACAATAACTTACATGGGAAAAATCATAGCATTAGCCAACCAGAAGGGCGGCGTTGGCAAGACGACGACGACCATCAACCTTGCCGCCTCCCTGGCCACGTTGGAAAAGACCGTGCTGGTGATAGACGCCGACCCCCAGGCCAACGCGTCGAGCGGTCTTGGTGTGGACATCCACGACTTGGAGTGCTCTCTCTATGAGAGCCTCATCGGCGAGAGCGACATCCGCGAGGCCATCTACACCACAGACATAGAAGGTCTGGACATCATCCCGAGCCACATCGACCTTGTGGGTGCGGAGATAGAGATGCTCAACATCGAGAACCGCGAGAAGGTGGTGAGCCGCCTCCTTGCCCCCCTTCGTGAGGAATACGACTACATCCTCATCGACTGCTCGCCCTCCCTGGGCCTGATTACGGTGAACGCGCTTACGGCCGCCGACTCGGTAATCATCCCCGTCCAGTGCGAGTATTTCGCCCTGGAGGGCATCGGCAAACTGCTCAACACCATCAAGATTATCAAGAGCAAGCTCAACCCCCGCTTGGAGATCGAGGGTTTCCTTCTTACAATGTATGACAGCCGCCTGCGGCTTGCCAACCAGATATACGACGAGGTGAAGCGCCACTTCCAGGAGTTGGTTTTCAAGACAGTCATCCAACGCAACGTGAAGTTGAGCGAGAGCCCGAGCCACGGCATCCCGGTCATCCTCTACGATGCCGAGAGCACCGGCAGCAAGAACCACCTTGCCCTTGCCAAGGAGATCATCCTGAAGAACGAGGTGAAGAAACCATAGCGAGACATCATGGCAGTAAAAAAGAAATACAACGCCCTGGGCCGCGGGCTTGACGCCCTCATTTCCACGGAGGAGGTGAAGCCTCAGGGCAGTTCCACCATCAACGAGGTGCCGTTGGAGCAAATAGAGGCCAATCCCAACCAGCCTCGCCGCGCCATCGACCCTGAGTCCTTGGGGGAATTGGCTGAGAGCATCCGCCAATTAGGCATCGTGCAGCCCATCACGCTGCGCCAAACAGGCAGCGAGAAATACCAGATTGTGGCTGGCGAGCGCCGCTGGCGTGCCTCCCGCCAAGCCGGCCTGACCACCATACCGGCCTATATCCGCACCATCGACGACGAGAGCGTGATGGAGATGGCATTGGTGGAAAACATACAGCGCGAGGACCTCAACGCGATCGAGATAGCCCTGGCCTACGCCCACCTGCTGGAGCAGGAAAGTATGACGCAGGAAAAGGTGGCCGAGCGCGTGGGCAAGAGCCGCGTCGCGGTAGCCAACTACCTCCGTCTGCTGAAACTACCTGCACAAGTGCAGATGGCTCTCCAGAAGCGCACCATCGACATGGGCCACGCCCGTGCACTGCTCTCTTTGGACAGCCCCACCCAGCAGTTGCAGGTGTTTGATGAGATCATGCGCACTGGAGCTTCCGTTCGCCAGGTTGAGGAACTGGTGAAGAAGCTCAAGAACGGTGAGAAAGCCTCTCTTGGAGGCAAGAAAGGCACAGGCCTGCCCGAGGATTTCAACATCCTGCGCGAGCAGATGTCGCAATTCTTCCGCACAAAGGTGTCGCTGAGCATCTCCCCTGACGGCAAGGGCAAGATCAGCATCCCCTTCAACAGCGAAGAGGAGTTGGAGCACATCATGAGTCTGTTTGACAACCTAAAACAGCCATGACTTTGCAGGCAAGTGCACAGACATACCTCACCCGGATGGCATTGCTCGCCTTGCTGCTGCTGGCACCCTTTGCCGGCAGTCGGGCCCAGCAACCCGAGGACAGCCTGACGCGGCATCAGGCCGAGCCCACGGGTGTCGAGCTGCCTCCCGTCGGCTCCGACACGCTGACCCTCATCACCTTTGACGACGAGCCACTCGTGGAGCAGCCAGACACACTCGCCGCCGAGGCTTTCACCGGCATCTCCGGCAAGCGCCTTCGCCGTGACTGGAGCACATGGCGCCCCGACCCCAAGCGCGCCCTGTGGCTGGCCATCGTGATACCCGGCGGCGGCCAGATTTACAACCGCAAATACTGGAAGCTCCCCATCGTCTATGGCGGCTTCGTGGGTTGTGCATACGCCATGCAATGGAACAACATGATGTATCGTGACTACTCACAAGCCTACCTCGACATCATGGATGACGACCCCACAACGCAGAGCTACAACCAGTTCATGCACCTGGGGACCACCATCACCGACAAAAACGAGACTCACTACAAGAATCTCTTCAAGAAGCGCAAGGACTACTACCGCCGCTACCGTGACCTTAGCTTCTTCATCCTCATCGGCGTTTACGCCCTCTCTGTCATCGACGCCTATGTCGATGCCTCCCTGTCGGACTTCGACATCAGCAAGGACCTCACCATGCGCGTGTCTCCGACCATCATCACCACGCAATCCGAGCGCAACCCCATCCGCTCGAGCGGCGTGGGCCTGCAATGCAGTTTGAAATTCTAACCCTCTCAACCCCAAAAGGAAAGAAAGAAAGCATGAAGAAAACGACACTGACCCTCATCGCCGGCCTGTTGGCCAGCCTGTCGCTTGTGACGACAGCCCAAAACATGGAAGACTACGAAATCATTTTCACCGATGAGGGCAACAACCGCCAGGTCATCGATGTGCCCACCGGCATGGCGATGTACATGGAGTTGGACAGCCTGCTGTCCTGCTATCACAACCAAAACTACTTGGACATTGACGATGACTGCGAGGCGACGAGCGAGAGTCCCTATTACACCCACGAGGAGGTGGCCGAACGCCTTAGCCGCATGCCCTGCACCATCGCCATGACCTACAACCCCATCGTGCAGCAATTCATCGACCGATACGTGAACCGCATGCGCAACTCTGTCAGCGTGATGCTCGGTGCGAGCAACTTCTACATTCCGATTTTCGAGCAAGCCCTGGAGTCGTATAGCGTACCCCTGGAGTTGAAATACCTCCCCGTGATAGAGTCAGCCCTCAATCCACGAGCCGTCTCCCGTGTGGGCGCCACCGGGTTGTGGCAGTTCATGCTCGCCACCGGCAAGCAATACGGCCTGCGTGTCAACTCCCTCGTCGATGACCGGAAAGACCCCATCCGTGCCTCCTACGCCGCCGCCCGCTACCTGCGCGACCTCTTCCGCATCTTCAACGACTGGACACTTGCCCTCGCCGCCTACAACTGCGGCCCCGAGAACGTGAACAAGGCCATCCGGCGCAGTGGCGGCAGCCGTGACTACTGGACCATCTACCCCTACCTCCCAGCAGAGACCCGTGGCTACGTCCCGGCATTCATCGCCGCCAACTATGCCATGACCTACTACTGCGACCACAACATCTGTCCGATGCTGACCAACCTTCCTGAGCACACGGACACCGTCGTGGTGAACAAGAACGTTTCGTTCTCCACGCTGACAAAATTCTGCGACATCGACATCAATCTCCTGCGCGAGCTCAACCCCCAATACCGCCGCGACTTGGTTAACGGCTTGACAGAGCCCTCCACCATCCGCATGCCCCTGACCGCCATCAACCGTTTCGTGGAGCAGCAAGACACCATCCTGGCCTACGATGCCCTGCACCACAACAGCCGCACATACGCAGCCAGCGACGAGAGTCAATCGACGACGAAGAGCTACTCACGGAGTTACTCTCGGAGCTACTCCCACCGCTCTTACAACAGCAATTCGCAAAAGAATTACGCCAACGCCGGGCGATACAGCAGCAATTCGCAGAAATCCTATACCAACAACGGGCAATACAACTCGTATAAGAGTGCCTCCAGCACCTCGCGCTATGGTCGCAGCAGCCGAAGCAGCTCTTATGGCAGTCGAAGCAACTCTTACGGCAGCCGAAGCAAAAAAGGCCGTCGCGGTTGATAGATAGTGCCGTTTCGCCCACTCTCTCCCCATATACGCCGGGAAAATCCCGGCGCGCTGTCACCCTAAGAAAGCAAGCCTATGGATGAGAACCTCCAATCCCTGAAAGACGCCGAGCGTGAAGCCGCCGACAACGCGATGGTGAACGCCGCCTACGAGCAACTGCTCGCAAGCTACCTCTCCTCGCCCCACCGCAAGAAGGTGGACATCATCAACAAGGCGTTTAATTTCGCCCGTCAGGCCCACAAGGGCGTCCGCCGCCTCTCTGGCGAGCCCTATATCATGCACCCCATCTCCGTGGCACTGATTGCCTCCGCCGAGATGGGCCTGGGCTCCACGAGCATCTGCTCCGCCCTTCTTCACGACGTAGTGGAGGACACTGACTACACCGTGGAGGACATCGAGACCATCTTTGGTTCCAAGGTGGCGCAAATCGTCGATGGCCTGACGAAGATTTCCGGCGGCATCTTTGGCGACCAAGCATCGGCTCAGGCGGAGAATTTCAAGAAACTGCTGCTGACGATGAGCGACGACATTCGCGTGATCCTCATCAAGATCTGCGACCGTCTGCACAACATGCGCACCCTGAGCAGCCAACCAGCCAACAAGCAGTACAAGATAGCCGGAGAGACCTTATATATATATGCCCCCCTTGCCAACCGTCTTGGGCTTAACAAGATCAAGAACGAGTTGGAGAACCTCAGCTTCAGCTACGAGCACCCGATGGAATACGAGAGCATCCGCACGAAGCTGGCCAATACGGAGGAGAAGCGCAACATCCTCTTCGAGCAGTTCACCGCCCCCATCCGTGCCGCCTTGGACAAGATGGGCATGCGCTACGTGATTCACGCCCGCGTGAAGACCCCCTATTCCATCTGGTCGAAGATGCAGAACAAGCATGTGATGTTCGACGAGATATACGACATCCTCGCCGTTCGCATCATCTTCACCCCCGAGAGCCGAGAGACGGAGATAGACGAGTGCTTCAAGATTTACGTGGCCATCAACAAGCTCTACAAGTCGCACCCCGACCGCGTGCGCGACTGGGCCAACCACCCGAAGGCCAACGGCTACCAAGCGCTGCACGTCACCCTGATGTCGCAAACCGGCCAGTGGATAGAGGTGCAAATCCGCTCTGAGCGCATGAACGAGATAGCGGAGCAAGGCTTCGCCGCCCACTGGAAATACAAGGAGGGTGAAGTAGGCGAAGACACGGAGCTCAACGACTGGCTCCACACCATCAAGGAAATCCTCGACGACCCACAGCCGGACGCCATGGACTTCCTCGACACCATCAAGCTCAACCTCTTCGCCTCTGAAATCTTCGTCTTCACCCCCAAGGGTGAAATCCGCACCATGCCTGCCGGGTGCACAGCCCTCGACTTCGCCTTCCAAATCCACACCTTCGTGGGAAGCCACTGCATCGGTGCCAAGGTGAATCACAAGTTGGTGCCGCTAAGCCACCGCCTTCAGAGTGGCGACCAGGTGGAGATACTCACCTCGAAGGCGCAGCATGTCAACTGCGGCAGCAGATGCGCGAAGTGCAGAAAAGCGGCGAAGACATGCTGAGAACCTTCCTCGAGCAGCACGACATGGAGATGAGCACGAGCACCATCAACCGCCTTTGCAGCATCCACGACATCAAGAAGCCCGACCAACTGTTCCATGCCATCGGCAACAAGACCATCATCTTGGGCGACAAGGACGTGGACGAGCTGCTGGGCCGCAACTCCTCAGACAAGAAAGGCTGGCGCAAATACGTGCCCTTCTTTGGAACGGGCAAGCAGGCCGAAACTCCCTCTTCCGAAGAAGACGACACCCAGCCCCGCCTCATCGTGGTAGGCAAGGACTTCAACAAGAAAAAGCCGTTCTTTGTGGACGACGACAACCTGCCCCGCCTGATTTTCGCCACCTGCTGCAATCCCATCCCCGGCGACGATGCCCTGGGCTTCATCGACAACAAAAACCACATAGAGCTTCACCGCCGCGAATGCTCCGTAGCCAACCGTTTGAAGTCGAGTTTTGGCAACCGCATCATCGACGTGAAATGGAACACGCACAGACGCGTGCAATTTGACGCCACCATCCAGTTGGGAGGCATCGACCGCATCGGCCTCCTCAATGAGGTGACCGGCGTGCTCTCCCAACAACTCAACATAAACATCCAGAAAATCACCATCACCACGAAGGACGGCGTCTTCGACGGCACCATCGAGTTGAAGGTGTATGAACGCAAGGATGTGAGAATCATCATCGACGCCTTGAAAAGCATCAAGGACCTCGAGGAAATCAAAGAAATCAAATAAATACCCCCACCATGCGCACCACCATGCTCACCCTCGCCCTCGTATTCATGGGCACCCTGTCGGCCTTCAGCGCCAACAAGTATGACAACCCCGACACGCTGTTTGTAGCCCGCGACGGCACCGGTGAATTTCGCAACGTAGGCGACGCGGTGGAGGTATGCCGTGCCTTCATGGATTATCACAAGGTGATTTTCGTGAAGAAAGGTGTTTACAAGGAGAAACTGATCATCCCCTCATGGTTGGACAACATCGAAATTGTGGGAGAGGACGTGGAGACGACCATCATCACGTTTGACGACCACGCCAACGTGCGGCAGGAGGGTACGGAGCGTGCCATGGGCACCTTCCGCACCTATACGTTGAAGATAGAGGGCAATGGCATCGTGCTGAAAAACATCACCATAGAGAACAACTCCGCTCGCCTGGGCCAGGCCGTGGCCCTACACACCGAGGGCGACCGCCTGCAGTTCATTGGTTGCCGGTTCTTAGGACATCAGGACACCATCTATACCGGCAAGGGCGGCACACGCCTCCTTTTCCGCGACTGCTACATCGAGGGTACCACCGACTTCATCTTCGGTCCCTCCACCGTATGGTTTGAAGGCTGCACCATCAAGAGCAAGGCCAACTCCTACGTCACGGCGGCCTCCACGCCTGAAGGTGTGGCATTCGGCTATGTGTTCAACCGCTGCCGCCTCATAGCCGACGAAGGCGTGGACAAGGTTTACCTGGGCCGCCCCTGGCGTCCCTTCGCCCACACGCTCTTCATGCATTGCGAACTTGGTGGACACATCCGTCCCGAGGGATGGCACAACTGGGGAAAGACGTCCAACGAAGAAACCACGCGTTACGAGGAATACGAGAACAGCGGCCCTGGCGCCACCAAGGAGCAACGCGCTCCCTGGAGCCGTCAACTCACCAAGAAGGAGGCACAGGGTGTCACCATGGAGCGTGTCTTCAGCATCAACAGCACGTGGAAGCCGTGAGGATTTGATGCCAGAAAGCATCACTCTGCAAAATCACGGCTGTTTTTCACCTTCTCCGCCACCTTTTTCGGCAGATTTGGGAAAAACGTCATACCCGTGATGCGCTCCACCTCCTTGATGCTGTTCACATGGAAATCCTTTTTCTGGTTTCCCTCCGTATTGCGGCAGACATACCCCATCCCCTTGGGATGGGCATTGTCCAAACAGACGATTACCTTGAAAAAGCCTCTGGCACCACAATACCATTCGCGCCTATGGTCTCATGCTTCTGACGGAGGAGTATGGGGCCACAAACGATATAGAGGTCGCCATACCGTTTTGCCCACTGTCGGCATGACCGCTCAATCTCGTTCCACACCCCACTGTTCAGATTGGCGTGCTGTGGACAGCAGTTCGTCAAGAGGAAAGACTCATACATCGCCTCGGCGTCCCATCTGTTGTCTCCTGCCGGACACAGATGACCGTGGGTCCATCCACTCCCTTTGAAATCATTCCTCGTCGCCCGTGGTGCGGGCACGTCAGTATCTTCATGCCACGCATTCCCGGGGCGTTTCACATTTCCGTCGGTATGTTCCGCCGTCAGATGCCAGGCCACCCAATTTGGAATCTTATAATCTTTGTTGTAAGAAACAATGTAACTCTTCCGATACAGTATCTGCTCTGAGACCCCTTTCAGCGGAAGCGGGATGTCGATTCTTGGAGCCCCCCTTTTCGGAATTGTTGTCCCAGAACCCCTCGACACACCACTCGCATCGAAGAAACCAACGTTTTCACCTTCATGGTTCTTCGACTGGATGCTGCAAGTAACAAGGCTGACAAGCCCGATGCACAGCAATAGGACTATAAAAAGAACTGTTTTCTTCATCATTCTGCAAAAATACAACAAAGCGAGCGAAAACGCAAATTTGGGAACAAAGAAAACAAAAAAGAGCCACATCTCATTATGATAACGACCATGATGGAACGCAACAATTCAGTCATTCCTAATACAAAGAAACCATTATTGCTGTAGTGACTGATTTTTTAGCATCATAATACCATAAGGTATGGTGTTATTGTTTAGGATTAGTGATATGAGGATAGCTTTGTAACTTGATGAGAACAAGAAGAATAAAAACCGCTACACGCTGATAAAAAAATATAAAACGAATAAAAAAGGTTGTCTGCAAATAACCTGAAACGCTGCACGCTTGATAAAACGCCCAAGGGCGGGAAAAAAAAGAAATAAAAACATTCTTGCCATAAGTGAAGATAAAGGGTGAATATTGACCTTCGTCAGGAAAAAGAACTGAGGTTACCATAGAGTGCCACGCTTGTTAAAATTATAAAAATTAGATTAATTTTCTTAAATTTGAGAATACAAGTATAAAAGAGTGTGGAAAAATGATTAATTTTGAAGCCCGAAAGCAAACTACCACAAACTTGATGAAATAACAAGGAATATCAAAAGAGGTATAGCGGTATGAGATCCGCACCAAGACATAAAACCTATATATCATAAGTTATAACTAAAACAAACGTTTATGTATCTACCAATCAAGAGGGTCTTTATGACCTTATGCATGAGCTTGTTATGCGTTTTGGTCTTCGGACAGAAAACGATAACCGGCACAGTGAAAGATGCTACCGGCGAGCCTCTGATAGGCGCCACCATCTCGAAAGGCGGAAGCGACGGCGTCATCACCGACATCGACGGCAACTTCTCCCTATCCGGTGTTGACAACAACACCACGCTCACAGTGAGCTACATCGGCTACCAGACAAAGTCGGTGAAAGTGGGCAACCAGTCCAACTTGGACATCGTCCTTGAGAGCAACGACAAGTCTCTTGACGAAGTGGTGGTGGTGGGTTACGGCACGATGCGCCGTCGCGACCTCACCGGCGCCGTGGCCTCCGTGACCGGCGAGAAACTCGCCGCCAACCCCGTTTCCACCGTGGCAGAGGCCCTTCAAGGCCAGTTGCCTGGTGTGAATGTCATCTCACAGGACGGCCGTCCCGGCGGCTCCACCTCCATCCGCGTGCGTGGTGGTGGCTCCATCACCCAGTCCAATGAGCCATTGTACGTGGTTGACGGTGTCCAGGTGTCGAGCATCGATGACATCCCAGCCGACAACATTGAGAGCATCGACGTGCTGAAAGACGCAGCAAGTACCGCCATTTACGGTGCAGCCGGTGCCAACGGTGTCATCCTCATCACAACGAAAGGCGGCAAGGAGGGCAAAGTGACGGTGAAGTACAACATGTACTACCAGGTGAAGAAAAACCCCGACAACCTCGAAACAATGAGTGCCTACGACCATGTCCTCCACCAGTGGAGCTACGCCAGCGCCCTTGGCAGCACCTACGCCAACAACGTGGCCAAGTTCTACGGTCTGGGCAGTGCCTATGGCAACCACATCAACGAGTACAAGAACCAGGATGCTCACAACTGGATGGACGACGTGATGCGCACGGGCGACGTGTGGAACCACGACGTGTCCATCAACGGCGGCACTGAGCACACGAAAATCTACGGTGGTGTGAGCTACCTCCACGACAAGGGCATCCTCATCAACTCCGGTTTCCGTCGCTGGTCTGGCAATTTCAAGCTGACCCAAGACATCACAAAGAACCTCACTTGGAACCTCGACGCCCGTTACGCCGAGATGGAATTCAAGGGCAGCCAATATGGCTATGCCACACAAGCCTACACCTTCAATCCCATCGACAAACCCCTCGGCACCGGCGACCCCGCCGACCTGGGAATGGGCAGTTCGAGCGCAGAAGCACAATACAACCCTGTGAATGTGCTCAACGATTATGAGAACATCCGCAGCCGCAACCGTATCGGCGTGAACAACGCCCTGACATGGAAAGTCATCAAGGGTCTCACCGCCAAGACGGAGCTCTTCCTGAGCCGCAACTGGAGCAAGCAGAAGAACTGGCAAGGCGGCACCACCAACGGCCAAAGCTACAACCTGGCCAAGCTCCAAGATGGCGAGGGCTACAACACCCGCTGGGACACCACGCTGAGCTACGACGTGCAAGGCCTGGGCGAAGACCACAAGCTCAACGTCATGGTGGGCAACGAGTTGAAGTCAAGCAAGTCATCATACGAGTACATCCAAGGCACGGGCTACCCATTGGAGTGGGACATGGCCCGCGTGTTTGCCAACATCCAGTCGTCTAACGCCGAGGTAGCCGGCGACGAGGTCTATAGCAACGTTGGCGAGCCGGCACACAACCTCTCCTGGTTCGGCCGTGCCAACTACTCGCTCTACGACCGCTACATGCTCACGTTCACCTTCCGTGCCGACGGTTCGTCGAAATTTGCAGAAGGGAACCGCTGGGGATACTTCCCCGCAGCCGCAGCCGCCTGGCGCCTGAGCGACGAGCCCTTTATGGAAAACACCCGCAACTGGCTTGACAACTTGAAGATCCGCCTCTCATACGGTACGTCGGGCAACGACGGCATCGACGGCACCCTTTTCAAGACCACCTGGGGCACCGGCACCACAACCATCAACGGCAAGACGGTGAACACCTACAAGCCCGGCGTATGCCTTGGCAACCCCGACTTGAAATGGGAGACCACCACTTCACGCAACTTCGGTATCGACTTCGGCTTCGCCCGTCGCGTGCGTGGTAGCATCGAGTTCTACTGGAACACCACGAAAGACGTCCTCATGCGCGTGCCCTGCGACCCGAGCACCGGTTTCTCCTACCAATACCAAAACATCGGCCAGACCTCCAACAAGGGTGTGGAGCTTTCTTTGGCATACGACATCGTAAGGTCCAAGGATTTCAACTTGAACTTTGCCGGAACGCTGAACTACAACCACAACAACGTGGACAAGCTGATGGATGGCGTGATAGCCAGCGCCCACACCAACTGGGGCTCATCCATGCGCATCCCCAACTATGATTACTTTGTGACCGAGGACGAGCCTATTGGTTTGATCCAGGGCTTCAAGAGCGTCGGCTACTACACCGTTGACGATTTCAACGTGGCCAACGGCGTGTGGACGCTGAAAGACGGCGTGCCCGACTGCGAGGTAGGCAACTACGTTGGCGGCAGCTACTACAACATCCCCACCAACCAGAAGGCATTCCCCGGCATGGCCAAATTCGAGGACACCGACAAGGACGGCAAGATCACCACTGACGACGCCACCATCGTGGGCCGCGCCCGTGCCGAGTTGACCGGCGGTTTCAACCTCAACGGCAACTACAAGAACTTCGACTTCGCCCTCAACTTCACCTATCAGATTGGCGGCGACGTTTACAACGCCAACGTGATGCACTCGATGATGGGCAACAAGGACACCGCCCTTGGTCAAGGCCGTTTGGCTGAACTGGGCAAGACCTGGCGTATGTTCGACGTGGATGCCAGCGGCGAGTTGGTGGCCGTGACCGATCCAGCCGCCCTGACAGCCCTCAACGCCCATGCCAAATACGCCCTCCCCTACTCCGAGTACGGCATTGTCAACTCCGAGTTCATCGAGGACGCCTCCTACCTCCGCCTTCAGACACTGACTTTGGGCTACACCCTCCCGTCAACCCTGACAAAGACCATCGGCATCAGCCGCGCCCGTCTCTATTTCACCGCTGGAAACGTCTTCTGCCTGAAGGGCTACAGCGGTCTGGATCCCGACGTGAACGTAAGCCCCAGTGCCGACAGCAGCTACAGTGGCTTCCCCACTCCCAACTACGACTTCCGCTCCTATCCGAAGTCGCGCACTTACACCTTCGGTCTTAATGTATCATTCTAAATAAGGAGAAAGCATCAATGAAAACCAAGATATTATCCATAGCCCTTATCGTCGGCGGAACATTTGCACTGACTTCCTGCGACGACTTTCTTGAGACGAACACCCTCTCCAACGCCGATGCCGACTTCGTGTTCTCCACGATGACGACAGCCCGTGCCGCCATGGACGGTGCTTACGGCGAGTGGCATGGTGCGGTAAGTTCCCACATCTTCGGCGACGGCTTGTTCTACGCCTTCGACGTGGCCGGTTCCGACATCATGCGCCATCCTGAGAAATACGCCAACCAGCCTCTGCGCCATGTGCCAGAGACCTTCTACACCAACGGCACCGCCGCCGCCGACTACGACCCGGTAGGCTACGGCAAGGAGGCTCCCAACAGCCCCTACAGCGTGCTTTTCTCCGTCATCGGCAAGGCCAACGCCGTGACCTCAGCCATCGAGTCGCGCTCCGACTTTGAAACGATGATGTCGGGTGGTGAGGCTACCGACATGAGCCAGCTCTACGGTGAGGCCGTCGCTCTTCGCGCCACTTGCTACCGTGAGCTCATCAAATACTACGGCGACGTTCCCTACCAAAGTGTGATGGGCCAGGCCGCCGGTGGTCTGTCTCCCCGTGACTCCATCTACGACGTGCTGATAGCCGACCTGCTGCGCGTGGAGCCGCTGATGAAGCCGGTGGGTGCCGACAAGCGTTACTTCTCACAGACCTACGTTGACGGCTTGATTGGCCGGTTGGCCTTGGAAGCCGGCGGCTACCAGACCCGCCGCGGCGACATCAAGTATGTTGACGGCAAGGGTACCCCCCTGACTTTTGAAACCATCGGCACGCCCAACAACGACGCCACCTACGGTCGCCGCACCGACTGGCAGGCCCTCTACACCACGGCGAAGAACTACTTCCAAGCAGCCATCACCCACGCTGGTTCAGCCAAGCTCGTGACCGCCGACCCACGCGCTGCCGCCAATGGCCGTCAGTATGGCAACCCATACCAGTATTTCTTCCAGCAGTTGCATGATGACGATGCCGCCTACGCCGACGAGTCCATCTACGAGGAGCCCTTCCAGCAGGGAGCCTCTGGCAACGACCCCCGCTCCTACTCCCTCGGCCGTCCGTCAGCCGGCGGTAGCAGCAACAACTACCCGTGCAAGGCTTACGGCCAAGGACGCATCAACCCCGCCTTCTATTACGGCAAGTTCGACCCCAACGACCTGCGCCGCGACGTGTCGTGTGCCGTCACCGGCTCCACCGGCAAGGGCTACGAGAAATTGATTCCCTTCACCCCCGGTTCCACAGCCAATGGTGGTGGCATCTCTTGCAACAAGTTTGACGAGAACCGCCAGTCCACCGTGTGGACGAAGAACCAGCGTCGCTCGGGCATCAACGCCCCCTACATGCGCATGTCGGAGATGTACCTTGGCCTGGCCGAGGCCGCTGCCGCCCTTGGCGACAACGCCACCGCCCTGCAGAACCTGAAGGTGATACGCGACCGTGCCTTTGGTGGCAACGGCAACGTGGACGAGTTTGTACAAAAGGAGGGTTCATTGCTGAAGGCCGTCATCGACGAGCGTGGCTTTGAGTTCGCCGGTGAGGGCGACCGCCGCTTCACCCTTATCCGCACCGGCCTCATCGCCGAGAAGGTGCGCGAGATCAAGGAACTCACCCAGGCCATGATCAACGGCCTTACGAGCGACGGTTACTACACCTTCGCCAATGGCAACACCATCTCACTCTACGTGTGGACGAAGATGGTGGACGCCAAGGCCACCTACGGCCACCGTCTGACCGCCCAGTGCCCGAAGGGTCAGGAGAGCGACCCCGTGCTCTATCCCTCCTGGCGCGGCCAGAACGACGACTGGGAGAGCTATGGTGCCAGCTACGGCAACGACACCGCCACCAATGTGGCCATCAAGGGCCTCTTCACCAAGCTGAGCGACGAGGAAATCGCCGCCTTGGAGGCTGAGGGCTACAAGAAGACCGACTGGGGCAAGGGCATCGTTGACAACGCCGACGAGTACTCCCTCTACATGTTCTACCAGTACGACTACCAGAAGGCTCCCATCTACCTCTTCCCGTTCTCACCGAACACGATGTCCACCGGCGGTTTCACCAATGGTTACGGGTTTGTAAACAACTGATGAAGCAAGCACACGAACCGTGCTTGAGAACATACAAATCTTCGGGCGGATGCCATATCCGCCCGAAGATTTTTTGTTGCAAGACGAATTATTATATATAATGATTATCCGCATCTTTCCGTAACCATCTCGACGCCAAAAGGTTGGTGTGCACGTAGGGAATTACTTCATGTAATTCCTAAAGCCAAGAGGCCGCACCACACAAGACCGCAATGCGGTCTCCACTCAGTAACTCCGGGTACGAGCATAGCGAGCAGCCGAGGATTCAAGGGCCAGCCATCTCATCCGCCCCAAATGGGGTCGCTCATACATACCAAATGGGGTCGCTCATACATAAATAACTGAAAATTTAGGAATTACATGAAGTAATTCCCTACATTGGATGTCAATTCTTGGCGTTAGGAATTACATGAAGTAATTCCCTACATTGGATGCCAATTCTTGGCGTAAGTGAACTTGGCATTCAATTTAGGGCGCGGTTTGCGGATAATTGCGGATAATCATTTATTTTCTATAATTATAATTTCTGACTAATTCGAGTGGAAAATCGTGTTTTTCGATGTTATGGACAATGCAAATAAATGAAATTCGTGTATTTCGTGTTTTCGTGTTTTTCGATGTTCAAGGACAAGGCAAGGAATAGCATTCGTGTTTGCATCTCTTGGTGTGTTAGTAGGATTGAACAACAAGAATGTTTTTATTTCTTTTTTTCCCGCCCTTGGGCGTTTTATCAAGCTTTAGCGTTTTCTGATTGTTGGATTGGCCATTGGTTCTGAGGCTTATAAAACTCCTCCCCACCTTATGACCTCGCGAACATACCACTCCCCTCTCCCGTCGGAGAGGGGGCGGGGGTGAGGCTTTTTATTAGCGAAGCGGTTTTTTTTCTTCTTGTTTTTTCAACACGAATTGCCACGAATGAGCCACGAATTTTTCCACATAAATTGGACACGAATTATTTTCAACACGAATTTCCACGAATTGTGTTTTATTGTCATTTCGCTGATTTTCTAATGCTTTTCAATAAAACGATGTTAACCAAAAGGAGGTGATTTTTGAAATAAGTTATGGAAAACTGTATAAATTTCCCATATTTTCCTTAATTTTGCAGTTTAAATCCACTTTCTCGACAATTACAACACTATTAGCCTTATGCGAAAAAATATATTTGGATATTTGTTGGCACTGTGCCTGGCGATGGCCTCCACGGCAGCCTTGGGGTGGGGCGGCTCCGGCACCCCCGACGCCCCGTACCTCATCCGCAACTCCTCCGACTGGCAGGCCTTTGCGGACAGCGTGAGTACCGGCAGCGACGCGGCCCGCTCTGCGAGCTACAAGCTGACGGGCGACATCACCGCCAAGACCCCCGTGGGCACCAGCGACCGCCGCTTCAAGGGCGTGTTCGACGGCGGCGGGCACACCGTCACCGCTGCGCTCACCTCCGCGAGCGGTTGCACGGCCCCCTTCGCCTACATCGAGGGCGCGACCATCAGCCACCTCCACGTGGCGGGCGCCATCCGCGGCGGGCGCCACACCGCCGGCATCGCCGCCAGCGTCGTCGGCACGGGCAACGCAATCACCGACTGCCGCGTGTCGGCGGCCATCACCACGTTCGCAGAGGACAACATGGTCGTTGCGGGCGGCATCGTGGGCCATGCCAACGAGTCCACCCTGGCGGTTGAGGGCTGCCTGTTCGACGGGACCATCACCGCCACGAGCAGCATCGGCTACAGCTATGCCGGCGCCATCGTCGGCTGGTGCGCCTCCACTGCGAGCATCACCGTGAAGAACTGCGTGGAGAACGCCACCTACACCAGCATCAGCCATGCCGGCATGAACTACACCTACGGCACCCCGCCCTCGGCGTCGGCCATCCCGTCAGTCAACAGCTACACGCTCAACCACAACTGGGGCGAGGTGAAGCACGGCTACAAGGTGGAAAGCATCACCGACGGCTACACGCCCGACTTCGGCGCAATCAAGACCGGGTACGCCACCTCGGGCATCGCCGCCCACGACTTGGGTCTGGGGCTCACTGAAAAGGGCCTGAGTTTCAACGGCACCTATTATGCCGGCCTGGACGAGGCAGTGCACCTGGCCCCCTTCCCGGCAGGCTACACCGCCGTCTATGCCAACAACGTCAGGGTTGCGCAGACAGACCCCGGGTATCTGCAATTCTACATGCCTGGCGCCGACGTCTTTCTCTCCCTTGGCAGGAACTGGGCGGGAGAGGGGACGGAAGCGTCGCCCTACCTCATCGAGGATGCCGGCGGCTGGCAGCAGTTTGCCAACGAAGTGGGCGAAGGCCGCCCGACCGCCGGCGAACACTTCCTGCTGACCCGTGACATCGACATTTACGTGCGGGCGGGCAGTGACGCGAATCCCAGTTTCTGCGGCGTGTTCGACGGCGGCGGCCACACCATCACCGCCCACCTCACGGGTGGCGACTACACCAGTCCCTTCTACAAGATTGACGGCGGCACCATCAGGAACCTGCACGTGGCGGGCGAGATCTCAGGTGGGATACATGCAGCGGGTCTCGTTGGCGGCATCCCGACCAATGCAGACAAGGCCAACCTGATAGAGAACTGCCGCGTGTCGGCCACCATCACGTGCAGCAGCACCCATGCGGGCGGCTTCGTGGGCCACGCCTCCAGTTCCACCACCAACTTGCGCGGCTGCCTGTTCGACGGGGCCGTCAGCGGCGGCAACCTCGCCTACGTGGGAACCCTCGTGGGCTGGTGCGGCAACAACGGGAGCGGTGTCACGTTGCAGGACTGTGCAGACCTGGCATCCCACAACGTCCGGGTTCACGGCGGTCAGGGGTGCAAGGTGGACTTGGTGTGGGACGGCACTGGCTACGGCTCTGGGACTGTCGTGGCTCGGTGCGGTTCTGCCACCAACAGTTACGGTTCCTCCAACTTGGGCAGGTCCATGGTGACGGTGCGCAACGGCAATCCCGCCCTCGAGGTGGCCTGGTATCTCCAGGAAGGCCTGGACACCCCTGTGGCATATTCCGTCAGCCACCTGGCCTCCTACGGCATGGGGCTGCTCTTCGACGGCGAGGTGTTCATCGTGGGGCATGCCGAGCACGCAGGCTTCCGCCCGAGTGCAAGGGAGGGCTTCTCCTTGTTGTCACCCTCCATAGACAATGGGGCCGAACTGAATTTGGCACATGGTGGCTGGTACAGCGCATCTTTCTCCAACACCGTGAATACAAGGTTCACCATCGACGCCGTCCTCTCCAGCAGTGGCGACTTCACCGGCGAGGGCACGGAGGCATCCCCCTACCTCGTCCAAAGCACCACGGACTGGACGAAACTTTGTCTCGACCTGGCACTCGGCGAGGACGACTACGCCGGCAAGGTGTTCCGCCTGACGCGTGACATCGACTGCGGCGGCATCACCGTGGGCACGGACGAGCATCCCTTCTGCGGCACCTTCGACGGCGACGGCCACACGCTGACGCTCAACGCGGGCAGCGAGTACAACCCCTCTGACGTGGCAGCGTCCCCCTTCTACAGGGTCGGCGAGGCCACCTTCCGCCACCTGCACACCGCCGGCAAGGTGTGCACCGGCGCCCAATACACCGGCGGCATCGTCTCGCAGGTCTTCGGGAGCAAGGCCACGCGCTTCTACGACTGCCACTCCTTCACGACCATCGTCTCCACCCGTAGCGGCGACGCCTCCAACGGCGGCTTGGTGGGCGCAGCCTCCAACTGCGACTCGCTCGTCTTCGAGCGCTGCTCCTTCACCGGCAACCTTCATACGTGGGTGCCGGTCGGCGGCGGTGCCACCAACTGCGGCGGCTTCGTGGGCTGGTCCAACGTCCCCGTCACCATCCGCGAGAGCCTCTTCGACCCCTCGGACCTCGTCTTCAACCTCCAGGTCACCGTGGGTCAGAACTTCGCCCGCATGGCCGACTACGGCAAGCTCACCATCCAGGACAGCTACACCACCTACAATTTTGCGCCATCGACCGCGGCGGAGGCGCTGCTGGGAAACCAGGGCGTTGTCGTCGTCGGTGAGTTCTTCGTTCCCGACGGCGCCGGCTACGAGTTCGTGGGCGAGCCCGACGTGACGTTCAACGGCCGCGACTACTACAAGAGCGGTTGCTGGATCCGCACGACGCTCGACGCCTCCGTCCCCTTCGACCACTGGCAGGACGGCACTGCCGGCTGCTTCATCAGCGACCCGTGGACGCGCGACGGCCTGCACCAGCTGAAGGACCTCCGCCACAAGCCGAGCCTTGGCGTATCGCCCATCGCCATCCCCGAGGCGGAGACGGAGCGCACGCTGTGGGGTGTGAAGTACCGCTACCTGTCCCGCCGCGACTACCACTTCTTCATCAGCGACGAGGAGCGCCTGGCCAAGGGGTGGGAGTTCGAGAGCGGCGACAGCGACGCCAACCTGATAGTCAGGAACAGCGACAACGACGCTTCTGAGATCACCGCCGTCACGGGCTGCGACGAGAGCGCCGGCGACTTCCTGGTGGAGAGCGACGGCATCAAGGGCGTTCAGATACACAACGACCTGGTGGGCGTCTTTCGCACCCACACCCACCTGGGCGTCATCGCCCCTCACGCCTTCAAGGGCTGCACGAAGCTCGAGAAGCTCTACTTCATCGACACCGACGCGAACAACTACAACGCGCTGCTGCCCTTCGACTTCCTCATCGACCAGAACGCCTTCGAGAACTGCGCCAAGTTCAAGGAACTGATGCTGATGCAGTACACCACCAAGGGCGACAACCACTGGGAGGGCCTGATCCCCGGCCAGGTGTTCCGCGTGGCCGACGACGCCTTCACCGGCTGCCCCAACCTCAGGATCAGCGTCCGTGCCGACCACTACCAGAACTACCTCTCCTCCACAGTCTGGAAGAAGCACTGGAACCGTTTCATCGCTTACGAGTCCACGGGCGCCGACTTCACAGTGAAGGGCGTGAAGTACCACTGGTACCGCGACGTGGAGACCGAGGACAACAATGGCGTCAAGAACGACGAGACGGGGAAGGCCGACATGATGAAACGGCTGGTGTTGTGGAACGGCCTGTACCAACAGTTCAGCGCCGCCTCGCTCTTGGACACGAAGGACGACTGCAACGTCTATTACGCCTCCGTCGTGGGGGTCGATGATGACGACATCGACGACGAGGACGGGGTGATGCGCATCTACAACGACCCCGGTTCGTATTACAACTACAAGACCATCGTTCTCAACCGCGACGCCATCGCCGGCAACACGCACGTGAAGGCCATCGAGTTCTGGCAGACCAACGGCAGGAGCGAGAACAGTTACAGCGACCTGAAGATGGTCATCCCCAACGGTGCCTTCAAAGGATGCACCAGCCTGAAGGAGTTGCGCCTGTTCTACTACGTGCAGGACGGCAATGACCGCTGGGAGGCTCTCGGCCCGAAGAACGTCATCCCGGGCGACAACATCTTCGGGCTACCTTCTGCGGAGGAGGTTGTCAATATGACGGACGAACAAATCGAAAATATGAAGAAAGTGCACAAGGATTTCCGAATCATCGTTGCCACCGAGCTTTATCAGGACTTCCTTGACGACCCCAACTGGCAGCCTTATTTGGGTTTCATAGAGCCTGAGGATTATTCACCCAGCGAGCAGACAGACTTCACGGAGGATGGCCTTACATACGGCTTTATGCTTTCACCCGGCGGCATCATGCAGACCTCCCAGGTGGTGAGCCAAGATGTTTCTTGGTGGACAGTCCCCCGTATAGGCATCGAAGTCTTGTTATGGATTGCTACAATCAAGTCGATTGTAAATGCCGTTCAGACGGCCACTTCTGCCAAGGCTACTTTGGAAAGTGCCCAGAGAGCTTTACAAACTGCAAGCAACGAGGTCCTTTTGGTCAATAGTAACAGAGCAGATTATGCCTCAACTCTTCTCAAGTTGTCAAGTGCAATTATGTCGGGTGGAAAAGAACAGATCAAACAGGTGTTTACAGACGAGACGTTTTCATCGTGTATGGACCTTGGCATACTGCCTCTTATGAAAGCTAATACTTTTCAACCTGCGGGCTTCAATTTATTAGTGGAAATGGGATTATCAACTCAACAAGGAGCATGGGTGACATCATTAGAGAAATTAACAGAAATATTTGAATCTCTGTCTGCAGACAAATTAGTTCGTGCATGTTATTGTATTCAACCTTATTTCAGGCAAATGATTTCGGATTTTACAAAGAAAGTAGTTGAAAAAGAAGCGTTGATGGCGGCGGCACAAAGAAATTTAGACTTGGCACTCTCAAGAATAGCTGCAGTTCAAGCTACAAAGATAGCAGCCATTCGTAGAGGACTCTCAACAGCTGGCTCTTTTACAATCTCTACCAACACTGCCGCCGTCCTCTCCACGAAGTGTTGGGGTGGCAGCGGCTCCTACAATGCCGACCTGATGAACAAGGGCATGCGCGAGAACATCCTGTCCAACATCCACCAAGTGGGCCTCGTGGGTGGTGGCTATGTGATCACCACACCTCAGAAGAACCTCGTTTACCATACTTTTGTAAGGAATGTGGCCGACGATGTGCAGGATGCCGTCATCAAAGCCGGAAGTTGGACTGGCACCAACCAGTCCACCGCCACGATTACATTCCACCCCAAAGCATTCAGGAACAAGACTAACCTGCGAACGGTACGCTTCGAAGAAAACCCCTGCACCAGCAACGCATCCACCACGCTGCCGTTCACCATCCCCGACTCGGCCTTCGTTGGCTGCACCAACCTCACGGAGTTCAGCACGCTGCTGCGGACCGACGGCAACGGCACGCGCGCCCTCGGCCCTGAGAACTTCATCCTCGGCGGCGACAGCATCTTCGCCGGTCTTGACTCGCTGAAGTTCCACATCGTCATCGACCCCTTGCGCAAGCAGGATTTCCTCGACAACGCCTCGTGGGCCCCGCTGGAGCGCTTCTTCATATACGAGGACGCAAAGCCCGAGGACAAGTACAGCGAGTATGGCGCAAACTACGCCTACGCCTACGAGCAGAACTCCATCAAGAAGGAGCACAAGGAGAGAGGCCACCTCATTGAGCACACCATCGTCACCGGCCCCGACGACAAGTTCATCACCGGGCACCAGGGTGCCGTGAAGCTCTGCAACGACATCGGCACGTACAACAACTACCAACTGGACGCCGTGATGCCGAAGGCCTTCAAGGGCAACCAGAACCTGCGCAGCGTGTCGTTCACCGACCTCTACGGCTTCGGCGCCATCGGCGACTGCTACACGGGCCTGCAGGTGCACCTCGGCGACTCGGCGTTTGTTGGCTGCACGAACCTTGCCGACCTCGACCTGCTCTACCTGGTGACCGACGGCACGAACAAAATCACCCCGATTACTCCGCAGATGGTGACCATCGGCAAGGGGGTGTTCGACGGCACGTCGGCCCGCCTCAAGATGATGCCGCAGCAGGTGGCGTGGTTCGAGGCCGACTCCGCATGGGCGGCCTACAAGGACCGCTTCATGCCGTGCGTCATCCGCTTCACCGACCCGGGTGTGAAGAAGGCGCTGAAGGAGATGGCCTACTACGACCCAGCGAACACGTACACCGACCAGTCGCTGTGGGACGACTACTGCGACTTCGCCCGCATCGGCGGTGCCGGCTTCTCGTGGCTCGACGGCAAGTTCACGGCTCAGAAGGACAAGATTTACTCCTTCGCCGACTTCAAGTGGTTCGAGAGCGTCGGCCTCGACTACGTGGGCGCCTCGTGGTTCGAGGGCTGCTCGAAGCTGGGCAACATCGTCCTGCCGTCCACCATCAAGACCATTGGTGCGAGGGCGTTCAACGGCTGCTCCAGCCTGCGGGAGATGGAACTGCCGCGGGGTGTCACCAGCATCGGTGCGAGCGCCTTCGATGGATGCACCAGCCTGGACAACATCGTAGTGCGCGACAGCGTACCCGCCACGCTTGGTGTCAACGCCTTCCACAAGCACTCCGGCCTGATAATCTGGGTGCCTACCGAAAAGGTCAGCGATTACGAAACCGCTTGGAGCGAATATGAAAGATACATCAAGCCAATGGCCAACTATAATATTTATAAAGAGGTGCACGTGTATGCACCTGGAGATTTGGCTTCTAAACTTGGTCTGACGCTAATCAAGGAGAACGACAAGGTACGCTACATCCAAGGCCCCTACGCCCGATACGACTCGCTGACCGTCATCGGCCCGCTCAACGGCGAGGACGTGGCCGTGCTGCGCCACATGATGGGTGCCAACGCCTGGGAGAGCGAATTCACCGACGGAAAGTTGCGCTACCTGAACCTGTGGGACGCCGACCTGAAGAAGGACACCGAGAACAGCTACAACGGCTACGGCGTGGACGAGTACCTGGAGAAGGACAACTGGGTGGGCGAGTATATGTTCCACAACTGCAACGCCTTGGAGAGCGTCGTCCTGCCGAGGACAGTCACTGAGATTGGCGAGAACGCCTTCCAGGAGGCCTTCGGCCTGAAGCGCATCGCCGTGGGCAAGAACACTACGACATACACCCGCGACCTGCTGCAGGCCCTCACAGGAATAGAAGAACTGGTGTTCCTCACCACAACTCCTGCTACGAGCGAGAGCAGCGACCCGTGGGAGGCTCCCATACAGCAGGTCTATACCCTGCCGACACAGTTGGGCGACTACCTCGGCGATCCGGGCCTCATCCGCCAGGCACAGGGCATCACCAGCCCGTTCTCCAAAGACGAGCTGATGTGGACGCTGGCCGACAAGAGCCACTTCTTCCCCTCGGAGTACTTGGAGTTGGAGAATGCTGACAACATCTTCACCAACAACACCCAAATCAAGAACCTGGACGAGTTCTACCTGTTCCAGAACGTAAAGACGCTTGGCAACACCTTCGCCGGCATGAGAGCCATGGAAACCGTCACGCTGCCCTCATCGGTCGAGGACATCGGTTATCTTGCCTTCTACGGCTGCACCAGCCTGAAGACCATCCATGTCAGCAGCGTGAAGACAGAGACTGTCAAGGTTCCAGAGAACGCCGAGAACCCTGAAAACACAAAAGACTCTGTGGCCTATATCGTACCCACCTTGGCTGATGATGCCTTTAAAACATTGCCCTCTGATTTCCAAATTCTCGTGCCTAAGCAGTTCTGCAAGCTCTACCGCGAGCACTGGTCGCAGTATGCCGACCACATCAATCCCGACAACTCTAACCATGCCTATGAGGAGATTGTCACCGTGACACTCACGGAGCCGAACACGCTGGCCGAGAAACTTGGACTGACAGCCACCACGAGAACATCCACCGGCGAAACTTGGGTCAATGGTCTCAAAGGGGACTACAGCAGGATTTACAAGCTGAAGGTCATCGGCCCCATCTCTGGAGGCGACCTCGACGTGATGCGCCACCTGTCCGGATACTGCCCGTGGGCATCGTCGCGTAACTACGCGGGACGGTTGGAGTACATCGACCTCTATGATGCCAACCTCGTGGAGAGCAGCATCGGTGTGGCGGGCTACTACAAGGCGAGCACCAGCTTCTACTTGACCGAGCACTTCCAGCTCTACCATGTCGGTGAAAATGAACTGCCGCACCACGCCTTCCTGCGGGCCTACAACCTAAGGACGCTCATCCTGCCGCGCACCTGCAAGAAGGTGAACGAGCGCGCCCTGCAGGAATGCGAAGGACTGGAGACGCTGGTTATCGGTGACGACATGGAGACGTTCAATTGGAACGCGCTCGACGACGACGCCATGCTCACGCGCATGTACCTCCTTGCCAAGAAGAAGGTGAAGATTACCACCGAATTTGCCGTCTGGCGCTGGCTGTGCAACAACTACAACCCGACGTTCGACGCCTTCTACGTCCTGCCGAGCCTCTACAACGAATACCTCGCCGACGATGCCTACACGGGGGATTCTTGGCAGCGGACGAACAACATCTCGAAGGGGATGTTCGACGACGACGCCTCCTTCCGCTACTTCGCGAGCCACGCCGCCGCCACTCCCGACGACCTCTTCCAGGTCTATAGCGTCAAGGGCTGGGGCGAGGGCCACGGGGACGTGAGGGACCTCTCGTACCTCGGCTACACCGCCATCGACTCGCTCCGCGCCGCCGACATCCGGCCGCTGACGAAACTGGAGAAGATATCCCTGCCCGTCACCTTGGAGTCCGTCGAGAACGGCACCTTTGGTGACGCACCCAACCTTCGCTACGTGGACATGCTGATGTGCGACAGCACGATGGTGGTGGATGACATCAAGTCCCGCGGCATTGCCGCCCTCGGCATCGACAGCCTGCGGACGCTGACCTACCTTCCTCAGGACTATGGGGAGGCCAAGGGCGTGAACGTGGTTGTGGCGGACAGCACCGGTCTCCGTGCCGAGGCCTTCCGCCTGATAGAGGGCGACTACTGCGTGCCATACGCCTTCACCGCCGACCGCGTGTCCAACGAGCGCGTGCTCGCCCGCCGCGAGGGTCAGGAGGAGAGCAAATACACCGTGTGCCTGCCATACACCCTTCCCGTGCCGTCCGGCTCCAAGGCGTACAGGCTTGCCAGCCGTCAGGGTGCCACGCTCACCTTCCTCCAGGTGGACGGCCGTATGGACGCCTTCGTGCCTTACCTCGTCGTGGTGACCGACGGCGCCGTGAACCTCGGCTGCGACAGGAAGCGTGAAATCCCCAGCACCACCACCGCCTCCATAGAGACAGGCCAAAAGCAAGTCAACGTGCCCGGCTATTCCATGCGCGGCACGATGGAGGGCATCGACTACAAGAAAGCCGCCGAGCTGGGGGCTTACATCCTGCAGGCCTCCGACAACAAGTGGCACTTGGTGAAGAATGCTGCGGGCTACGAGAATGCCAGCATCCCCGCCATGCGCACCTGCCTGCTGCAGAGAGGCGGCGCGGGTGCCAACAGCCTCTCGATGGAGTTGCTCGACGGCATCGACGACCCCGACTGCGTGGAGACCATCCGCACCATCGACACCGACGGCACGGAGCGCTACTACGACCTCAACGGTCGCGAGCTGCCCGGCAGGCCCGAGCGCGGCATCTACATCCACAACGGTAAGAAACACGTGAGCAAATGAGAACATACATAAGAACATCCCTCCTCGCCCTGCTGCTGGCCCTCGCGGCCGGCGGCGCGAGGGCGTCGGTGAAGGGCGACGTCAACGGCGACCAGATGGTGAGCGTGACCGACGTGACGCTCTTGGTGAACATCATCCTCGGCGAGACGGACGACTACGACGAGTACGCAGCGGACCTCAACGGCGACGGCTTCATCTCCATAGCCGACGTGACGCTGTTGGTGAACATCATCCTCGGCGGCGACTACAGTTTCATCCCTGGCTCCAAGGACGGGGAGGTGACCGACGACCCAGCCATCGGCCCGGCGCAGGCGCCCGCAAGCACGCTGCGTGTGGAAAACGAAGAATAAAACGACGGCACGGCTATGCTCTGGTAAGCCCGTTGATGTCAACAATGTCAACGCTCGCTCACCACAATCCTCTCCCTGCCATCGGCTCCTTGCAGCCGGAAGCGATATTCCTGCCCTTTGATGAAGGGGTAGGCGAGAAACTGCGCGAAGGAGAAGATGTGCTGCTCGTCAACGCCGGTGATGATGTCGCCCTGCCGGAAGCCGCAACGGTAATGGCGGCCACCCTCCCATATCAGCCCCACGGAGGCTCTGCCCTCCTTTGGCACGAAGGCGATGCTCATCTGCTCATTGCTCACCATGCACGAGATGCTTTGTGAGTAAGGCTGGAAAACGAGCAGTTTCTGCTTGGGGCGGATGATGACGGCACCGTGGTCGAAGACCTCTGCCCCCACTCTTGAAATCCCCTGTGTGGTCATCGTGTGGTAGTCTTGAAACGAGAACCCGCCCCATTCGAGGGCGTCCAGCCATAGGAAGGCCACCTCGTTGGCGCGCTCCACCCCGAAACTGCCGATGGCACGGTGCCCGAAAGCACGCCCCTCCACCTGTGAGGACACATAGAGACGGCGGCTTCCCGTGTCGAAGCGTGCCTCGTCGGTGCAGCCGGGGAAGGGCGACACCTTGATGTGGGGCGACCAACGCTCCAGCCGGTATTTCACCGGGAAGCCCGGCTCTCGCTCGAAATAGTTGGGGATGTCGGTGAGAACCATCACGCCCTCCCGTGGGTCAATCTTGCACGAAAGCCCCTTGTTGAACAAGTCGAAGCCCAGCACGGCGTCATAGTCCTTGTGGGGCACGTGGGAGTCGAGCAGCGTGCCTGGGTAGCCGTGGATGGCGATGTTGCCCAACCGAAATTCTTGAAACTCCACCACGTCGGTCTTGCGCATGTTCCCATTGGCGTCGTAGGAGTCAATCTTGCCAAGAATGCGCTTGTATGGGAACGCGCTGTTGGTGTAGGTGATGCCCTGCCCGGAGCCGGTGTCGAGCAGCATGCGGAAAGGCCGCCCATTGACATGGACGGTGACGAAAATTTGGTGGTCGCGCATCTCAATGGGTATGGTCTCCACGAAGTTGCTGGCAAGGACGTGGAATTTCGTGTTGTAGCGGTAGGTCTGTGCCTCGCAGCTCAGGGAGGCCGCCATGGTGGCGCAGCACATCAGTTGCTTGAAAAGGGTGATTGGATTCATAACTACAAAGTTAGGAAAAAATGTGATATGCGGTGTGTCTTGGCCTTCTTTTTTTGATTTTTTTGCCTTTTTCTTAGATATTGATATAGTGTCCATAGTGACAATTGTATCCATAGTGACCATGGTGGCAATAGGTCTTACCCCAAAAAAACGGCGTTGCTGCTTGAAAAACTATTCTTTTGTCTCGATAACTCGAAAAATTACATTATCTTTGCACAATCATAACCTATAAAAACACCAAATATGTCAAAGAAGAAAGATGGCAAAGACGATTTTTTTAAAATCATTCGTGAATTGAACGATACCTTCTCCAGTATGAACGAGGAGGAGAGGGAAATGTTTGAGGACTTGGTAAAAGGGAATGTCAATCCGGAAAAAATGATTGATGAGAACTGGCACACCTACGAACTACCCGACTACTCAGCCATGATTCACCCTCTGGCCGAATGGCTGCAACCACTTGCCACCTTCTCACATCTCTCGGAATTCAAGGAACTATGCCTGAAAGCTGCGATGGAAGCGGAGAAGTTGGAGCGTGCACAACTCGTGGCCGACCTCCACAACTTCATCTACACCTACCTGGCATTCATGCATGGCGAGAACGAGATTTTCCAAGTCAAGCTCAACAACAAGCATCTTTTCGCCGCCTTCTGGCTCATCTCGCATTTCAACCTCACCGAGATGCTCGACGACGTGTTTGAGACACTCCGGCAGAAATATGCAGTGCTAAACTACGTCTATCTGACCGGCACGCAGTTTGTGGGAACAGCCATCCTCCACGAAATAGGGAAAAACCAGATGGAGAAGTTGGTGGAATTTCTCAACTCCCAAGGATACATACCCATGTCCAAGCCCATCGTCTTCGATGCATTGGCATACACCTACATGCTCGACCCCGACCTGCGCCTCAAGGCCCTCCACCACATCAACAACTACTTGCAGCGATGCCTCGACATCGGCCTCCAAGGAGGACATGTGGCCAACATATCCCACTATGCACACACCCTCGCTTGCGTGCACGCCAAGGAGACGCTGCCCATGCTCAGACGCATCTACAAGAGCTTAGACATTCCCGCTATCGAGGTGAGGGACATCAGGGAGGTGGAGAAAATCATGGCCGACAAATCACAAACCCTGCATGATGTCATGCCGAAAACCATGGATGACTTTGCGGAGTATGTAGTTCAAATAGCGATAGAGAAAGGGCTTGACGAGTTTGGCGACAGGAATGATTTGGACGATGAGGACGAAGAGGACTGGGATGACTTTGATGACGAAGACTGGGAGGAGTTTGACGAGGACGAGGAAGACGAAGACAACGAAGAAGACGAGGACTTTGACGAGGATGACGAGGAAGACTTCGGCAGCTACTTTGATGAAGACATAGAACAGAAGAAATACATCCTCAAAGTGACTTTGGATGGGTCCAGGAAAAAAGTGGAACGTTTGTTGCAAGTGCCTTCCAACTTGTTTTTGGACAATCTTACTCATATTCTCTTCATCTCTTTTGGATGGAGTGATTACTCCTCTTTGTCCTGGTTTGAAAGTGCGAGGAAAAAATACTTCAATCCTACTTTTTTTGACGAGGGAGCCTACGATGATGTGCTCGAAAAAAACCATGAAGGATTTTCTTCAGACTATTATGTCTGCTCTGACCTTGTTACACGGCGCTCACCCAAAGCCGACTTCTGCATCCAGTTGGGGAGCACTGTCTGGAGATGCAAGATAAGACTTCAGGAAACAGGCATGTATGTCGAAGACGACGAGCAACCCTACGTGGTGCTTCTCAAAGCCACCGGGGCATTCCCCGTCCCCACCATGGTGACGATGGACGACTACGAGCGCAGCTATGAGGCGGGCAGACTCAAAGAGCCCGACCTCGAAGAACTCAATGATGATTTAAGTGATTTCGAAAACGATATGTTATGAAAACCATCCACACCATTACCTTCGCGCTGCTCGCACTCCTCGCACTGCACACGCAAGCAGCCAACGTGAAATCATTGCCGGCCAGCGACCCCGGCATCACCTACACCGGGAGAGTGAGCAACGGAGCCGACGGCTCGGTGAGTTACGACTGGACAGGCGTCTATCTGCAGACCGACTTCACCGGCGGCAACTTCGCCATCATCGCCTCCGACGCCGGCGCCTCTTGGCACAACCTCTTCATCGACGGCAAGTGGGTGCGCAAACTGCTCATCGAGGGCAGCACGCCCCAACGCATCGTACTGGCCGAGAAACTTGGGAAGGGCACACACCGGCTGAGACTCCAAAAATGCACCGAGGGACAGTACGGATGCACCACGTTGCACCGCGTGGAACTGTCGGCCAACGGCACCTTGGCACCCGTGGAGCGCAAGCAGCGCATGATAGAGGTCTATGGCGACTCATACACCTGCGGATATGGCACGGAGAGCGACAAGGCCAACGACCCCTTCCGCCTTGAGACAGAGAACTGCGACAAGGCATACGGCTGCATCCTGGCGCGCTATTTCGACGCCGACTACGCCCTCACCGCACATTCCGGGCAGGGAATGGTGCGCAATTGGGGCGATGCCAAGCAAATCTCCGATGTCAACATGTCCTCACGCTTCACGCAGCTTTTCGACGACCACGGCACCCAACCCTACGACTTCAGCCTCTACACCCCGCAGCTTGTCATCATCAACCTGGGAACCAATGACTTCTCGCCCACGGCCATCCCCACCGACGAGCAGTACACCACCGCCTATGTGAAGATGATAGAGACCATCAAGAGCCGCTACCCGGCCGCCAAGGTGCTGTGCATCACGCCCCACTCGGCCAACCGATACCTCAAGGCCTGCCTCCAGTTCCTCAAGGAGCGCGTGGCCGGCATGCCCGACGTGTACATGGCCAACCTCCTCGACGGCATGGTCACCGTGGAGCGCGACATGGGCGCCGACTGGCACCCCAACTACCAAGGCCAGCGCAAGATAGCCATGGCGCTCATCCCACAGGTGTCGGCCATCATGGGGTGGCAACTCACCGACAAGGTGGTGGAATGACCCCTCTACCCATCAACTTTTTCACTTCAACGACATGACCATCCTGACAATCGCTGCAGCACTGATGCTCGCCACCACGTCCATGGCCCAGGACAACGGGAAAAAGCCCCCACGGACGATGAACTACTACCCCGACCAGGGGCAGATTGTATGCGTCAACGGCAACAACAGATACACGAGGGCGCTCTATGGTGCAAACACCCGTCAGCGGCTCGAGACCAGCGACCGGCCCGTCTTCGCCTCATACGACAGAGACAACAGCCTCAACATCTGTTTCCTCATGGAGAGCAACGGGCAGTTGCAGCCGCTCGACTCCACCACCTTCTGCGAGGCGCGCTACGAGGGAGGGCGGCGCACCTACTCCTTGGGCGACGACGGATGGCTCGGAGGGCGCGTCACGCTCACCGCCATGGCCACCTTCTACGAGGAAGGGGCGATATGGAAAATCCATACGGAGGGCTTCCTCGACCCACCCGCGCTGCACGCCGTGGCAAGGAAGTTGAAGAAGACCAAGATGACCCGCGAGGGAGACTACGGACTGGAGCCTCGAAGCAGTTTCGAGGCCGCCGGACTGCCCCTTCAGACACTCACATGGGTCAACGACAGCGACACATACATCCTGCTCACCCCGCAGCGCACCCTCGTCGTCGATACCCTCGGCGAGCAGCACTTCGCACAGGAAGAGGCCTACAGGCAGGCACTCATCTCGCACCTCAAAATCAGCACCCCCGACCCATACATCAACACGCTCGGGGCAAGCCTTGCCGCCGCCGCCGACGGACTGTGGGACGGACAGACATGGCTGCACGGCTGCTGCGGATGGCGCACGCCGCTCGCCGGATGGAGGGCGGCCTACGTGGCCGACGTGCTGGGGTGGGACGACCGCGCACGCTCACATTTCGACGCATACGCCAAGAGCATGGTCACCGACGTGCCGCCAGTCATCCCGCATCCCTCCCAGGACAGCGTCCGCAATCTGGCACGTGCAGAGGAGAAATGGGGTACGCAGATGTATAGCAACGGCTACATCTGCAAACTCCCCGGCGACAGCCACAAGATGAGCCACTATGACATGAACCTCAACTACATCGACGAGTTGCTGGGGAGAAGCGCAACTTCGACCCCGACGGCGACCACCTCTATGATGCCTACTGCTGCATCTGGGCCAGCGACGCCCTCTATTACAACGGTGGGGCGGTGACCCACTCCTCGGCATACAACTACAGGGGAAACCTGCTCGCCGCAAGGATAGCAGAACTCATTGGCGAGAACCCCGAACCCTACCGCAAGGAGGCGGAGGCCATCCTGAAGGCGATGAACCAGCGCCTGTGGATGAACGACGAGGGGCACTGGGCCGAATACCAAGACCTCATGGGGCTCAAGAGGCAGCACACCAGTGCCGCCCTATGGACCATCTACACACCCATCGACTGCGGCGCCTGCTCCCACCGTCAGGCGTGGGAGGCCACCCTGTATGCCGACCGCCATTTCCCCCACATCCCCGTGGAGTGCAACGGTGAGGGACAACTCGTGGCAGAGGAGGGAGCCAACCTCTACACCCTCAGCACCACCGACTGGCTGCCATACGACTGGAGCACCAACAACGTGGCCCACGAGGAGGTGATGAACATGGCGCTCGCCTATTTCATCGCAGGAAGGCGCAACGAGGGCTACCGCCTCCTCAAGAGCGACATCATCGACGGCATGTTCCTCGGAGCATGCCCGGGAAACTTCGGACAAATCAGTTATTACGACAAGGCCCGGAGCGAGGCATACCGCGACTTCGGCGACAACATCGGCATCTCGGCCCGGGCCATCGTCAACGGCCTCTTCGGCATCAGGCCCGACGCACTCAACGGCAGGTGCTACATCCAATACTCGCTGCCCGACGAGTGGAACGACGTCGAAATGGAGACTCCCTACATCAAATACCATTTCCAAAAGGATGGAAAACGCCTCATATACCATGTGAGCCAGCATTTCAAGCAACCGCTCGACATCATCGTCAGAGTGGGGCTGGGGGACGGCCGGTTTGTGGATTTCAAGGGCACCAACGCCACGGAGCAGACCATCACCGCCGACCTCTCGGAATGGGAGATGAAGGAGGAGCCGTCGGCTGTGGAATACATCGGCGCGAACAACGACGACACCGACATCGACCTCGCGGGTCTGGCGGAATTCATCGAGGGTGTGGAGCAGACCCCCATCGACCTGAGCAAGCTCTTCAACGCCAACGTGGACGACATCTACCGTAACGAATACCTCTCGCCCAGGCCGCCATACACCACGCTCCAGTTGCCCAAGCAGGGCATAGGGCAATGGTGCCTTCCCGACCGAACGGCACACATCGAGGATGACGGGCTGAGGCAGAAAGTCGTCGAGGGCATGTTCGACACCGGACTGGGCGTTTCCTTCCGCACACCGGCCGAAGGACACAACATCATCTACACCTCGCAGTGGGACAACTACCCGGAGAGCGTCACCATCAAACTGAAGGGGAAGGCCGCCTATGCCTGCCTCATGCTCGCCGGGAGCACCAACAACATGCAAAGCCGCATCGACAACGGCATCGTCGTCGTGGAGTACAAGGACCACACGGCAGACACGCTGCACTTGGTCAACCCCGTCAACTGGTGCCCCATCGAGCAAGACTACTACCTCGACGGACTGGCGTTCACCGCCGCACAACTGAGACCTTACCGCGTACATCTTGGAAGCGGCAAGGTGTCGAGAAACATCGGCGAGGAGGTGAAGGTGGCCAGTTTCGCCAACTCCGTGCCGGGAAATCCCGACAGTGCGGAGCCAAGGGTCATCGACTGCGGGGCGGCACAGATACTCAAAATGCCCCTCAACCCGGGAAAACGCCTCAAAAGACTCACCTTGCGCACGCTCTCCAACGACGTGGTGATAGGACTGATGGCCGTGACACTCACCAACTGAACGGCACATGGACCGCCTCCACCCTTTGATGTGCCCAACCCCATTCCCCGTGCGGATGAACAACCCCATGGGGTATGTGCCACACCCTTTGTGCATCGCCGCCGCAGAGGAGGTGATGAGGTGCATCGGGAAGGTTCCGGAGTGGAGGGAGGATGCCGACCGCGGGAAGATGTTCGGCGTGCTCGTCGTGGAGGACGAGGAGGGCAGGCCCGCGTTCCTTGCCGCCTTCTCGGGACTGCTGGCCAACCGCAACGACTGGGAGTATTTCGTGCCTCCGGTGTTCGACTTCCAGCAACCCGACGGCTATTTCAAGCGTGAGGAGGCGGAAATCACCCAAATCAACCGGCAAGTGACCCTCCTCGAGCAAAGCAGGGAGAGGGAGGAACTGCTAAGGGGGCTTCAGGAGATGAAGGCCGCCAAGGAAGCAGACCTGGCACAGTGGAAGGCACAGATGGAAACGGCCAAACGCAGGCGCGACGCCATGCGAGGCGGTGGCCTCCCCGCCACCATGACCACCGAGCAAATGCTGCGGGAAAGCCAGTGGATGAAGGCCGAGATGAGGAGGAAGCGCCAACGGCACGATGAAGGCATCGCACGGCAGGCGGAGGCTCTCAAGGCATTGGACGACGACGTGGCAAGACTGAGGGCGGCGAGGAAGGAGCGGTCGGAGGCCCTGCAGCAGTGGCTCTTCGACCATTTCCGCATGCTCAACGCACGAGGGGAGGAGCGCACGCTCACCGACATCTTCGCACAGACGGCGGCGAAAGTGCCACCGGCAGGAGCGGGGGAGTGCTGTGCGCCCAAACTGCTGCAACATGCCTACAAACACCACCTCACGCCTCGGTGCATGGCGGAGTTCTGGTGGGGAAAGTCGCCAACAGGCGAGGTGAGGAGGCATGGGGCTTTCTATCCCGCGTGTCGGGGGAAGTGCCTGCCCATCTTGCAGCACATGCTGCAAGGCCTCGACGTGGAGGAAAACCAAATGGGTGAGCCGGTGGAGGCGGAGCCAGACATCCTCTTTGAGGACCCATGGCTCATGGTGTTGTGCAAGCCAAGCGGCATGCTCGCCGTTCCGGGGAAGGGTGGGGCGCGTTCCGTGTATGACTTCGCAAGGGACCGCTGCCCCGAAGCCGACGGGCCGCTTATCGTGCACCGCCTTGACATGGACACCTCGGGACTGATGGTCGTGGCGAAGACAAAGTGGGTGCACCAGAGACTGCAGGCGCAGTTCAACAACCGCACCGTGGAAAAGACCTACGTGGCGGTGTTGGAAAGGCCGTTGCCCAAGGACAAGCCGCGCACCGGCATCATCGACCTGCCGCTGCGTCCCGACCCCCTCGACCGGCCAAGGCAGGTGGTGGACCATGTGCATGGGAAGCGTGCCGTCACACAGTATGAGATGCTCGACGAGCAGACCGTGATGCTCCATCCCCACACCGGGCGCACACACCAGCTAAGGGTGCACTGCGCACACCAAGAGGGACTGGACGTGCCCATCAAGGGCGACCCGCTTTATGGCACCCCCGGCGAAAGGCTCTTCCTCCATGCCGCCAAAATTTCCTTCACACATCCCGCCTCAGGGGAGCGCCTCACCTTCCAGCAAATCCATCCTTAAACCTCAAACCTCAATATAACTTTTACGTTATTTGTGAGGGTGGGAAACTTCAGTTCATAACCGTTCTTTTAGGAAGCGCTTCAACATGAAGGCAAGGAAATACGGGAAGGTATAGAACAAACCGTTCCAACCGATGTTCTTGTATCCGAATTTCACGCCGTATTTCACATCAGGATAGGAATCCCATTTGATGAGATTGTTGAGCGAGACGGTAGCTCCATCCTTTGCCTTCACTTCCACAGGAATCAACGAATTGGCATCGCGGACAAAGAAGTCCATCTCCAATGCAGGATTGTCGTGCTTGTAAAAATATAGTTGTTCGTACCCCGACTTCCGGAGCATCTCGCCAACCACATTTTCGTAGATGGCACCCTTGTAGGTGCCAAAATTCTTGTTTGCACGCAAATCGTCTTGAGCCTCTTCGTCCAAGGAAGCAATGAGAAGGCCAGTGTCATGATAATAAATCTTGTAATTGTCAACATCGTAATTTCCCTTCAATGGCAGTTCCACGTTGCTCAGACAATAACATACATTGATGACCCCTGCCTCCTTCAACCACTCCACAGCACCTATGTACTCCCTGTTTCTGGCTCCTTTGGCTATTTTTGTAATGCGGTATTTCTTGTTCTCCTTCGCCAAGAAGGTGGAAATATGACTATAAACAGCAAGCACCTTCGCCTTGTCAGTCTCTTTCGCATATTTCGTGATATCCTCCTCGTAGTCTTTCAACAACTGGCGTTGTAGTTTTAAAGTATCTCCAAAATGGCCGTTGTCGATATACATCTTTACAACTTCGGGCATTCCTCCGATACACATATAGTCGCGGAATATGCCGGTCATCGTATCCATTTCAAGTTGTGAAAGTGGCAGCAGGGAGGCCATGTGACGATACAAATCTTCTACTTGTTCTGATGAATAGCCCTTTGCCCAAAGAAATTCCTCAAAGTCCAAGGAATGCATCTGGAAGTCCTCCTTGAAACCAACGGAATTACTTTCGATTTCCTCATAATAGATGCCCATCAAGGAACCAGAACAAATGACGTCGTATCTGCCATCTTCGCAGAACGACTTGAGCGACGTGGCACAATCGGGGCACTTCTGCAACTCGTCGAAAAAGAAAAGTGTCTTATGGGGGATGAATTTCCATGACGGCTCCAATAGGGAGATGTTCTTGATAATCGACTCTACTTCATAGCCATTGTCAAAGATGCCCCTGAATTTCTTCTGAAGCACAAAGTTGATTTCAATGACCGACTCATAGTTGGCCTTGCCAAATGTACGAATGGAGACGGTCTTCCCTACTTGACGAGCACCTTTCACAATCAAAGGCTTTCTATTTGGATTGCTTTTCCAATCCAAAAGATACTTATCTATCTTTCTTTTAAGTAGTTCCATATTGTTGAATCACATTTTCTGGCATAAAAAATAGGTTGAAATCACATTTTCGGATGCAAATTTAATTAAAAAATCACATTTTCGGATGCAAATTTAATTAAAAAATCACATTTTTCGGAAATTCGCCGACTTGTATGGTTGAAAGAAAGGGCAAGCTGCTCATAGCCCAGGGCAACGCATTGGGTTGTGGGAAAGGGGTGATTTCGCAAGGGCAAAAGAATGGTGTTTTGGTAAGGCTTTTGCCCTTGGCAGGGCGACAGCCGCACATCACGGATTCCCAGGGCGTTGCCCTGGGCTGATATCTCGTTGGCCTTACAGGCCGTCCTGCATAATTAATCCAACCGCACCAGGCAAAAGTATCCCAAGGGCGTTTCTAATTCCTCAAATGACAGTTTTTTTTATGGTTAGCCTACAACCAATGAGAATCTCAATCCTAACGCATTTGCAATAAGCATAAACGTAGAGAGTTGCATGTCTGTATGTCCCTGTTCAATCGAAGAAATATACTCACGCTTCTTGCCAATACGTTCTCCCAATTGCTGCTGGGTTAATTTCTGACGCTTACGTTCTTCACGTAGCAACTCGGCATAATACCAAGCTTTGGCCTTGGCCTCAAACTCCTCACGGCTGGGCGTTCCCTTCTCACCATAAGTTTTTGCCAAATGCTGTGAACCGGTTTTTAATTCGGCCAGTTTCTTTTCGTCAATCTTTATCATCTTCTTGTCCTCCCTGAATATATTTGTTCAAAATTTTTCGGGCAGTTTCTATCTCGCCCTTATACTGTTTAGTGCTTTTTTTCAAGAACGAATTCAAGAACAACACCCTTTTGCTCTCTATGAAAGAAAGAGTATCAATGGCGAAGACAATCGTTCGGTGTTCGTTTGTGCCCACAGAGATTCGTGCTTCATAGAACTCCGTTCCTTCAAGATTTTTCACGAATTTCTTATTGACCACATATTGAGTCTTGATAATCGTCTCCACATAGTCGTACTTTGCCTTTGTCTTTTCGTCAAGACAGGCGTAATATTCGTCGTACTCCGCAGAGTGGAAAGTTTCTCTTACGTCTTCATTCATACTGCAAAAGTAATATATTTATTCCAAATCTGCAAGTAAAATGGAAGAAATACATTCTTTTTTGTCTAATTAGTGTTGCTTTGCAAAGATAAAAGAGAGTTTAGCCAAATCGTTGGACAAGATGAAAAAATTCGGTATGGTTGAAAGAAAGGGCAAGCTGCTCATAGCCCAGGGCAACGCATTGGGTTGACATCTCGTTGGCCTTACAGACCGTTGGTTCTCATGGCCTTTTGGCGTTAGGAATTACATGAAGTAATACCCTACGTGAGCAACGGCCTCTTGGCTCGGTCTTATGAAACAGCACAGCCTCCATGCACATTGCATGGAGGCTGCGTTGTGAGATTTCAGATGATGTCCGTCCAAGGCGTCCCTATTTTCGGGAAACCCTGGCCGGTCCACTTCCCATGCCGCCGAAGTTGAGTCCGTCGGCGCCGTTGACCACCACGTTGAGGATGTTTCCTCCATGGAGGATGAGGTTGACCAACGCCGTCACGTCGGTGACGGAGATGATGCCGTCTCCCGTGATGTCGGCGCTCTTGGTGAAGACCTCTTCATCATAATAGCCCAGGATGTGGTCCACGAGCAAGGTCACGTCGGCCACGTTGACCACCCCGTCGTCGTTTATGTCTCCCATGCGTAAGTTGGCCTGCAGTACTGCGCGGCAGGCGCCGATGGCCATGTCGTCTGAGGGATAGTACAGGGTGTTGTCGCCTCCAAGGAAGAGGATGGCCCGGCCCTCCTCGGTGTAGTCGCGCAGGCTGTAGGTGCCGACGAAGGAGCAGAAGCCGTCGGCATTCACCACCCAGGTCGGCTTGTTGCTGATGGTGACGTTGCTGAACACGGGATTTGTGATGTCGCCGCCGCCCGTCCACTTGATGAGGTACGGCTTGCCGGCCTCGATGGCGGCAGCGGTCTTGAAGTTCAGGTAGAGCGTGCCGTCCTCGTAGCCGGTGGCGTGGCCATACGTCCCGGCCACGGTGTCCAACTCCATCAGCATGGCGCCTTCGAGCGGCGTTCCCGTCAGCGAGGCAAGGCTGAAGGGCAGGCACAGCGTGTTCCATTTGCCGTCTTTGTAGAGGGTGCGCCCCGAGAGTGTGACGGTGTGTGCCGTCATGCCGTCGTGGGTGGAGATGGCCTCGCCATTGCTGGCGTTGTCGATGAGCGTGATGTCCAATGCCTGATAGCGGGCAATGAAGCTGACGTCGCCGCTGATGGTGTACTCCTCACCAGCTTCCAGGATGGTTCCTCCGTCCGTGGCGGTGTACGCCGATTTGTAAGTGTCGCTTGCAACATGGCTCACTTCCCATCCCTTGAACTCCAGTCCGGGGACCGTGGTGGGGGT
>CADBBP010000110.1 GCA_902792855.1 uncultured Prevotellaceae bacterium
CGTCCGTTGTAGAGGGCGATGCCTTCGGGCTCATAGCCCACCTCGCAGGCAGCCACGGTCTGGTAGTTGCTGATGTCAATCTTTGCCACGAAGCCTTTGTCGAAGTACTTGTAACCGCTGGTGGTCAGACACTCGTGTCCGTAACTTGTGACATAGACAAACTTGCCGTCGGTGCACATCCTGCGGTTGTTGGGTATCTCCTCCGTGGCCGCCACAGCCTTGCCTTCAGGAGTGATGAACTGCACGATGTTCGACCAGTTGATGGTGATGGCAATGAGGTTGTCGTTGATTTGGACGATGTCATTGGGCGTGTCGCCCAGTTTGTATCCGTTTTGGTCGCGAAACCACTGGTTGCTCACCACCTTTCCATTCTCGAAATAGGTCAGGCGTCCGTTGTCAGCTTGCCACATCCCTTCATTCAGCAGGATAATTTTCTCCTGAGCCTGCATGCATGCAACTATGGAGCAAAAAAAGAGCAAGATAAAACTTCTCATAAAAATCAATGTTTAATGTTCAATGGTCTATGTCCTAAATTCCAAATGACAATGTCAGTTTATAGTTGCGGCCAGGCATCGGGTAGCGCGGCAGATGCTCGTATTGAGTGTCGAGCACATCGCACACCTCCAAGCAGAGGCCCAGCGAAATTTTATTTATGTCATGGGTATAGGAGAGTTTCATGTCAATGTTATGATAAGGCTCCAGAATGTCCTCTGGGTCAGCTTTGCTCCACATGCGCTCACCCACATAAAGATAAGAGGTGGTGAACTGCAGCGAGCGCCAACCACAGATGGCCGTGATGCCTGTCGAAAAGGTTGGGGAATAACAAATGGGCTTGTTGTACATGTCCTCGTCCTCGGGGTCGGTCCTATCGACATCGCGCTGCCACGTGATGGAGTTGATAAGAGAGAAGTTCCACAATCCTGTACGATAGTGCCCGTTGATGGTGGCGTTCAGCCCTCGGCAGAAGGTGTAACCATAGTTCATCATCGACCAGGTGTAAGTGCCCTTCAGAGGCAGGCACACGATACGGTTCTCTATCCTATTCTGATAAATGTCTGCCTGCAAGGAGGCGTTCCAATGATTTGAGTCGAAGTGGTATTCCACACCCAGGTTCAACTGCTTGGTGTATTCAGGCTTCAGGTTTCGGTTGCCCACCTGGGTATAGTATAGGTCGTTGAGCGTGGGGGCACGGAAAATGCTCTTATACCAAGCACGAAAAGTCAGTCCACCAAGTGTATATGCTGTGGAAACAGCTGGTGTCCAACGGTCCAGGGGGTCGGCAGCTCCCGCATGTGTAAAGGTGAAGTCGTGATAATGCTGATGCAACAACGAGGCAGCCATCTGCAGACCATTCCAGTTGGCTTGTACTGCCAGCACCTGTTTCTGGTCAAGGCGGAAGACATCGTCAAACTTCTTCAAGTCTGCCTTCAACTTGCTGTAGCGAACATCGTAACTTGTAGAGACCGACAGCCATGGCCATGGAGTGAATGCATAGCAAATTGCCCCGTAGCCATCTTGTTGACGGTAATGATTGTTAACACGGGCTGTGTTCTGGTTTTCAGGATAGTCGGTGCAGTATCGCAGGTACTCGTTGGTGTACTTGGCATTCAATTTCACGTGGTGGCGTTCCAGAAACTGTTTTTGATACGAAGCCTGTATGAAAAAGTCGCGGTCCCATTCGCGGCCCACGTTGACATACTTGTCACTCAACCTTCTCACGATGCCACCCGGGCAACCACGCTCGCTGTCATAATAATAGATGTGTGAAGAGAATCCTTCCTTGAACAACGCCCCCTCGATACGTCCGTAGCGGATGTCGCTGTTGGAGCGGCGACCTACGGTGTCTTCAAACTCTGAGTGATAGCGGAAGGGGTAGTCGCCGCGTGAATCCGTCCACTCACCATCAATAAATCCGCTCCATCCTTTTTTGTCGAACTGGGCATTGAGTTTCGCCATCCAAGTAGAAAACGACGCATTGCGTAATTGCACACTCAACGAGTCGTTTGTGGGGCGGCGGGTGCGCAGATAGACCGTGGCTCCTGAGGCATACTCACTGGCAGACTGGCAGTTGTCCAATTTGTTGGCATTGTACAGCGAGACGCTCTCCATCGACGACAACGAGAACTTGCCAAGGTCCACTGTTCCGTTTTGGGCATTGGTGATACGTATGCCATCGACATAGATGCCCACATGCTGCGCTCCGAGAGAACGGACGTTGATGGTCTTCAAACCTCCAAGGCCACCGTAATCCTTAATCTGAACGCCGGCAAAATACTTCAGTGCATCAGCCACCGACGTGGTGCTCAGTGCCTGAAGTTCGCTGCCCTGTAGCATCTGCGATGTGGCTATGGTGCGAGGGGGCTGCTTGGAGGTGACCGTCACTTCTTGCAAATGCTGTATGCTGTCGAGACGGCTCGGCTTCTGCCTTGTCCCGACATCCTGTGCCATCGTGTGCCATACGGACATGCACAACAGCATCGTCAACCACCATTCACGGTGTATATGCTTCCTAACTTGCATTTCGAATCATCAGCCCATCCCCAGGGTGCTTAATGTTGACTCTTGCAAGAGGCAGGTCTTCTGACTTTGTCGCCCGGTCGCAAACGCCTTCCCAATAATCTTAGTGGCATATCGTTTGCCGGAAAACACGACTTACAGCTGCGGGACAGTCCGGGATTCACACCCGATTCCCTTTTAATCTCTCTGAACTTGAAAGCCAGCCTTTCAGTTGGCCTTGCGAGGGAGAGAACCAATTGCGGCTGTAAAGGTACACATTTTTTAACATACAGCAAATTATTTCGTAGTAAATCTCCACTTCGGCTTTAGATTTTCCTGTTTTCAAGAGTGACAATTCCTTTTTTCCATGAGTGAGAAGCCGTTGAAACGCTTGATTTTCAAACATTTCATTTTTCAACAGGCGAATTGCGCATAAATTGCGTATTTTTATCAAAACCTGCATAAAAAAGGGTGTCTGATAATCAGATTTCCAGCTTGACGACGACATCAGCGTCGCCACGATGCTGGGGACAGGTACCAATGGCCTTGACGCCAAGTCGTTCAAAGGCACCTTCGACGGCAACGGTCACACGCTGACCTTCAACTACACGGCCACCGAGAACATAGCCACCGCCCCGTTCCGCTTTGTCAGAAGCGCCACCATCAAGAATCTGCATGTCGACGGCACCATCACCACCGCCTACAAACATGTTGGAGGTCTTGTAGGTCGCGCATACGGCAAGATGGAACCGTCAATGTGACCGATGTGACCTTGCTGGTGGACAATATCTTAGGTAAGGAAGACGAAAGCTTCATCTTCGAGAATGCCGACATCACACGTGACGGAATAGTCTCCGTTACCGACGTGACGGCATTGACGGACATCATCCTCGGCGGCAACAGCATTCTGAAAGTGGTGGTCAACGGCGCTGAGGGTCTTACTTTCAGCGGCAGTGGAAGCGGACCGGCAAGAGTTTCACGAAAATAGGAACACCTTGGATTGACATCATTTGAATACCTTCAACGCAGCCTCTATGCAATGTTCATAGAGGCTGCGTTGTTTTTGGCGCATCATAGAGGGTCATTTGCTGATGTAGGTCTTGCAGTCAAAGATATACAATCCCCGCTCAGGCTTGCCATTGAGATGACGGCCGTTGAGGTCGTAATTGTTCTGTGTGCCGTCACCATCGGTGGTGCGGATGACCGTCTGGTTGATTTAGGTTGCTTCGCCATCGGTAAAATGGGTTGCCAGTATATATTGGCAGGGTTGGTGGTGTTGGCGAGGCTACTACCACTGACGGGATGGCACTAATGTTATCTATCCTGACTATTTCACACTAAAGCATTGTCGAGCAGCGGCAAGACCCGCCAATCTGCCATTGACCACGATGTCTGCCACCCCATTGCCCCCCAAGCGATTGGCACCATGGAGACCACCCGTGACCTCACCTGCTGCAAACAAGCCGGGAATGGGTGTTCCATCGGTCTTGAGCACCTGCGTTTCGGTGTTGACGCTCAAACCACCCATCGTGTGGTGGATGGCAGGTTTTACACGAACCGCATAAAACGGGGCTGTTTCCAATGCAGCGGTCATCTCTGTGGCACTGCGATGGAAGTCATCGTCAACACCCGCTTTCTGCTGCTCGTTGTAGCGAGTGATGCTCTGCATAAGGCTTTCTGCGGGGATGCCCGTGAGACTGGCAAGTTCGGATATGGTGTTGCCCTGCACGAGAAGGTGTTGGTTGGCATACGTCTCGATGGATGCCAACGACTTGCGCACGCCTTGGTCGAAAATCAGGAAGGCTTCTTCCGTCTGTTGCTTGAGGATGGCGGCCGACACAACGTCGCGTGTGTCCATCTCATTGCAGAAACGCTTGCCGGAGCGGTTGACGAGGATGGCCCCGTTGCCACGCACCGCTTCCGTGATAAGGATATGGTTCACCGCCTCTGCCGTTGGGTGGATTTGGATGTTGGCCATCTGTATTGTAGCGCCGCCAAGAGATGTCACCCATTCGAACGCGTCGCCCGTAGCACCAGGATGGTTGAGTGTGGCGAAACCGCTGAGTGAGGGTTGCAGACGCGTCACCATCTCCAAATTGGCTCCAAATCCTCCTGTTGCGATGATGACGGCCTTCGCCTTCAACGAGTAGGTGCTGCCGTCGGCATTCTGCACTTTAACTCCCGTCACCGTGCCTTTGGAAGCGAGCAGTCCAACAACCTTGTTGGATGTGCGGATTTCAATGTTCTGATGCGCCGTTGCCTCTTTGAGGACCTTCATCAGATGAGGCCCGATGGCTGTTCCGCCCTTGGGTCGATGTGTCCGCTTCACGCTGCTGCCAGCCATGAGCCCCACATCGCTCAAGTCGGCCCCCATTTTCGTCAACCACGAAATGGTGGCTGGCGCATGGTCCACGAAGTTCCACACAAGTGAGGGTATGTTCTCATTCTTTCCTCCGCGCATGATGTCATCGTAAAACAGCTGTTTGCTGTCCTCTATGCCGAGCGATTTCTGCACCTCTGTCTCAGCCGCATTGATGCCCCCCGTGGAGTAGTTGGTGTTTCCCCCGACGATGCCCTGTTTTTCCAGAACAATGATTTTCAGGTCGCCGGTTTCAGCGGCAGCCACCGCCGCTGAGAGTCCAGCTCCTCCAGCTCCAACCACGACGATGTCGCACGCACTGTCCTCGTAAGTCTTGGTTTCCTTTGTCTGCTTGCCCATGGAAGCCAAGATGGCCATGTTGATGGCATCGACAACCCCCGTGGAAGTCATTGTGGCTCCTGTCACGCCGTCCACCTCCACGCTCATCAAATCCTGTTTGCCTACGGCATGGCCCAGGATGGTGTTGATGGCATCTTGTGCGAAGACTGACTCAGACTGGCTGACAACGATGGCTTGGACAATCTTCCCATCCTCCACGACGATTTTCGCAATGATGTTTCCGCTGCGTCCCTCGCCACTTCCAGTCCATTCTCCGTCGCGCAATCCTTCGATTGCAGGTTCCGTGTCATTCTCATCATCGTCAGAGCATGCCGTAAATGTCATCAAGCCGCAAAGAGTGAAGATGGCGGCGAGCATCCATGGCCTAAAAAATTTCATACGTTTTTCCAATCTGTTACGTATTATTTATTCGATTTTTATCTGTCGTAGGAGATTTCCATAATGACAGCGTATGAGGATATGCAATGCACCACTAATACCCGAAATCGAGTGCGGGCTTCCCATCAACGACAGGCTGATGTGGCAATAATGTTCTTACAAACTCTCCTTCAAAATCTCCGTCACGTCCTCTTTCGTCAAATCCAGATAACCAGCGGGATAGACCACGGTGGTCTCGGTAATGCCGGGTATCATCTCTGCGGTGGCGCCCAGTTCGCTGATGGTCAGCGGCAGACCAATCTCCAGCATCCAGTCCTTCAGAGCTTGCAGACCAGCTTCGGCCATCTGCTCGTCGGTCATTCCTTCACTGCTAATGTTCCATACATTCTTGGCGAAACGCACGAACTTTGGCAGACCGTTCTTCATGGCGCGACGATAGTAAGCCATCGACACGGAGGCAAGGGCATAGCCATGAGGGGCGTGCGTCCATGCGCCTACGCTATGACCAATCATGTGTACCATCCAGTCTTCCTTCTTGCCCAGTCCAATGAGGGTGTTCAGCGCCCATGTGGCAGTCCACATGATGTTGGAGCGGGCCTCGTAGTCCTGCGGATTCTCCACGGCAATGCGACTGCTGTGGATGACTGAGCGCATCAGGCCCTCGGCCAAATAGTCGCTGGTGTTGTCGTCGAAGTCAGAGAAGTATTGCTCCATGATGTGGTTCATGATGTCGTAAATGCCAGCCTTCATCTGGTTCTCGGGCACGGTCATCGTGAACTTCGGGTTGAGGATGGAGAACTTCGGCATCAGACGGCTGTCGAACACGTGGCCAACCTTGAACGTGTGCTCGGCATCGGTAATCACCGTGCCGGCGTTCATCTCAGAGCCTGTGCCTGCCATTGTCAGGATGCAGCCCACGGGCAGCAGTCGCTGGTTCTCGGCGGGGTTCTGCTGTTTCAGCCAGAACTGCTCCCAATAGTCGCCTTCGTAATAAGTAGAGGCAGCCACCGCCTTCGAGTAGTCGCACACGCTGCCGCCACCAAGGGCGAGGATCAAATCCACTTCGTTCTCACGGGCTATCTGCACACCCTCGCGCAGTTTCTCTAGTGTTGGATTGGTCATCACGCCCGGGTTCTCCACAATGGTCTTGCCGGCTTCGCGCAGGATGGCCACCACCTGGTCGTAGATGCCGTTGCGCTTCACGCTGCCACTGCCGTAGTTGAGCAGCACCACTGGGCCGTAGCCCTTCAGTTCGTCCTTGAGGAAGTTCAAGGACTCATCACCAAAATACAGTTTGGTGGGGTTGTAATATGAAAAGTTTCCTAACATAGTCGTATTCTTTATTCGTAATTTTCAATCAGGTACTTCACAAACTTGGGGTCTCCGAAATTATTTCACGACATATTTCTTACCATTCTTGATATAGACACCCTTTGACGGAACATCTACGATGCGTCCCATGAGGTCATAAAATACGGTGCTGGGATGCAGGTCGTCCACAGTCCTTGCGATGCCATCGAGCATGGGAGCCTCGTCGTCGTCATACACACCCACGGCATCCCACGCGTCAGCCACGCATCTCTTCTCCTCACCGTCGCCATAGAGGTCGTCGGCAGCTTGCAACGCACACAACCGGAAGATACTTGAAAAGGTTGTGCATTTCCATCATATCTTCGATGGTTGGCAGATATGCCCCGTTGAGCGTGTAGATATTTCGTTTCTGGTCGTAGAGCAAGTAATTGTGTCCACTGGCTGACAATGAAGCGTCCATCGTCACCTCGCCGCAGAAGATGCCGTTTCCTTTCACGGTAGTTGGATTTTTCGGTGTCGTCTCTTTCTGGATGCTGCGCATGGTGGGAATCTGCTTGATGACCTCTCCCGTCTCTGCATCGGTATATACCCATTGCCTGCTATCTATGGAGAGCGTTTTCAAAGCATATCGATACCCGTTGTTCGTAGAGACAAGGTAGAGCTTTCGTCCCATCAGGTCGGTAGGCGTGCCACCGATGTAAACCACGCTTCCACTTCTGACTTTTGACGGTGCGAGGGAGGCTTCCATCACTGTTCCATTGGCCGACATCACTTTGCCGTCCTTCACATGTAGCAACACCTGGGAATGTTCCACTTCCACTCCCTGCACATACTGCCGGTACTCGATACGCTGCATGCCAAGTTGGTCGGTTTTCTCTCCCACCAGCCTCCATTCTGTTCCGGAAGGTTGTGAGAACCACTTGGCAAAACATTGCTCAACATTTTCCACTGATACATTGTCATTCTTCAACACCTTGAAAAAATGGCCGCTTTTGTTAGCCGCCTGAATGCCCATGGCCATCAGGAGCAATACAAGAATAGTTGCAATTTTTTTCATGAGCTTTAAGATGATGGTTGGTATAGAGAGTTCAAAGTAGTCTCATTTTGAAGGACAAAGAAAAATGAAGACCATGCTCACGGCTCGCTGTTCAGCCTCACCTTTCTCCATTCCGGCTTTATCAAGACAGGCTGCCCCAAAGACTTGATTTTCTCACGGGCAGTTTCTTCATCCATATCCTCCCAACCCTCCACCGTGATTTTAGTCTTGCCGTTTGAACTCACTGAGGCAGGATATTCATTTATCATCTGCCACACACAGCCATCCTTGAGGAAACTGATGGGATTGTTGATGCCAATCAGTTCGATGTCGCCCTTGTAAGAGGCGATGGCCAGCATGCCCTCTTCTTCATCGTCGCTCAGCAAGTAAAAATAATCATTCTGACCGGGAAGGGTAATGAAAGCAATCTTTGTCATCTCGACAAGATAATCCGTCTCCTTTGGGTTGAACCAGCGGTAACCGTATTTTAAGTCGTCGATGCCAATGTGTGAGAAGTGATGCTTGTTGCCATCCCAGGAAAAGACATGGTTGATATTGCTTTGAAGGTTGATGTCGTATTCGCTGATGATGAAATCCTTTCCCTTTCGGGGCAGGTTGTAGCCGACGTGGTTTTCCTTGCCCAGAGGGTGAAACCCTTGCTCAGGTCCCGTCTCCGGGCACATGGTGGAAGTCTTGGGGTCGTAGTCGTAGAAGCATACGAACTCTATCTCCGGGTCCACGGGCTGGCCCAGGACGATGGCAAACAACCGGTGTCCGTTGTTGCGACGCCACACACAGGTCTCCATATAGCCGCTGTCGGTGCCTCCGTTGTCAAGGCAAGCATAACCATTCTTGCGGTCCACGATGATTTCCCCATCGGTCTCCTCATCCTTCTTGCTGGTGAAGCGGGGGTCTTTGGCACATCTCAACACGGGGTCTATGACATAGGCGCCCCAGGCATTCTGAAAAGCCGTCAGCAACTGCACGATATTGGGATTTTCGCCCCCTTTGGGCACTTTGATGTTGCGCGACGTCCATTGGTCGCGTATTTCTTCCAATGAATGATTTTCGGTGGCCAGCGCACACATGCTGGTTGTCGCAGCCAGAAGCAGTAAAAGATATTTTTTCATAGACATTCGTTTTTCAGCGACAAAATTAAATAAAAAAACGGGAATTGCAAGCCTGTCCCCTAAAGAAATTCACATTTCTTTAGGAGAAATATATCAATTATCCCATTCTTTCCCCATTCCCTCTCGTGTTCTCATTCAGGAAAGTCATACACCACATACTGCATGTTTGGCTCGGTTGGATAGTTTGTGAGCCGCCCAGAGCGTGTCACAAACGACAGTATTCCATTATATAAACCATTGCCAAATGTATATTGCCCACCGTAGATGTTGATATAATGGATACGGCGGGCATCATAGTCCTGCAGCCGCTCAATGTCGATGACAGGCATGCCATCAATCAGCACCAACGTTGGCCACGAGTTGTCGTCGAAGAACTGCTTGCTTTGGACAATCAGGTGTGGCACGCCATTGAATTTCTTGCTACTGACGCACTTCACATATTCAAGGAGCACCTCCCTGATGGAGAGAAACTGTCGGTATTCATCAAGGTCATAGGTCAGATAGGGTTGGGTGCCAAACGCTGTTGCGTCATAGTCCAATAGTTCACCTTCTTCCGCCGCATCATCTGTTTGAACGCCCAACCGTGCTTCACGCTTGGCAGGAGCAATGGCCAGTTGATGGCGTTGCATGTCGATGGAGCGGGCTTCCACCTCACTCCGCTTGTAATGAAACACGAGATGAGGAAGTCTTCCCGGGAGCAAGGCGGCAAACGGACTTGTCATCTCGATGGGCAGACTCACGCCTGTAGATGATATGGCAGACAGCACCAACGGCAATTTGCCATGGACACCATAAGTATAGAAGACGGCCGTGGAGTCGTTGACCATCTTTCCTTCAAAATAATGTATCTGCTTGCCTATGATGCTGATGGAAGGGCAAATCTGGCTGGCATCGAAAGTCTCCCCTTGATAGACATTCTTCACACGGGCCTTGATGATGTGGCCTTCCACCTCAGGTACATCGACATCCTTCTCTGTCACCAGGTCGGCAGTTGGGACATCCCCTGCTTCCGGCCAGCCGTCCCCTACCCTTCGCCCATCACTTGTTGACGAATAGCTCAAGGAGTCGGGATGCTTGATTTCCACCCATTTGATATCGTCGTCCCCGCTCTTGCGGAGAGGATTAACAATTGCGACAAGTTGGTGAGCCACTTGGGCGTCGTCGCGAGTGTATGCCGACAACACATAATAACCGCTATGAAGATGGGTTCCCTCCCCGTCTTTCATCCCCATCACAACGCCAGCCACCAACCCATGCGTATCACACAATTCCGCGTAAGCAATCAAGGCCTTGTCGGCTGTCACACTTACTTTCATCACCTCACCGGCAAGATACCATGTGCGGTCGGTCTCAACGTTCGCCGCAAAGCTGCCCAAGGCAAGCACCATCGCAGCTGTCAGTGATATAACTTTTCTCTTCATCTTCAATTCTTAAGATTGTTGCTCACTGTCATCCTCATCCAATGTCCAAAAAACAGGCTTTATGATGTATGCACCTTTATATCTGACATCAAGCAGGCGCTCGGGAGCCCATGCCGTCCGCAACTTGCCGCCAGGCTCCATCCGTTTGTCCTCCCATTCACACAGGTACAGACCTTCGGCTACCATCTGGAAGCAATCTGCCAAACTGGTGTCATCAAACCATGTGCGGGCGTCTTTTATTGGAGTACGGTGGATGGAGAAATCCTTTGCGTTGAGGAAAAGCCTGTAGTCTGTCGTATTCAACGAGCATCCCACAAAACCAATCACATGCTTGTGCGACGTGAGACAACGAATGTTGGTAGGCAGGGCAGACGGCAGCGGAGTGAACAAGCCACCCATCTCCGAACTTGCCTGGATTCGTGCAAGTTCATACTCATACTCAGCCTTTGAAATGGCCCGTTGATGCAGCAGGCAACTATACCTGTGCCACAAACGCTCACTGCCACGGTCAATGTCGTAAATCTTGAGTTTTTGGATGTGCTGTCCATCGTAACTTGAACTGGTGCCAACCATGATGGTCGAGTCTGTGGCATCCTTCCATCCACGCTCGGGAAACTGGTCAGCCTTGAATACCGCCATCTTTTTTTCTGTGTCGAAATAGATGTGGGTCGTATAGTCGGAATGCACTTCCCATGTCTCTTCGTATGTCCACGAATAGTAATTCACCTTGCCCGGTTCGAATGGTGCGTCAGGCGTGACAAGCACGTCGATACTGCTTTCAGGAGTGTTCTGCACCCCTATTGCCTCTGCTATCCCTTCGGTGCGAAGAGGTTTCTGAGGCTCGGATTCATACACCTCGCCATCTATCTCGATATGCAGATGATATTCCACGTCGGGAACAAGGGCACCAATCCAACAGATGTATCCTCCATCGGTCTCCTGCGTGTCAAATACAGAGCCGTCGCTCCCGCGTACGGAGACTTTCGCCCCCCTTGCCATTCGAGGCTTGCTGGAAGAGTTGATGGACTGCGTAAACGACAGGATGAATTGATTATGTTGGTAAGAACATATCGTGCCTTCCACTACGAGCAAATCGGTATTCTCTTCTGGAATGTCTGCTTCAAATTCTTCAATACAGCCCGAAAGCATGCACACGCCGACCATCAGGCATAGCACTGGATATAGCGATTTCAGTTTCATCATGTCTTAATTGAATCGTATGTTAAGTGAGACATAAGGAATGGCAGTGCCAAACACAGACAGTTTGTACCCTTTTATTTCCTCCTCTTCGGTGACATAATATACATTATAGGCGTTTTTGCGTGCCAGGGCATTATATACACCTATGGAGAACGACGTGTGAAGAAAACTTGTCAACTTATGGGTAGGCTCGATGTTGAATGCAAGGTCCAAACGCATGTAGTCAGGAATGCGGTAGGTGTTGCGTTCCGTATAATATGGCATGTATCTCCAGACATGCGAGTCGAAATATTTGCCGGCCGGCAACGTCGTCGGGCGACCAGTGGCATAGTTGAAGTTGCTGGAGAAACTGTATCTCTCGGTGAACTTGTAGTTGAGCACTGCCTTCACCTCATGGGGTCTGTCATATTCCGAAGAATACCAGTCCCCGTCGTTCAGGGGCATAGCCACCCGCTTGTCGTCCTGTCGGAGCAAGGAGCGTGAGAAGGTGTAGCTCACCCATCCGTTCATCTTTCCAAAAGGTTTCTTCGCCTGAAGCTCTATGCCGTATGCCTGCGCCTTGGTAGGGATGACGTCGGTCTCAAGGTGGTGGTTCATCAGCAAGACGGCGGAATTGCGATAATTGAGGTAGTCGCTGACATGCTTGTAGTATATCTCTGCCGAGAACTCGTATTTTTTGCCGGCTGTCTCGTGATAGATGCCAGCGGCCACCTGCCAACCATTCTGGGGTTTGATGTTAAGGTCGGAAAGTTTCCAGATATCGGTGGGCGACATGATGGAGGTGTTCGACACTTTATGGATATACTGGTGCATCGTGTTGAAACCAGCCTTCAAGGACAGGTTTTCCTGCAGGGCATAGCGGGTGGACAGGCGCAGTTCGGGAGCATGGTAGGTCTTGATGACACCTGTCTCATGGCGTGTCTCCAGCAAGGTGCCCTCTGATGGTAGTTCACCATCACTATAATGGTTCACGTCACGGGGACCAAGCGCATTGAACATGGAATAACGCAAGCCGGCAGAAACCGAAAGCTTTTTGGTGAGCGAACGCTCGTAGTCTATGTATGCGGCACTCTCCAAAGCCTTTTCTTTCTGTAGTTGGTCAGTTGTTATGCACGACTCCTCACCCACAGGCTTATACTTGCCAGCCTGCACATTGTAGTGCTGCATGGAAAGGCCGTAAGAGAGGACCTGCTTTTCAGACAGTCGCTGACGAATATGCAGCTTGCCCCACAACTGGTCGATGCCAAAACTCAACCGGCCTGCCATGGTGGGGGTGCTCCTGTCCTCGTTGAAATAGTCGTAGTGGTCCATTCCGGCGGAAAGCGTGGCGGTCATCCTCTCGTTCAGGATGGAGCGCCACTCTGCAGAGAAGTTACGGTTTTGATAGCCATATTTATCCTGCGAACTGAACGAGAACCTGTCATTGCTCCAATACCCGAACACCTTGAGGCGGTGCATGCTATTGAGTTTCCATGTCAGTACGCCACCAAGGTCTTGGAAGTTGGCCTTTCCGTTTTTATAGCCGCTTTCCTCTGGCAACTGCTTGAGAATCCAATCGCTGTAAGTGGTACGACCATTCAACAGCAGCGACACATGTTCCTTGACAATCGGTATCTCGACATTCGCCTTGCTGGTAAGCGCACCAATGCTTGCCGAACCCGTAAGTTTCTGCATGTTGGCCTCCTTGGAGGTCACTTTCAGCACACTGCTTATCCTGCCTCCATATTCCACGGGAATACTTGCCTTGAACAGTTCCACATCCTCTACCGCATCTGAATTGAACGATGTGAACAGCCCGAACAGATGTGATGGATTATACACCGTACCGCCATCCAAAAGGATGAGGTTCTGGTCTGTCGCACCTCCGCGTACATTATATCCACTTGAAGCCTCTCCCACGGTGGTCACACCTGGCATGGTGAGCACGATTTTCAAGATGTCCGACTCTCCAAAGGCTGAAGGGATGTTCTTCAGCATCTGGGGCTTGAACTTCTCGGAACTGACCATCATGTTGTTCACAGCCGACTGGCGACCACCTACAACCACAATTTCGGCAAGTTCTTGGTCATCGGCAATGCTCGCCCTTGCTTTCTTCACTCCCGGCACCACATAGACCTTGGTCCTTGTAGCGGCAACGGCAATGGCGATAGAATCGTTATCAAGAACGGGAATACCGCGAACCAACGTCGTGTCATCAATCGATGTCTCCGAGGCTGTCGGCAGGTCAGAATGACTTCTTACTGCCATTTCCGGGCGGGTGTCGCTTGTCTGCTGCCTTTCCGGCACACCAGCAGTGGCAACAACACTCTCTGTTACTTTCACAAGGCTATTCTCACGCTCTTCCTTGGTGAATGCAAGATGGTTCTTCTTTACAAATTGTCTTATCTGCCTGCTTTGTTCTGGAAAAAGCTTTGCCACATCAGAAGCTCGCTTCACAGGGTGCATTTCGCCATCTGGGGTCACAAGGGTGTAAAGCTCTTTGGTATAAAGGGTTTTCTGATATTTCTTTCTTTCAAAAGTCTTGTCACCGCCATCCACCTTCCATACACTATGATATAGACGAACACCATTGGAGCGTCCATCACAAAGCAGGGCCGCATAGCGTGAGCCATCCTCCGGGGCATGCACATACCTGTGGCCATCCATCTCAAACCAGTCGATGAGTCCCTGGTCAGGCACACACATCACTTTTTCCCCGGGAGGAAGCACAACAACGCATTGCTTGAACTGGTCGAAACGCAGTTGCACATCGTCATAAACCACACCAGAATAACTGATGCGGCCCTTATACAAATTGGTATTGCCATTGTAATAGGGTATGTCGTGCCACAACGTCTTTTGGTATTGATCCTCCACCGCCCCCACGTACAAGCGGGCAAAATCCGAAGCAGAGGAAAAATACTCCTGGGCACCAACATGCTGCGACACAGCCATCATACATGCAAATATCAACCCGTACTTTCTCAAGTCTTTGTATCTGCTAATAAACATATCGCTTGCAAAGATAGTCCTTTTTTTCTTATAATGCAACAAATACCCAATCCTTGTATGAAATGTTGAGAAATATTTCTTGAACCGCTACGGCGGCGTGAAAAATCATATCAACTGTTTTTCCTTGCCAATTCAATGGCCTCCTTGCCTGTCAGATGCTCTATCTTCATCCGAAGCATCACCATGCGGTGGAGGGCATTCTCCAATTCCTTCTCCAATGCCTCGTCCTGATTGGGGTTGTATCGGTTGCCAAGCAATCTTGCTGTGGCTATCTTCTCTTCTGCATCTTCAATGATGCTGACATGCCCGAAAGCGATGACACTACGGAAGAAAGTGGTGTACCGTTCACCGTGCACCTCGTCCTGGTCAATCACGCAAAAGGATGCCTTGTCGTGCCTACGGATGGCATCCACCTTATGGCCTGTGACGGCACTATGGAAATAGAGACTGCCATCGTGATAGACAAAACTGAGAGGTACTGCATACGGATAATCGTTGTCTCCCAGCAGTGCGAGCGTGCCAGAGGTGGCACGTTGAAGAATGCTGATGCTCTCCTCCATGGAGAGTTGCTGCCTTTGTCGGCGCATGGGTCTGAAATTGCTCATCATGATATCGTTCTTTGTCTTGTAACCGAAATCACACAAAAAGTGCATTGATTTTCATACTTTCAAATATCGGTTAAACCTAAACCGGTATGCAAAGATAGCAATTATTTGGCAAATTATTCTTAGGCATACTACATTATTTCAGAGTCATCTGTCGTTTTATGTTTGCCAGGGATACTGAAAAAATGCCTTGCAATACGCAAACGAAAGGAAAAAAATGATTATCTTTGCATACAAAATGCAGGTTTCAAGCATTCGACAAGCGGAACAAGTGTTAAAAAAATAGAAAAAAAATGGGCAGATATGTGACGGTGATTGGAGGGACGAACATCGACATTGCTGCGGGATTGACCGCACCATTCGTTCCCGCCGACTCTGTGCCGGGACAAGTGACGCTGGGGTGTGGAGGCGTAGCCCGAAACATCGCCCACAACCTTTTGCTGATGGGGCATGAGGTGAGACTGGTCAGTATCTTCGGCGAGGAGACTTTTGGCGACATGTGCTGGCGTGAGTGTCAGGCAATAGGCCTGGACCTGACGATGAGCGAACGCAGCAAGGAGATGCGAACTGGCATGTACCTGTGCATCAACAACCAAGCGGGAGAGATGATTGCTGCCGTGGCAGACACCGACATTTTCGCATCCATCACACCTGAATTTCTGAATGCCCGTATCGACGCCATCAACAACTCTGCCCTTGTCATCGCCGACACCAACATCTCCACCGAGGCGCTGCAATACCTCATCGACAACTGCATGGCGCCATTGATGGTGGATGCCGTGAGCACCACCAAGGCTATACGTGTCACCAAGGCACTGCGCCAGAGTCATACCCATCGACTGAATGTCTTGAAACTCAACAAGCAAGAGGCTTTGGCAGTAACCCAGTGCGACACGGTCCAGTCTTCCTCCGACTGCCTTATAGGAATGGGGGTCAGCCAAGTCTATATCACTTCGGGAAGCGAAGGGGTGTATTGCAGTGACGGCACCCGCCATGAGCATTACAAAGCCATCCCCACGGAGGTGGTCAACACCACCGGGGCGGGCGATGCCTTCATTGCAGGCGTGGCGCATGCCCAACTATGCGGAACGGCGTTTCCCGAATGTACCCTGACGGGAATGAGAGCCGCCCATGCCACCTTGCTCTCCCCACAGACCGTCAATCCCGATGTCAGCAAGTATTGTAGATGCGAAGAGCATTGAGTAAAAACTATCAATATGAACAAATATCTTTCCATATCACCCGAAGTGCAGAAAGCACTCGACGAGAATCGTCCTGTAGTGGCTCTTGAGTCCACGATCATCTCTCACGGCATGCCTTATCCACAGAATGTGGAGACGGCACTGAAAGTGGAGCAGACCATCCGCGAGGGCGGTGCCGTGCCCGCAACCATCGCCATCATCGGCGGCAAATTGAAGGCTGGCTGCACTCCCGATGAAATCGAGTATTTGGGACACAAGGGACTGGCGGTGACCAAGGCATCACGCCGCGACTTGCCCGTGCTCATCGCCCGCGGCGAGGATGGTGCCACCACCGTGACAACGACCATGATCATCGCAGCGATGGCGGGCATCCGCGTGTTTGCCACCGGTGGCATCGGCGGTGTGCACCGTGGTGCCGAGAAAACGATGGACATCAGCGCCGACCTTGAGGAACTTGCCACAACGCCCGTGATGGTCATCTGTGCCGGTGCCAAGTCCATTCTCGACCTGGGACTGACACTGGAATACCTCGAGACGAAAGGCGTGCCCGTCATCGGCTACGGAACAGAAGAGTTGCCGGCCTTCTACACACGCCACAGCGGGTTCAAGGTGGACTACCGCATCGACACCCCGGAGGAACTTGCCGCCGTCTTCCGCACCAAACTTGAACTGGGGATGAAGGGCGGCATGCTTGTCACCAACCCCATCCCGGAGGAATACTCCATGCCGGCAGATGTCATCAATCGTGCCATCGACGAGGCCATCGACGAGGCCAACCGCTTAGGCATCCGTGGCAAGGAGACAACGCCGTTCCTATTAGACAAGGTCAAGGAACTCACCGGTGGCGACAGCCTGGACAGCAACATCCAGTTGGTGCTCAACAACGCCCGCCTGGCCGCCCGCACCGCTGCTGAATTAGCCAAGACAAACCAATAACCATGTCAGAACTCACGGATGACAGGTCTTTTTTCCAACCAAGCGAGCATGTTCAGGACAAGGTAATTCCAATTCTGGAAACCTTTGTTCATGATAGGGTCTCCATTCTCCGGGTTGTAATATTCGTGAAGGGCACCTTCCTTGCGTAGGTCTTCACCAAAGAGCGTGATGGTCTTCTCTGCCATTTGCCTGGCCTCTTTCTTGAAGCCATAGTCGGCCAGGCCACGGAAAACCATGTAATTTGAGATGCCCCAGATGGGTCCCTGCCAGTTGCTTGGATTGTGGGTGGCACGCAGGTTGTACATCTTCTCCTTTCGTGAGAGGGTACGCACTCCGTAGGGAGCCCAGAAAGTGCTTTCATCAATCAGGTTCTCCGTGACCATCCGCCGGGCTTGTTCTTGGGTGGCAATGCCCGCCCACATTGCCATGAACCCCGACCAGCAACCTATGCGCTGGATGAGGCAGGGATAGTTGCGTGGTGCGCCCTCATGCAGCACGAACGGCTTCCCGAAAATAATTTGCGGCTCACCCGTATAGGGCAGGAGATGAAGGTCCACCGAGTAGTACATGCCGTCCTTTTCATCCCAGCAGTATTGTTGCACGGCTGTCTTGAGTTGCCGGGCGTCATTCTCATAGCGGTTGACTTCATCGCTGAGGCCAAGTTGTCGGGCCAAGTACGCCATCGCCCGCAGTTCTTTGAACATCAAGCAATTCAAATAGATGCTTGCAGAGCTCCCTTTGGGTCGGAAGAATGTCGAAGGGTCGTTATCCACACCTATGGCGAGGTCATCCTGCCAATAGAATAGGCCGGTGTCCTTGTGGCGGTGATGCTCCTGGTAGTTTTGGATGAAAGCCTGAATGCGTGGGAACCCCTCTCTCAGCCAAGTGGCGTCGCCTCCACCTTGTTGGGTGATGAAGGCGGCATGCTGGGCGATGACGGGCTTATGCATGTTGGTCGAGTAGATGTCCTTCGGCTTCATCTTTGCAGGGTCGCTCTCTGCATCCACCACCATCGGCATGTAACCATCTTCAAGGGAAGTGTATGCAAGGTAGTTCAACACGCAACCTTGTTCATAGGCAAGTGCTTCCCGGCGGTCTGCATCCGTTCCCGTATCAGCAAGAATCTGTCGCAGCGCCACGTCAGATAGCCAGGAGTCCCAATCCCATAGCACACGGGCGTATTGATGGCTTCCGGGCGTGATGTATGGGTAGATGAGCGCCCCACCCTCCGGTTGTTTGTACATCTGTTTATAGTCGGCGTAACAATGCTGTTTGATGAGTGTCTTGTGCTCTTTCGTCGCTCTCGTCTGTGCCATTGTCACAGTCATGACAAGAGACGACAGAGCCATTAACGCCATGATGATGGGTGTTCTTTTCATTATTGTATGTATTCGATTTCCTATTCAGTTGCAAAGGTAATACATTTCCGGCATAATCACCTATTAACCATGCCTCACATTTGTTTCTGATATGTCACACTTGTTTCTCAGTCCATAGCGAGAAAAAACGAGGCGGTCGCTTGCACATGTGGATATTTATTACTAACTTTGTAGCGAAAACCATCCCTAAAAAACTAAAACTTATGAAAAGAAATCATTTCCTCAAATTTATTTTAGCCACAGTAACTTTGTTGATTTGTTTGCAAGGCCATGCAACACCCATTTCTTTGGAAAAAGCCCGTAGCAACGCATTAACATTCCTAAATTCAAGGAATATGAAACGAGTGAAGGGAGAGTATGCCATCAAAAAAACAAGTGCTTATGAAAAAAGCGCAAAAAAAGCAAGAAGGATTTCTTCGGAAGAACCGGCCTTGTATGTTTTCAACCTTGTGGGCGGTGGTTATATTTTAGCGTCAGGAGATGATTGCACAGAACCCATTTTGGCGTATGGCGAATCAGGAGATTTCAACCTTGACTCCATCCCATCAAATGCAAAGGCATGGATTGACGGCTATGTAGAAGAAATATCTTGGGCGCGTGAGCAGGGTTTGACAGCATCTGATTTTGAAAAAGCCAAATCAAATGCTCCTTCAAATGAAAAATCAACTATTGCCGTCATGCTAAAATCAAAATGGAACCAAGACTCTCCTTTCAATAATCAATGCGAATTTGCCGGAGATAAATGCCGTACAGGATGTGGAGCCACTGCCATGGCCCAGATTTTATATTATTGGGCTGTTACTAAAAATGCCTTCAGATATGGTTGCCAAGCACTTGGAGCATATACTACTATAACAAAGGGTTACAACGTTCCTGCCTTAGGGAATTTAAGTTCCTTCAAATGGGATGACATGATAGATGACGAACCAACTTCAACTACTAACATAAATGCCGTGGCGCAATTAATGCGTTATTGTGGTCAATCTGTACAAATGGACTATACACAAAACTTGTCCACCTGTTCCATGAGTTACATTTGCTATTCACTAAAGGACAATTTCTACTATAATTCCGGCATAACCTGCATTTCCAATGACGAGAAAACGGGAACAGATTGGAATGACATGGTTTATGATGAGCTTGCCGCTGGCTGTCCTGTAATCATGAGTGGTTCCAAAAGCGACAAATCTGACGAGCATATCTTTATCTGTGATGGCTATGATGCCAGTAATGACAAGTATCACATCAATTGGGGATGGGGTGGCTGGCGTGACAGTTGGTTTGCCATGTCTGCATTAAATCCATATACTAATCGTGATTATAATTTTCATAAAGAAGCTATTATCGGTATCCAACCAACTAAAACAGACCCATACATAGTATTGTCGCCTGACAAGAAAACGCTGTCCTTTTACTGCGATAATAAAAAGTATTTACGCTCAGGGACTTTCTACGATTTAAATAGTTTTATGTATGATTTCAAAGATAGGTCAACCATCACGCTTGTTGTTTTTGATTCATCTTTTGCCAATGCACGTCCCACCTCCACAAGACAATGGTTTTATAATATGGCAAACTTGTCTGAAATCACTAATATCGGCTATTTGAACACATCAAATGTCACGGACATGAGCAGTATGTTTTACAACTGCCAATCATTGACATCCATAAATTTGAGCCAATTCAATACAGCCAAAGTAACTGATATGAACCATATGTTCAGCGGATGTTCAAATCTTGTTTCCGCGAACTTAAGTAGTTTTGACACTTCAAATGTTACGGACATGGGGAGTATGTTCCAATATTGCCAGTCATTGAAGTCGATAAATTTGAGTCAAATCAATACTGCTTCTGTAACCGATATGAGTTATATGTTTAGTGGATGTTCAAAACTTGCATCTATTGACTTAAGTAAATTCAACATGTCAAAGGTTACTTCCTCCAGTTACATGCTGGATGGATGTACATCACTGAAAAGTGTGTCGATTTCGTCAAGTATGCACAAAGCAAGTTCTAATGCATTTTCAGGTGTAGGAACCACATCTGCCCCATGTGTCATCACAGCACCATCAGGTTTCAATTTTGAGGATGACACAACAGGTTTTTATTTCAAATGGAAGTCGGGGTACTTCTTCCTAAAAGGCAACAAAATGAGTTATGCCATTCTCAATGATTCTAAATTGTCTTTCTTCCATGACGCATCGCCATGGTCGAGGAGTGGCACCAAGTACACATTAAACACAGGTGCGAAATCACCGGAATGGAATGGCAGCAAAGCCACCATAGTAGAAGTGTCATTTGATGCTTCTTTTGAAAATGCAAAACCTACTTCAACTTACAAGTGGTTTGAAGGAATGACCAAATTGGCCACAATAAACAATATTGGCCATTTGAATACCGCAAGCGTAACGAACATGGGGTATATGTTCCAAAACTGCAAGTTGCTGAAATCGATTAATTTGAGCAGATTCAACACTGCCAATGTAACCAATATGAACTATATGTTTGATGGATGCTCTGGTCTTACCTCTATTAGTTTTGCAACATTTGACATGACGAATGTAAGTTCCTCTAACTATATTGCCCGCAATTGCACTTCATTAACAAGTGTCACAATATCACAAACCATATCCAAGGCTGCACCAAATGCATTTACAAATGTAGGAAAAGACACTGCGCCATGCTACATTGTAGCACCAGAAGGTTTTGAATTTGATGTAGGTAGCACCAGAAGGTTTTGAATTTGATGTAGATATAACAGGGTTCTATTTCAAATGGAAGTCAGGTTGCTTTTTCTTAAAAGACAATAAAATGAGTTATGCCATTCTCAATGGCTCAAAATTGTCTTTCTTCCATGACGCATCTCCATGGTCGAGGACTGGTACCAAATATACATTGAATTCAGGTAATGAAATACCGGGATGGAATGAAAATAAGGCCTCCATTACAGAAGTCTCATTCGACGCTTCTTTTGAAAATGCAAAACCGACTTCTACTTACAAGTGGTTTGAGGGAATGACCAAGTTGGCCACGATAAACAATATTGGCCATTTGAATACCACAAGCGTTACGAACATGGGGTATATGTTCCAGAATTGCAAATTACTGACACTGATTAATTTGAGCAAATTCAACACTGCCCAAACAACCAATATGGACTATATGTTTGATGGATGTTCTGATATTTCATCAATTAGTCTTGCCCAATTTGACATGACAAATGTAGTTTCTTCAGAATACATGGTTCGCAATTGCACTTCATTAACAGGGGTCACGATATCAGAAACCATATCCAAGGCTGCACCAAATGCATTTACAAATGTAGGAAAAGACACTGCGCCATGCTACATTGTAGCACCAGAAGGTTTTGAATTTGATGTAG
>CADBBP010000111.1 GCA_902792855.1 uncultured Prevotellaceae bacterium
GCGTATTGCCAGAAGTTTGTTGATTATCTTTTGTCGGCAGAGTGCTATCATAACGGCAAGCCGATGATGCCCACCACCGCCAACAACCACCTCGTAAAGCTGAAAGCCGCCCTTCGCATGGCATACGATGACGGACACATCAAGGAGAACATAGCTAAGAAACTTGTCAAAGCTAAGGGACACGGCAACAAGCGGCAGTACCTGACCAAGGAGGAACTTGTTGCACTGTCCAAGGCCGAGTGCAAGAGTGACGTACTACGCCGTGCCGGACTGTTCTCCTGCCTTACGGGTCTGCGCTTGTCTGACTGCATCCTGCTCCAGTGGGAGAACATCAAGAAGTCGGGCGATGGCGGCTGGGTGCTCGACATCACCACCAAGAAGACAAAGACCGATGCCATCCTGCCCATCAGCGAAGAAGCACTTGCCCTGTGCGGTGAGCGTGGAGAGGGTCAGGTGTTCAAGAAACTTACACCGAACCTGGTTGCCGCCCACCTCAAAGACTGGATAAAGGCAGCTGGCATCACCAAGCATATCACCTTCCATTGCTTCCGTCATACCTTCGCCACCTTGCAGTTAGCTGGTGGCACAGACATCTACACCGTGAGCAAGCTGCTTACCCACAGCAACCTTGCCACAACACAGGTGTATGCAGAGGTGGTCAACGAACTGAAACGTGACGCATCCGAGCGCATTTCATTGAAGGATGATGCCAGTGAAAGTGCCACTACAGACAAAGAAACACTTCGTAACAAGCAATCTCTCGTTCGACCAGCTGCCCAAGGCAGTCGGCGAACTCCTGACCAAGGTGGACTATGTGATTAGCCGCCTTGACGAAAAAAAGGAAGCGGACGGTTCATCCCCGACACAGGATGACGACCAGATGATGACGATGGACGAGGCCTGTCAGTTCATTGGCAAGAAACGCTCCACGATGTATTCCCTCACCTCTGAGCGACGCATCCCATACCGCAAGCGTGGCAACAAGCTCTACTTCTTCAAGAAGGAACTCATTGAGTGGATACAGAGCGGAGGGGCATACGACAAGCCTTATACGCTCTCAGAGCAGGAACAGGCAGAGTTTGATGCCCATCTGGAGCAAATGCGTGAGAAGAAACGGCACAAGCCATCATCCCTTAAAAAGTCGGTCGATGTGCAATCCGCAAACCATTAGTATCATAACGGGACGCAAGCTTATACCCAGTTCCACAGGCGAACAGCCTTTCAGACACTTTACAGTGCTGCCAGCAAAAAGCAGCCAGTACCCGAAGGGTGTTTTTAAGGTGTTTGGGGGAGCAAGTATAGGTTTTGCGTCCCACAAAACCACGGCTCAGAAAGCCGATAGAAGTATGTGATGCTGCGCGAATTTGCAAGGCAAAACAAGGAATGGGCTGACAAGGCAGACCTTATCGAATACCTTTATACCGATGAAGCGGAACATCAGGAAGAGATACAAAGGCTTTGGGAACAGAGACGAAGGCGACTGGCAAAATAAGAACTGCCACGCGATGCCGCAGCTTTTTGTCATGGTGTTTACAAAAGCCTCCCCATCGCTTGCGGTTGCAAGCAGATGGAGAGACACGACTTCATTATTACCATTCGTCGTCCCAGTCTGTGCCGCTGTGACTGCGGGCACGGGCCGGACCGCTGCCGCCACCACCGTAGTCGATGTCGGCGTTGCTGTTGACATTTCTTACATCGCTGGCGCAGATGATGCCACTGTGCTGTAATTTCGCCACCATCATGGCGGGCTTCATATATTCACGTTTTATATTTCCTTACTTGATTACGACCTTGAGCTTCACTCGAACTCGTTCCCGTTCGGAAAAACTCGAACTGGGCTCAGTTCTTCTCTCACTTAATCACAACCTTGCGTCCATTATTGATATACACGCCTACATGCGAGGGCTTGCCGTCGAGTTTGCGACCGTCGAGCGAGTACCATGCATCGGCACCATGAACCGTGAATCCCGAACCATCAACCGGAATGATTCCCGTGGTCTCGCCCTCGCCCTCACCAAAGTTCAGCGAGAAGGCGCGGATTCCGTTGGCCAGGTCGCCTGCTGTGATGCCGTCGCCCAGTTCGAAGTAGGCGCGGAAGGCACCGATGGTCATGGCATCGCTGGGATAGTAGAGCGTGTTGTCGGCGCCGAGGTAGAGCAGCGAGCGGTTCTCGCCGCTGACGGTGTAGGGCGAGAAGATGCTGCGGAAGATCACCTCGTCGGTTGTTACGTCGGCAGTAGTGTTGCTGATGGTCACCTCGTTGAACATGGGGTTGACGATGTTGTGTGCGTCGTCATCCACATAGCCCGCCTCCTTCGTCCACTTGACGATGTAGGGTTTGCCGGCTTCGATGCTGGTCAGGCTGTTCTCGCTGAAGTTTAGCGTCAGCGTGCCATTGTCGAATGATGCGCTCTCCAGTGTCTTCACCGTAGCCCCTTCGAGCGGTGTACCCGTGAAGTCATTGACAGCGAAGGGCAGGCACAGCGTGTTCCATGAGCCGTCCTTGTAGAGGGTGCGACCGCTGAGGGCCACGGGCCTAGCCCACACATTCCATTTTGCGAGGATGGCTGCATTGTCGGCCGCGTCGTTGAGGCCCAACAGGCCGCATTTGCACTCTCCGTCGCTGTTGAAGGTGTGGGTTTCTGTAAGGTCGGCCTCACCGGTCAGACAATAAGTGCAGGTGGTATGATGCGTGGTGCCGTCGTCGATAATTATGCCGGCGCCGCTGTGTGTGCAAGGCTCTATGGCTGCATAATATTTGGTTAGGCAGGCCGTAAGCCGCAGATTGGCAGTGAATAGCTCAGCTGCATCGGCCGAGTCTCCGGCCTTGACCATGAAGTCGTCGGGCAGCGTGGTGTTGGCAGCGCATACATCTAAGTTAGCACCTCCGAGGGCACGGCATTCTTTGGGACGCCTGTCATTATTGCCCGTGGCATACACTTTGCCGCCGCTGATGTTGATAGTGCCTTTGAAACTTAAAAGTTCGCCTTCGCGTGAACCGCCACTACCAATGGCTGTTGTGCCCGTGGCAACGACGGTACCACCGCTGATGCTGATTTGTGCGGTGGCATCTGCGCTTCTGCCTCCGCCAATGCCGGCACCTTCCGTACTCGTGGCCGACACGTTGCCGCCAGTGATTATAATGTTGGCCCATTCGCTTTCACAGCCGGTTCCTATTCCTGCACCGAAGCTGGAAGTAGCGTTCACCGTTCCCCCCTCGATGGTAATATATCCTCCATGAGCATCATCGCCATAGCCGCCACCGATGCCTGCACCATATGTGGATATGGCTGTGACGATGCCGCCATGAATGTAGGTTTGTTCTCCGGAAGATCTAAAACCGCCGCCGATGCCGGCAGCACGCCTGTAATTATCGCTAACGCCGCCTGATGTGGCAGTGACGGTGCCGCCATAGATGTGGACGATGGCACCCTGGCTGCTGTCGCCACCGCCGATGCCGGCTCCACTCCAGCTGCCGTCGGCTTGCTCTTGGGCCTGTATGGAACCGCCTCCGGTGGCTGTCACCGTGCCGCCATAAATCGTGACATAGCCAGCAAAGTCTTCACAGTTATTTTGTCACCTTCTGCGGTGACGCTGCCGCCATAGACGGTGAGACCGCTGAGGGATGTCATGCCAAACCCAGCCTCATATCCGCCACCGATGCCGGCCCCTTCAAGATTGCCCTTAGCTTGGATGATGCCGCCATGCACGACGAGTGCTCCGGCTTTCAATCCCTCGCCGCCGCCTCCGATGCCTGCACCGTTTTCGTAGCTGTTGGTGGCGATGAGTGTGCCCGAGGCGTTGCCAGACTGTCCGTAAATGCTGAGTTTATGGTTTTCTTCCAGCTTCACGCCGCCCGTCACGGTGAGCGTCACCCCGTCGGGGAGGATGAGGTGGACATCGTCGCCCAGGACGTTGAGCACCTTGTAGTTGGAGTTGCCCGTCACCACATACCAGCCGTTGTACAGTCCCAGCCAGCCTCCGTCGCTGGTGTCGTTGCCGTTGATGGGGGTGTAGCAGCTGCAAGCTTTGGTGGTCTCCGTCACCCGCTTCTCCGTGGCGTCCCACGCCCGTTCAATATAACTTATGCCGTATGCCACCTCGTTGGCTCCTTCCACGCCAGCGGGACGGAGGCTAATGACGTAGGCAGGGTTGTTCGAGGTAAAGAAAGATTGGGGATCCGTTCCTGCATGGTAGTTGGGGTAGTTCAGGGTGAGGTGTGTCTGGTCCACTTTCTGGGCATTCAGGCCGATGCTGGCGCCGGTGGTGAGGGCCGCCGTGAGTGTGACGAAGCTATATTCCGTCAGGTAGAGGTCGCCCACCACAGGCTTGTCCTGAATGTTGAGTGTTGTTCCCAGGTTCTGATAGACGTCTTTGCCGTAGATACTTGCGGTGTTGCCAGTGATGGAACATGCGCCCTGCAGTTGCACCGTGCCCGTGCCGAACAGATAGATGCCGCCGCCATTCTGGGCGTTGTTGCCGCTGATGGTGACGCCGTCGAGGGTGAGCGTGCCTTCGGTGCAGATGGCTCCGCCGCCCGTCTGGGCAGTGTTGCCGCTGAGGGTGGCGCCGCTGATGCTCACCGTGCTGTTGCTGTATATTGCGCCGCCATAGGTTCCAGCGGTGTTGTCGGCGATGGTGCCAACGGACATGGTCAGCGTGCCTTCGTTGTGGATGCCGCCGCCGAATTGTCCGGCGGTGTTGCCAGTGATGGTGCCGCCCGTGATGGTCATCGTCCCGTGGTTCTCGATGCCGCCGCCGAAGCCGTAGCCGCCTCCTGCAATCTGGTCGGCGCGGTTGCCGGTGATGGTGCCGCCGCTGATGGTCAGTTCGCAGCCCTCAGACACATAGATGCCTGCGCCCTGGAACGACCAGCCGCCGGTAATCGTTCCGTCCGTGCCGCCGTCGGTGATGGTGAGCTTGCCGTTGTTCTTCAGAAAAATGACCTGCCCGTTCTCGTTGGCAGCCGTCATGGAGCGGCTCAGCGTGTGGCCGTTGAGGTCGAGGGTGACGGTCGTGCCGTTGATGTCCAGACGGCCATTGGTCAGCGTGATGTTGGTGCCGAGCTTCACGCGTTGTTGGTCAGTATTCACTAACGAGCGCAGGGCGTCCTCGGTCATGGCGGTGTCCTGTGCCCATGCTCCCTGCAGGGCGATGATTGTCAGCATCAGTGTGCTGAGGATTAGCTTGTTTGTTGTTCTCATTTTTGTACTATAGCTTTTGATTCTTTGTCGATTATCTGCCCCATGGGTCAAAGGTAAACGACCAACGCCAATCTTTATATTCGTCAGTGATGCGGTTGGTCAGGCGAATGCTGTCATTTGAGAGCGAGAAAGCGGTAACAATGGTGTCTGCTGTGGCCATAGTTGTATATATTACTCTATTTGATAATTCTAAGTTAAGCCGATATTGCGAAAGGAGAACATTGCTTGTTCCACGTCTCCTGTTTTTTTCGCTTTAGCGGTGTTCACGCCGCAAAGGTACAACTTTTTTTCAATTACCGATAAGATTTGTAGAGTTTAACGTGAATTTGTAAGTATTTTAGCACTTTCCCCATACAATGTTCTCAGAAACAGCCAAAGTTGATATTTGAATTATTAACCAACCTTGTCAAACAGTTACTTAGCGCAACTGAGGTACAAGGTCGGTACAAATACACCCAATTTTGATGCTTTATCTTCTCTCTCTTGATTGGCAAAACGTCTTGTCTTTGCTCACCAAAGTTGTCAAAACCTCAAAATGGCTAAAAATTATAGGTTAAATTATCTTAACGGATTGTTAAATCTTGTCTGGTTTTTATGATGGAAAAACTGCTTGTTTTGACACCAAAATCGGCAAATGTCAGATTGCACTTTTTTGTTCCTTTCAACTTTGGAGTATATCTGTTTCCATCTGTGTTACAGATACTTATGAAGTCCTCAAACACTTCCACATGAATTCTATGTCCACGATATAAATACCATCTCTACCAGATGATTTCGCGAACATACCACTCCCCTCTCCCCTCGGAGAGGGGCCGGGGGTGAGGCTTACTCAAACCTTATTCCCTCCGCGCCATACACCACTACGTTCATGATGTTGATGCTTTCATTGAGAATGATGTCTGTCAATGCCGTGACATCGGCAATAGAGATGGTCCCGTCACCATTGATGTCGGCGTTTTGGATGCTGGTCTCATCTTCATTGCCGATGATGATGTTGACGAGTAACGTCACGTCGGCCACGGAAACCGTGCCGTCGCCATTCACATCGCCCCCATCGCCGGCCTCACCGCCGCCGATGCCGGCGCCATAGTCTTTGCCCTCGGCATAGACGTAGCCGCCGCTGATCTCGATGATGCCGCCGTCAGCGTCTTCGCCACCGCCGATGCCGGCCCCGTCAATGCCACCGTATGCTTCCACGTGGCCACCTTGGATGTTGAGCTGGCCGCCATTTCTACCATCATTGAACAGGTATTCGCAACCACTACCGATGCCTGCGGCATAATCGCCGCCACGGGCTTCGATGTTGCCACCATAGATGATGACAGGGGCGCCACTGGCGTCACGGCCGCTACCGATGCCGGCACCTCCTCCTGATTCTCCCAATTCCGATGCTTTTTCTCTTGCCTCGGCATAGATGTGACCACCGTGTATTTCAATGCGGCCTTGGTCTTTTTTCATACTGCTGCCTATGGCTGCTCCAAAATAATCGCTATTGTTGTCAATTTTGGATTTGATCTTGCCCATCGATGAGCCATAGGACTGGCTATAGATGTATAGAGCGGCATTGTTGTTTTCTTTATTAACCCTGATACCGTGGTTCACCGTCAATAGTGCATTGTCGCAGAGTATCAGTTACACCTTGCCTTTGCACGTGATGGAAGAAACGGTGAGCTTGCCGCTTACCACATACGTGCCAGCATCAAGATTGATGTTTCCACCACTACTCAGCATGGTGTAGCTGCCGCTGGAAACGGTCATGGTGGTATTCTTGACAGTCTTGTTGTTTGCATCTATTGTTGTTTTTTTGTAATGGTTGGAATAGTTGGAGGATGGACAAGAAGAAAAAACGCTGCTCGCTGAAAAAATAAAGCGAATATTCCAAATACGGAATAATTCGCTTTATTTGTCTGTTATTTGATGGATTTTTAGTCTTTATGTTTTAATCTTTTATGAGTTCAAAGACGGGGATGCGGGACTTGTCCACGGGTGTGGTCACAGTCTGGCCACCTTCATGGCGTTTTCCGGTGTGACGCTCCACCCAATGGCCGGAGGTCTTGGGGAGGTAGGTCTTCCATTCTGTCACCCCGGGTTCGGTGATGGGACTGACGAGCAGTTTGGGTCCGAACATGAACTCGTAGTTCTGCTTCAGGGCCTCGGGGTCGTCGGCGAAGTCGAACACCAGCGGGCGCATCAGCGTGTAGCCCTCTGTGGCGATGCGTTGCGCACACTCCTCGATGTAGGGACGCAGGGCCTCGCGCTCCTTCAGGCATCCGGCGATGATGGCCTGCGCCTCAGCACCGTAGTTCCAAGGCTCCGTGTTGCTCATATACCCATGCACGCGCATGAGGGGAAGATAAACGGAGAGTTCTATCCATCTCAGCATGCGCTCGATGTATTCGGCGTTGGTGTATTGGTCGTTGGGGCGGAAGAAGCCACCGGCGTCGTAGGTCCACCAGGGTATGCCGGCGGCCTGCATGCCCAAGCCGGCGGTGATTTGGCGACGAAGGGTCTCCCAGTCGTTGCCCACGTCGCCGCTCCACAAGGCGGAACCGTAACGCTGGATGCCGGTGAAGCCGCAGCGCGTGAGAATCATCGGCGTCTTGCCCGCCTTGACGAGTCCCTCATACACCGTCTTGTTCACCAGGAGCGGATAGACGTTGCGCACCTGCTCGCCGGCCCACTGTCCGTTGTTCACGCGCCGTCCTACAAGGTCGTCGTTCTCCGGCTCCGTGGCGTCCTGCCACCAGGCATCGATGCCCAATGGCACCAAACGATTGTTGAATTGCTCCCAGTAAGCATCGGCCGCCGCCTTGTTGAAGAAGTCTATCCAGTCCGTCCCGGGGATGTAATAGTTTCCTGCTTCCATCATTCGGCCCACCTCCGACCTGCGGTCTATCTTCGACCATACACTGAGCATCAGACGGATGCCCATGCCGTGGAGGCTGTCCGTCAGCGCCTTCGGGTCGGGGTAGTGCTCCTCGTCGAATTGCATGCTGTTCCATCCGTACTTGCCCCAGTATTGCCAGTCTTGCACGAGCATGCTCACCGGCATCCCCTCGCTCCGGAAACGGTTGGCGGCGCGAAGAATCTCATCGGAACTGTGGAAACGCTCGCGGCAGTGGATGTAGCCCAAGGCCCAGGAGGGCATCAGCGGGCACTCGCCGGTGAGGTGGCGGTAGGTGGCTATCACCTCGTCGGCCTTCCCGGCAAACACGGTGTAGTCCACCGCCGTGGCGACGGGGGAGCGGAACACCGTCTCGCTGCCCACCTTGTCGTAGAAGAGCACCGGCTTGTCGCCGCCGGTGAGTTCCGCCGTCAGTTGGTGCCGTCCGGCCTCCAAGTGTACGATGCGGGAGGAGGTGGGGGGCAGCCACACGTTTTGCATGTCCATCACCGTCTTCCCGTCGATGTTCAGGTTGTGGCGGCGTGCCATCTTCTGCCCCACGTCGAGCAGCAGCGAGTAGTCGCCGCTTTCGGCGATGTCGATGACACCCTCGAAGATGTTGTGCTCGCGCATCTCGCGCTTGCCGCCCTCCGTGGAGGTGACGTTCACTTCCTCACGTGCTCCCGCTCCGGCTCGCTTCGTCAGTTTCACGCTTTGTGAGCAGGGGTTGTATTCCGTCATGCCGTAGTTGTTCCACAACACGCCGTAGCCTTTGCTTGAGAGGAGCATGGGGATGCTGATTTGGGTGTTCACCTGTGTCAGTCGGCGTGAGAGGCCGCGGATGTTGCTGTAGCCGTCCTGGAACTGCCCCAGACCATACAGGCATTCATCTTTCGGAGAGGTGAAGGCCATCGTGGCCTCGCCGTTGCGCAACTCGTGGTGGGTGGCGGTGAACAGCGTCTTGCCCTTGTTGTCTTTCACCGTCACGGTCTTCCGCTTTTTGTCCACCTTCACCTTGATGTCGCTGCGGCTCACGGTCTCGTGGCGCACGTAAGCCCAGTCGGGTAGTTCGTCTTTCACCTCGCCCTCCGTGTAACGGATGCGCACGGCGTTGCTTGCCACGTGGATGATGGAGAGTTGGCCTTTCCCGAAGGCTACCGTTTCCACATCCTTTGCGGCTTGTTGGTCTTGTGCCGCCCGGAGGCTCTGTGGGGCAATGAGCACGGTGGCGATGAGCACCATGTGCAGCAAGCCGGCTCTCAACAGGCTTGCTGCAGAAGTGGTTTTCTTTTTGCTTGCAGAATCTTTTCTCATGTCTTTGTTATTTTTGATGTATGATGTTCATTCCTCCCATTTCAGCACGGCGCCGTTGCGCCTTGCCGGGTCGGGGCCGGCGAAGTCCATGGAGTAGGGGCTGCCGGTGGTGGGACTTTTGCCGATGTAGCGGTGGTTGCGCATGGAGAGCAGCATGAACTGATGGTCGAGGTAGTCCTGCCATACGAAGACTTCGGCTTCTTTCGGGTTGGTGGTGAAGCGAACGTCGCCGGGAAGTCCGTCGCCATAGACTTTGACGTAACGGCCATCCACGCACTTGAGCGACACCGTGCCCGCCCCGCGGTCGATGAGTTGGAACTGCGTCCTCTCACTGCGGTCGTTGGCATGGGTGTCGTAGAGCAGTCCGTGCGGGTCGCAGACGGCGGGACGTCCGGTGGCCATGTTGATGATGCGGAAGGTCTTGCCGAAGGGGATGTTGCCGGAGCGGTCGGCCATCGGCTCCTCCACGGTGAAGTTGTCGAACTCCGCGCTACCGCCTTTCACGCCTTTCGTGTTGAAGGCGAAGAGGGCGTGTCGCGAACCTTGGAAGGTGATGAGCTGGTAGCTCAATGGCATCATCCGCCCCACGGTCTTGTATGTCACGCCGTCGGTGGAGTAGGCATATTGCGCCTGGTCGTTGTCGTAGTCGCCGATGCAGCGCAGCCATATCTTTCCGGCGGGCAGGCTCGCCTCTGTGTCGATGGTGTCGTTGGTCAGTTGCTCGAAGCATCTCAGAGTGAGTGCTTTCCCATTTTTCACGATGCCGACCCACGAACAGGGCACGTTGATGTTGCCAAGTCCGGCCACGTCGCCGTCCTTCAGCCCTTTCACGCTGAGTTCCACGGTGGTGATGCTCTTCGGACCGATGACACGTTGTGTCAGCGTGTTGCGAGCCCACATCAACTGCTCTGCCGGCATGGCGGTCAGTCTCAGTTTTCCGCCCTTCAGGCTCCACATCTTGTCATCGGGGTTGTGGTTCCACTGCCATACGCGGCCAAGCGTCTTGCCGTCGAAATTGTCGCTGCGCACGTAGGGCGCGTGTGGCTTCTCCGAAGGCTGGCCAATGCCGTAGTAGCCCATCGCCGTGCCGGGCTTGAACCAGGTGCGTGGCGCACGTCCGAGGTTGCCCTTGAGGCCCACCATCGGCCAGCCGTCTTCCCATGTCATGGGCATGAGGCATACGGTGCGGCCTATGGAGTGGAAGTCTTGCATGAAGAGCGCCCACCACGAACCGTCGGTGGCCTGCACGATGCCGCCTTGGTGGGCGTTGGTGCAGGCGGTGGCGTCCTTGTCCAATGGCCCGAGGGCGAATTTCGTGCCGTCGTGTCCTATGCGGTATTTCTCGCCCCGAGGCACCTGTGTGAGTGAAGCGGCATGGTAGCCGTAGGTCTCGTCGGCGGTGATGACGCGGGTCTCGTAGGGCCCCCATATCGACTTGGAGCGCGAGCAGAGCGTGCGGCCGTTGGGACGGTAGTCGGTGGAGATGAGGTAGTACATGCCGTCGATTTTGTAGATGTGGTGCCCTTCGCCCACGCCGCTCCCCTCGGGGATGATGGTCTTCGTGGTGCCTTCTTTCGGGCCGCTCATGTCGGGCTCCAGTTCGGTGCATTTCACCTCTCCATAGCCGTGGATGGCATAGACTTTCCCGTCGTCGTCGAAGAGCACGCCTAAGTCGTAGATGTTGCCTTTCATGTTGTGGTGCACCCATGGCCCGTGGATGTCCTTGGAGGTGTAGCACTGCAGTCCCTTGCCGTTGATGTTGGTATAGACGTAAAATTGTCCGTTGGCATGGCGGATGCATGGCGCCCACACGCCCTGGCCGTAAATCTCCTCATGGTTTTTCAGCGAGAAGCGGTCTTCGGGGAAGTCGAAGCGGTCGAAGCAGTAGGAGATGTTCTCCCAGTTCACCAAGTCCTTGGAGTGCAGGATGACCAGTCCCGGCACGCTGTGCATCGTGGTGCCGGCGAGGTAGTAGTCGTCGCCCACACGCAGGATGTCGGGGTCGCTGAACTCGTCGTAGAAGAGCGGGTTGGTGAAGGTGCCGTTGCCGTTGTCGGCTGTCCACGACGCTGTCTGGGCTTGCACGCCGGTGGCGAGCAGCAGGGTGGCGAGGATGGAGAGGATGTGATGTCTCATGATGTGAATGGTGATTGGTTTTTAATGTTTGTGTCAAGGTCGGCATTGGATGATTTGGCCGTCGCGCATCTCGCCCTCTATGACGCGCCCTCCCGTGGCGTGGAGTCGGAAACGGACGTTCCATTCCTTGGGCCATGCGGGGAAGAGGATGGGTTCGCCTTCAGGCGTCTCTTGGAGGAGCATCTCCTGCAGGCCGGCCATGGCCGCGCCGCCGCGGTTGAGGTCGGGTGCCCAGTCGAAGCCAGGGTCCCAGAAAGCGGGGAAGCGATAGGGGCCGTCGGACAGTTTCTCGGCGTTGAGACGAGCTGCTTCGTCGGTGAGCCCCAGGCATGCGGCCCAGATGTTGTCTTGTTTCCATCCCTTGGTGCTCCGCATCTCCACGGCGTGGGGGTCTTTCCAGTAGGTGTTGCGGGCGGTCTGAAGTCCCTCGCGACCCATGCCGTGGATGCGCCAGGGGAAGACGGGATAGAGTTGGGGGGTCTCCACGTTTTGTATGCGTGCCCAGGCCATGGCCGGTGCGATGCATGTGTCGCCATCGATGACACGTGTCGGGATGGCGGGGATGCGCTCAGGGGGGAGGGGAGAGGCCGCACCGCGCCAGGCCGTCACCGCCTGCAGTGCAGCGATGGTGCTCGCGGGGTTGTAGGCCATCTTGTAGGTCTCGCAGCCGGAACCGGGGTAGATGACGAGGTGCCCGTCGCCGTCAAGGGGTTTGGCGCCGAGTTGCCGTGCCACGTATTGGTAGTGCTCGTCGAAGAAGCGGAGGCACTCGTCGGCCATTGGCCCATAGCGGTGGATGAAGGAACTGTCGGCGGCGTAGCTGGCGGCTTGGAGTGCCATGAGGCAGAACTCCAGTGCCGTGTCCCATTCATGCTCCAGCCATGCGTTGCGCTCCACCCCTGGGTCGCTGCCCTCGGGATGCTTGCCATACTCCGCAGGGTTGGGCAGGCCGAAATTCTCCAACTGTTCGGTGAAGGAGGCTCCACCGTGTCCCCAGTAGTGGCGTGTGCGCAGGGTGGCTGCCGGAAGCAGTCGCAGGTAGGTGGCAAGTTGCACGTCGAGCAGGTCGTAGTCGCCACTCTTGAGCAAGGGCCAATAGACGAGCCTTTGGTTTTGCGCCGTCATCGTCCCGCCGCCCCATTTGCGGTAGTCGGGCGTGAAGGGGTTGGTGGGTGCGCCGTCGTCGCCGGGTGGCGCGACATATACGGGGTCGAAGGTGAAGAGGCCGCCGTTGAACTTGGTGGGCCATTGCCCTTGGGCGTTGCAGCCGAGCATGAAGCGGGTCAACTCATAGTTGCGCACCATCCTTGCGGCATCGGCGTTGCTGCCGTCGGTCGCCACCCAACTGCGTTGCCAGAACTGGTGCCACCAGCGTGCGCTCTCCCGCCACGAGGTTTTCGCATTGGTCGTTGGCGTCTTGACTTCTCCCTCGCCGTTGTGCAGCGCGATGGTGATGGTGGCGTGGCGCAGACGTGGATGGCGGTAGCGCCAGGCACGGTGGTCGGTGGCGGCATATTCGCCCTCCTCGCTGCCGTCGAAATGGAAACCGGGGGCGGTCATCGTCCCGCGCATCATCCTTCCGCCAAGGGGGTTGTAGAGACTGTCGCGCAGCATCTCCATCTTTTCGTAGGCAATGGTGAAATCAAATACCGTGTTGTCGCGGTTGCGGTGGGTGAAGGTCAGGTGGTTGTCGTCGGCAGCGATGCTGTCGGCGTGTGTCACGCAGTCCTTGGGCACCAACCACTTGTAGGAGCATTGCTGGCATTCGGCTTTGGTCACCGGTCGCTCGCGGTGGCGCCAGTTCTCGTAAAAGAGGGTGGCGCCCAATGCCTTTTGGGAGACAACATCTACAAAAACGAGCGGTGATGACACGTCGGCCCATAGCCGCACCGTCACACCTCCGCCCCTCACATACACCGCTCCCTCGTCGAGGGAGAGCCGCTGCTCGAAGTCGTGCTTGCCGAAGGGGTTGCCGTCCAAGCGCAGCCGCCATCGTCCGGCCTTCAGCAGGGTGTTGTTCTCGTCGAACCACCCGCTCTGCGAGAGGTAGAAGAGGAGGTCGCCGCCTTCCACCCACACGTTCATGCCGATGTCATGTCCGCCGCAGGGCATCGACTCGGAGGAGTTCTTGCTCTGCGTGGTCCACACGAGGTCGCGAGGAACATAGTCGCCGGCAGCCAAAGTGTAAGGCAGCAAAAGTGCCAGGGCGAAAAGGAGATGTCTCATAAGCGTTTTCTTATAGTGGCTATAGGGGCTATAGTAACTATAGAAACTATAGTATCTATAGTCCCTATCACTATTTTCACCAGTCATCAGAGCGGAAGGAGCTGACGGGCAGCCCGTCGCAGAAGAGGTCGCCGTCGGCCCAGTTCTTGAAGGCATATCTCACGGCTTTGGGCTCTTTCACGCTGTCACTGCGCAGATACACGCGGTTGCGCTCTATCCATGCCTTGGCAGGGTGGAACACCTTGTCGGAGCCTGCCACCTCGAACAGGTCGCTGGTGGTGCCACGGTCGAAATACACCCATTCCTTGGAGCGGTCGAAGCGCACCACGGCGGTGTCGCCGCGAAACTCCACACCCTCATAGCGGGCGAAGTCGGGGATGCCCTCCACACCGTAGGTCTTGCCCAAGGCGAGCAGGGCGAGGCGTTCGCCTGCCTGCCGCTTCTTCCGTGGGTGGATGCCGTATTCCAGGCCGGCGTCCATCAGCACGGCCATGGCGGTTTGCGGCACTTCGCGCTCCACCCGTGCCTGTTGCTCGCGCAGCAGTGCGCTGTTCACCTCCCATCCTATCAGACTGTAGTCGTAGGGGGCTATCTGGCAGTAGTAGAAGGGGAAGTCGCCTTGCTGCCACTTTGCCCTCCAGCCGCGCACCATCGTGCCGAGCATGTCGGCGTAGGTGACGTATCGTGGCACGTTGTCTTCGCCCTGGTACCAGATGACGCCGCGCATGGTGTAGCCCACGATGGGGTGGAGCATGCCGTTGTAGAGCACGGTGGGCGTGCGGTTGGGCGACTTGATGTCTGCTGCCGACTGTGGCACTTTGGCGTCGGGGAAGGCGCGGAGCCAGTCGGCGGTCATCCATGCCTCGCAGGCGGAGCCGCCCCATGAGGCGACGATGAGGCCCACGGGGACATGCAACACTTGCCTCAGTTCACGACCGAAGTAGTATGCTGTGGCGCTGAAGTCGCGTGTGTGGCCGGGAGAGGCTTCCAGCCAGGCACCGCTGACGGTGTCAACAGGTTGGAACTGGCTGTTGCGCTTCACGGTGAACATGCGCAGTTGGTCGTCGCTGCTGTGCAGGCAGTCGGCGATGGCTCCCTCCACCGGTTGGGCCTTGAAGCCCTTCATCTGCATCTCCATGTTGCT
>CADBBP010000112.1 GCA_902792855.1 uncultured Prevotellaceae bacterium
TTAGGAATTACATGAAGTAATTCCCTACGTGCACACTCACATTTTGGCAATTGCCATTTGGCGACGAGGTGGTTACGGATAGATGCGGATAATCATATTAGGGAATTCGGAGGTTTTATATTTTTTTGTTTCTGCCTTCAGGCGTTTTTATTGAAGCGGGAGCGTTTCAGATTATTAATCTGTAAAATATTTTTATTCCTTTTATCCTTTTTATCCAGCGAAGCGTTTTTTATTTTTCTTTTTTCATCACACCTTTGCATTGCAAGCGCGTGTTGAAAAACATAAAAAAAATGGGTGCAAGCATCTTGAAATCAAAAAAAAGGCTTAATTTTGCAGCACAAAACCAAACTACTGCAAAATGAAAGCCTTTTTTAGAATGTTGATGCTGGTCGTTCTGGCCATGTTGTACACCATCCCTTCACACGCCCAGCGCCTGCGCCAACCCACGGGCCGCGCCGTGGTGGCCACACAACGCTCCGGCGGGCGCAGCGTGACAGCCTCCGGCGGTCAGGGCTGCCTCATCTCCTGGCGCAAGTTGGCCGAGGAGGCCGACGGCACCACCTGGAACGTGTACCGACGCACGGCGGGCGCCGGGGAGTATGTCAAACTCAACGCCCAACCGCTCCGCGTCACCTGCTACGCACCCTCCTCGCTGACCAACAACGCCGAATATGCCGTGACGGCCATCACGCCAGACGGCGTGGAAGGCCCCATGAGCGCACCCTTCCTCTACAAGTCGCAGCCATGGCCCAACGTGTGGCTGAACATCGACTTCGACAACACCGTGCTGCGCCGCGACGACTACCGCACGAAATACACATGGCCCATGGACTTGGACGGCGACGGGACGTATGACGCCTTGGTGGCCGACCGCCTCTTCGCCGGAGCCATCAGCGACGACGCCGAGAACCCCGGCGACAACGTCGCCACCACCACCCACAAGCTGCAGGCCTACCGCTTCACCGGCGAACTGCTGTGGACCATCGACATGGGTCCCAACGTGAACATCTGCGGCGGGCAGAACGACATGGTGGTGGCATGGGACATCAACTGCGACGGACGCTGCGAGGTGATGGTGCGCTCCAGCGACGGCACCCGCTTCTGGGACAAGGCCAACAACACGTGGGGGCTGTATGCCATGGGCAGCAGCGTGCCCGACGTGGACGGCGACGGCATCGTGGACTACCGCACGCAGAGCCGCCGCAACCGACCCTTCTACGTCAGCGTCATCGACGGCGAGACAGGAGCCGAAATCGCCTGCTCGGAACTGAAATACGCCGAGGTGAGCGACGGAGCCGACCGATACACCCGCGACAACCGCCAGGACTACATGAGCGACGGGTACGCCGCCATGGACGGCCATTTCGCCATCTGCTACCTCGACGGCATCCACCCCTCGCTCGTGATGGAATGCCTCGACCGCGACACGCAGAAGACGCACCACAACTACGTCTTCACATGGGAGTATGACTGGAGCGGCGGGCATCCCACCAACTGGCACCACGACAAGACCTGGAGCCGGAACGACAAACGGCCCTGGCCGGCCGAGTTCCACCAACTGCGCGTGGCCGACGTGGATGGCGACGGGCGCGACGAGATGATACAAGGTGGCTACTCCGTCAACCCCAAGACGGGATGGTTTCAAAGCCCCGGCATCGGGCACGGCGACCGCTTCATCCTCTCCGACATCGACCCCGACCGCCCCGGACTGGAGGTGTATGCCATCCAGCAGAGCGCCCTCCTGGGGCAGCTCATCTACGACGCTTGCACGGCGGAGCGCATCAAGGAGTGGTATCTGCCATCCGTCTATGACGTGGGGCGCGGCACATGCCTCGACATGGACGCACGCTTCAAGGGCTACGAACTGTTCAGTTACACCGACGACTACGTATATACCTGCAAGGGCGAGAAGACCGGGCAGACCCGCAGCGGCTCGATGTTCGAGGGCCTGTGGTGGGACGGCGACCTGTTGCGCGAATGGCTCAACTCTCCCGGCGGCAGCGGATGGGGCACCAACATGATGGTGTCGAAAGTGCTGGGCGACCGCCTGGCGGAGTTCTCCAGCGAGTCCAACTGGGCGGCACACGGCGGCACCGGCACACGCCCCACCTTCATGGGCGACATCATGGGCGACTGGCGCGAAGAGGTCATCCTGGCCAAGCAGAACGACCAGGGGAGCACCGGACTGGTGGGCTACACCACCGCCATGCCCACCACCTACACCATCTACTGCCTGCAGCAAGACCCCCACTACAGCGGCGACTGCACCACACGCGGGTACTACCAGCACCCCAACACCGGCTTCTACCTGGGAGCCGACATGCCACAGCCGCCCCTGCCCCCCGTCTTCCAGACCGACCTGCGCTGGCGCGGCGGTTCCGTGGAGAGCGGTTTCACTTCCTTTGACATGACCGCCGACAGCCCATTGGCCGACGGCAAGAGCCTCATGTTCGACCTCACGGGCGACAACAGCCAACCCATCACCCTGTCACAACCGCTCAACGCCCCGGCCATCTTCCTGATGAACCCGCTCGGACACGACTACACCTTCGGCGGTGAAGGCACCACCGGGACAGGTTCGCTGGTCAAGTCGATGCAGGGAACGGCCACCTTCAACGCCGACCTCGGACACACCGGTGGAACCATCGTGAGCGAGGGCACCCTGGCGGTGCACGGCACCATCGGCGGGCCGGTGGAACTGCGTGCAAGAGGCACACTCGCCGGAACACCCACCCTGCAAGACACCATCACCTTCGAGGGCGCACTCAACCACGAGGGATGCCGCCTGAAGCCCGAAGGCCACCACGGAACCATCATCTCGAAGAAGAGCATGACACTGCCCGGAGAGGTGTATCTGGAAATCGACGCCACCATGGAGGAGGGCGGCCAGCCGTCGTGCGGGCAACTCGTCGTGGAGGGCGACCTCACCCTCAAGGGCACCAACCACCTCACCGTCAACCTGGAAAGTCCCGACGGCGCCACGTATGTCATCGCCACCTGCAGCGGCAAGCTGACATGCGACGTGAGCAAGTTGACCACACGCGGCCTCGACGGCCTCAACTACGACCTGAACGTGGTGGACGACAAGCAACTCGTGCTGACCATCCACGCCAGTCGCGCCCCACAGCAGAACGTGGTGTGGACGGGCAGTGAGAGCAACACCTGGAACTACAAGGCGCAGAACTTCCAACTCGCCGGTTCGCCCACCGCTTTCGTCGCCGGCGACGCCGTCGTCTTCAACGCCGAGGGACAGCGCACCACGGTCAGCGTGGCCGAGATGATGAGCACCAACGGCGTGACCTTCGACAGCGGCACCTACACCCTCTCCGGAGAGGGCGGCATCAGCGGCGAAGGGTCGCTCATCGTGAACGCCGACGCCAAGGTGACGCTGAACATGAAGAACAGCGACTACACGGGGAAGACCATCGTCAACGGCGGCACACTCACCATCCCCAACTTCTACGACGGCGGACAGAAGAGCGCCTTGGGAGCTGCCACGGCGGCTGCCGGCAACCTGCAGCTGAATGGCGGCACCCTCATCCTCTCACGCGACAACATGGGCACCGACCGACAAATCACGCTCACCGACACCGCCACCATACGCATCGCACTGCAAAACAGTTCGCTATCGCTCAAAGGGCAAGTCATCGGCACGGGACAGCTCGTCAAGGACGGTCCCGGACAACTCAACTTCAACTACGGCGGCACCAACACCTTCGCCGGCATCATCGTGCGCAAGGGCATCGTGGCACAAGGGGCATGGAACAGCACCTTCGGACGCATCGGAAGTCCCATGCTCCTGGCTGGGGGCGAGGTACGCCAAATCGACGTGAACAACACCTCCACCGTGCCCACCCTCAACCACATCATCACCGTGGAGGAAGGCACCACCAACAAAATCGTCGGTTCGTCGAGAGGCAAGATTGCCGGGTCGGTGAAAGGCAAGGGCAACCTCACCATCGAGACGAAATACGTGCGCTGCGACGTGGGGACCAACTTCTCGCAGTTTGAGGGGCAGCTCACCGCCGTGGGACTTGGCGGCAACTTCCGCCTGATGGCCGAGGTGACCGACATGTCCAAGGCGCGCCTCGTGGTGGGAGCCGGCACCACGGTGAGCCACATGAAGGGCGGCTCGGGCAGCGAGGCAACGGCCACCACCCGCATAGGTGCGCTCTCCGCCACCGCCGCCGACGCGGTGTTGGGCGGTTCGGGCAGCACCTACCAGATAGGTTTCCGGAACGAGGACACCCGCTTTGCCGGAAAATTCACCGCCGCCAAAATAGAGAAGACGGGCACCGGGAAGCTCACCCTCACCGGCACCGGGCACACCGCACCCATCACCGTGAGCGGCGGCATGCTGGAAATGACCAACAGCGCCTCCACCATCATGGCCAGCGGCCTCATCACAGTGGCAGCGGGCGGACAACTCTCCGGCACGGGACTGCTGCAAAGCGTGAACGTGCAGAAAGGAGGAAACGTGAGAGGCGGCTACCAGCTGCTGCCCACCGGCAACCTGCGCTTGAACGGCAACCTGAGTTTGCAACAAGGCGCCACCACGCTGCTGACGCTCGGCGCCACCACGGGCAACTCGAAAATCACCGTCGCAGGGGCCATCCGCCACAGCAACGACACACTGCTCGTCAGTGTGCCGCAGGGACGGACGCTCGCCATGGGCGACGTCATCCAGGTTTACCAGGGCTTCTCATCAGCCACCGGCGACGTGGTGGTGAAATGCGAGACTGCGGACGGCATGGCATACGAATTTGACACGTCCACGCTCAACACCGACGGAAGCATCACCGTGACAGCAGCCGACAACATCGCCGCCACGCCCAAGGGTGACGACCTGGTGGAGGTGTATGACACCCATGGAATGAAAATGCGCTCCGCCGTGCCCATGGCCAAAGCGCTCGACGGACTGCCCGCAGGAACATACGTGGTGGGAAGACGCCTCGCCGACGGTCGCTTCGTAGGACAGAAGCGCGTGAAACATTAGAACCTCAACAGCCTCAACAGCCTCACCCCCAGCCCCTCTCCGAGGGGAGAGGGGAGTGGTATGTTCGTGAGGTCATGAGGTGGGGATGGCTTTTATGTCGTAGTGATACAGGGATTTATATCTATGTAAATACTTGTATTATAGATATTTGTGTGTGCGGAGGTTGTGTTTTTGCGGTGACGGCCTGGGTATAGGGCTGCAACAATGTTGCAGCATAGCCGACGAACTCTTGGCGTTTGCTTTTGGGTATTAGGAAACGTATGAAATATTTCATACGTGGGGGGGCCTCTTGGTTGTGACAACCTATTGTCACAGGCAGGAGTCGAGGAGGGGCTCGTAATCGGTGGTGCTTGCTATTTCGCGGCCCTTTTTCGTTGCCATGCGGTCGGGGTCGGGAATGATGCCAGCCCTCCACAGGTCCAGGCGGTCGGCATCGAAACAAGCATCTATCGTGGGATTGCCCGTGCAGGGGGTCGTGGTGTGCAACCGGCAGGCCTCCTTGAGCAATTCCAGATCCTCCGCCGGCACATCCTTCAAGTAAGTGTTGCGGAGGGTGTCTATCCACTCTGCCGCACGCGGGCCGTGCCCCATGTCCATCCCGTCGGCCAAGCGGCAGGAGTCGTGGAGGTAGGCGAAAAGGGCGACGACGAGGGAGTTCACCTCCGGCGTTGCCAGTTGTTTCCCATGCTCATAGACCCTGTCCCAGTGGCTGATGCCATGCAACGGGCCAAGCGTCCAAAGGGAGTGCACATATTGGCGGATTTCTCTTATTATATCTTCCATGTCATGTTCATTCATCAAATCTTCCAATGTATCATTGGTTTTCATGCAGGTGTCGTATTGAAAAAGTTACAAAGGTAGTTCTTTTAATCTGTTTACGAAAATGTTTTTTGCAAAAACCTCCGAAAATACCAAAATGTTTGCAACAACCTTGGTTTTTTAGAACGATGGAAATGGCTGCAACAATGTTGCAGCATAGCCGACGAACTCGTGGCGTTTTCATCACTTGCACCTTCACACTATCCATGAGTGGCAACTATCACCCTCTCTGAATGATGATCATACCAAAGCCATCATAATTTAACATAGATTAACTATGCAAGGTGATAGAAATCTTGTCCGTGCATTGTATATCAACTTGGATAAAGCATAATAAGTGTAAGTAAAGGTTTTTTTATAAAGTTTGAACAAAAGATGTTTAGGACCGTCGTCCATCCGTGAGGGAGGACGGCGGTTGATTGTTTTCTGTTGTTAGAACTCCACGTATGGTGCCAGCCTCTCCATCACCTCGGGGGTGAAGTCGGGCAGGAGCGAGAGTTCTTCGAGGGAGTGCAGCGGTCCCTTGAGCCTCCTCCTGTCTGTGATGGCCTTTGCCATATAGAAATTGATATAAGGGTGCTTCCTGAGTTGTGCGAGAGATAACTTGTTGACATTAAGCCGCTTGATATCCGAAGCATGCAGCACGAAGAAATCGGTCGCCTCCTCGGGGAAACCCTCTATCTCCATGAGTTGGTCGGCGGAGTAGAAGCCCCCGAGTTTTTCGCGGTAAGCCACCACCTTGCGTGCATAATAACTCCCTATGCCCGGCACCTTCTTGAGCATGGTGGTGTCCGACGTATTGAGGTCCACCGTCTCCCCCACCCTCAGTTTGACGGGAAATCTCAACGTGTCTCTCGAATAAGACGGAGCGTTGTCGGGCGCCACTCCCCCTTTTTCGGCCTTTTCGCTCCTCCACTCGTCACGCGACACGCGCTCCACACCGCCATGGGCTTGTCGCGATGCTTGTCGCCGCCGGCCATAGACGTCGGCCGCCGGCCGGTATTCGGGCGAGATGCGTATGTAAGGCTCCAACTCTCGATATTGCTTGACGGTGAGGCCATACACCCTGGCGAAATCCTCCGGCTGTCGGAAGACACCACCCTTGGCCCGATAACGGTAGATGCTCCTCACCTGCCAAGGCTGGAGCCCAAGTTCCAGGAGTTGTGTGCTGTCGGCCAAGTTGGGGTCGAAAGGCTGCAGGTGAAGCGTCCTTCCCTCCGTGGCATCATAGCGGTTGTCCTTCCGCCCATCCTCCATTGCTTTCTCCGCCTCACCCTCGATGCCCTCCTCACCCTCCGTGGCACTGTTGCTCCTCCCCACGAGCCACACCCCCACGATGGCGGCGGTGGCCACGAGCAGCGCAGCAAGGATGCCCTTTCGGTCGGACTTCGGAAAATAGAAAAATTCCTTGAACATGGGTGAAAAGAAAAGAACTCAGAACACGCCGAGTTGGTGCAGGAAGACAGCGACGATGCAGACGGGGCAGATGAAGCGGATGAAGAAAAGGAAGACGCGATAGAGCGCGACGGGCAGCGCACCCCAGTTGGTGACCTGCTCGCGCACCACCTTGGCCGGCACATACCATCCCACGAAGAGGCAAGTGAGCAAAGCACCCACGGGCAACATGATCTGAGCGGTGAGTGCGTCGCAAGCGTCGAGGATGCTCATGCCCATGACCTTGGCACCGGCCAGCACCCCTTGTGACAAGGAGCAGAAGACAGCGATGACGCTGCAGCATGCCGTGACGACCCATGCGCCGGCGTTGCGCGAAATATGAAATTCCTCATGGAAGAACGCCGTGCCGATTTCATGCATCGAGATGGTGGATGTGAGTGCGGCGAGCGAAAGCAGCGCATAGAAAAGGATGGAGATGACATAGCCGACAACCGGCATGGATGCAAATGCCTCATGGAACACGTTGGGCAGCGTGATGAAGATGAGCGAGGGCCCCGAGTCGGGGGCCACACCGACGGAGAAAGCCGCCGGGAAAATCATCAGTCCTGCAAGGATGGCGATGATGGAGTCGATGAAGGCAATTTGCACCGCCGAGCCCACCAAGCGCGTCTCCTTTGTGAAATAGGAGGCGTAGGTGCACAGGCATGCCGTGCCAAGGGAGAGCGAGAAGAAAGCCTGTCCGAGTGCTTCGAGGAACACGCTGTGCGTCACCTTTCCAAAGTCGGGCTTGAAGAGGAACTCCACCCCCTTGATGGCTCCCGGCAGCATGCAAGAAGCCGCTATGAGCAAGAGGAGCAAGACGAAGAGCGTGGGCATGAGCAGTTTGGATGCCTTTTCGATGCCATCGCGCACCCCCCTGGCCACCACCAAGTGGGTGACGCCGATGAACGCCACGGCCCACACGACGGGTTTCCACGGGTGGGCAGCAAACTGCTGGAAATAAGACACCACATAATTGGTGTCGCCCTCGAGATGCCCGATGACGGATGCCAGGAGGTATTGCAGGCACCACCCTGCCACGACGGCATAGAAGCCGAGGATGATCATGGAGGTGAGCACGCCCAGGTATCCGATGACCCTCCATGGCGTGCGCCCCGCCAATTTGTTGTACGCCCCTGCGGCATTGGAGGCGGAGTAACGCCCCACGACAAACTCAGCCACCATGCCGGGTATGCCAAGCATGAGCACGCAAACCGCATAGATGAGGATGAAGGCCGCCCCGCCGTTCATCCCGGTCATATAGGGGAAGCGCCAGATGTTTCCCAATCCCACCGCTGAACCGGCGGTGGCGAGAATGATGCCCATGCGCGAGCTGAAATTGCCTCTGTGATGTGTGGTCATGGAAGAAGGATTGACTTGGTTTTCAGATAACGCCCAGTTGGTGGAGGAAGATGAGGAGGATGCTCACCGGACATACAAACCTCACACAGAAGATGAAGACACCGAAAAAGGCTCCGGAGACAGTGCCCCAGTTGGTGAACTCATCGCGCACCACTTTGCGCGGCGCCACCCATCCGAGGAAGATGCAGGTGAGCATGCCGCCAATGGGAAGGAATATCTGTCCGGTGACGAAGTCGAAGAGGTCGAAGAGCGACTTGTCGAACAACCTCAGCCCATCCCATGCGCCAAGGGAGAGAGAGCAGAACGCACCAGTGACGGCACAGGCCACGGTGACGATGATAGCCGCCTTTGGCCGTGAGAGCCTTGCCTCCTCCTGCAAGAAAGCCGTGCTCACCTCGTGCAAGGAGATGAGCGACGTGAGCGCCGCCACGGAGAGCAGGAGGTAGAAAAGCATGGAGACGACATAGCCCACGACGGGCATGCCAGCAAAGGCCTGCTGGAAGACGTTGGGCAGCGTGATGAACACCAGGGAGGCCCCCGAGTCGGGCGCCACGCCCACGGAGAAAGCCGCCGGGAAAATCATCAGTCCTGCGAGGATGGCCACGAGGCAGTCCACCAGACTGATTTGCAGTGCCGACCTGAAGAGGTTGGTGTGCCTGGAGAAATAGGAGGCGTAGGTGCAGATGCACCCCATGGCGATGCTGAGCGAATAGAACGACTGTCCGAGCGCCCCGAGGAACACGCCGCTATTCACCTTGCTGAAGTCAGGCTTGAAGAGGAATGCCACTCCGCGCTCCGCCGCCGGCAGCATGCAGGAAGCCACGACGATGACGAGCAGGAGGATGAAAAGCAGAGGCATCATGAGTTTCGACATGCGCTCAATGCCGTTGCGCACGCCCCTGACGATGACGAAATGTGTGATGACGAGGAAAGCCACTGCGGTGAGGATGGGCTTTACAGGGTGTGAGGAGAAGGCAGCGAAATAGTCCTTCACATACTCCGCATCGCCTGCAAGCGACCCCACGGCCGCTCCGAAGACATACTGCAGGCACCACCCAGAGACGACGGCATAATAACCGGTGATGAGGAAGCCCGTGAGCACCCCGAGGTACCCCACGTATTTCCACGCCGCCCCACCAGCCATCCGCTCGTAAGCCCTGGCGGTGTTGGCAGCACCGTGACGCCCGATGATGAACTCCCCCACCATGCATGGTATTCCGAGGATTAACACGCACACGATATAAATGATGATGAATGCGGCTCCTCCATTCTCACCAGCCATGTATGGGAATCGCCACACATTGCCCAATCCTACGGCGGAACCAGCCGTGGCAAGCACCACTCCGATTTTGCTTCCGAAGTTCGCCCTTTCTGTTGTTTTCGACATATCCTACACTTTTGACAGCTGCCCTTTTCGCCATCATACCAAGGTTGATGGCACATTGCGGGCACATTTCATTGCAAAATTACGAATAAATTATTAATTTTGCACGCAAATCATTACAAAAGATGCGATATATCTTCCATTTAGTCATCCACTACCCCTTTTCAAGCTTTCTGATAGCGGTGATATGGTATTTGTGCTTCTTCACGCCGCCACACACACGCCTCGACCATGTGGCGTTCATCGACAAGTGGACGCACACCGCCATGTACCTCCTCACATGCTCCGTCATCTGGGAGGAATACTTCCGTCGCCACCGCCGTGTGGAATGGCGCAAGGCGGTGCTGCTGGCCTGGGCAGCCCCGGCCCTGATGGGCGGCTTGATAGAACTGCTTCAAGCCACGTGCACCGGCGGGCGTAGAAGCGGCGAGTGGCTTGACTTCGCCGCCAACGCCACCGGAGCCACGCTGGCCCTTGTCATCGGTATTCTTCGGGCAAGGAGTCGCGCCAGATGACAAAAGGAAACTTGCGCATGTTCTTGTTGTAGAAGCGTCCGTCGCCGGTCACCTCCATGCCGATGAAGTCGGGCTTCTCAAAAGCCTCGTCTTCGCTGCCCAGCTCCACCTCAGCCATCACCAGTCCCTCGTTGTCACCATAGAACTCGTCCACCTCGAAGACATGGTTTCCGCTGCGCACCAGGTAGCGTGTCTTGTCGATGACCCCGGCCTCGCATAGTTTGAACAACTGTTCGGCCTCCTCGAGTGTGATTTCCTTCTCAAACTCATAGCGTTTGAGCCCCTTTCCGTCGGAAGGAGCCTTGATGGTGAGATACCCCTTGTCGTCACGCTGGCGCACGCGTACAGTGGCCCCCTTGGCGGCAATGTATCCTTGCTTGATGCGGCTGGAGGAGAAGGCACGGCTTTTGAAGTCCCTGTCCTTGTGTACGAGGAACTTACGCTCTATCTCATACCCACTCATGGCAGCAGTGTGTTATGAGAAACGGCTGATGGAATAGAATGCGAAGAGAAGAGCCAAAACAATCAATGCGATGATGATCCACATCACCACGTTCTGTCCTTGTTTCTCTTGCTTCTCGGCGTAAGCCTGGCGTCTTTTGTTCACTTTCTTTGACATGATATTATATTTTTTTGGTTGATATTTCTTTTATTGGGGGGATTTTTTTTGAGGATTTAGAGAGTCTAGAGATTCTAGAGATTCTAGAGATTCTAGAGGTTCTAGAGGTT
>CADBBP010000113.1 GCA_902792855.1 uncultured Prevotellaceae bacterium
GGTTCCATATATCTATGCCAATTTGACGACAAAGGTAAACAGCTTTCCAGGGTTGTTTTTGTATGAAACCCTTCCACCGCCACTTGATATTTGTCAGTAATCTAACAACAATATGCTTTTTTAACACTTCTTTCACATTCTTATGGTGAATTTTTGTTAATTTTGTGCCCATATCAGATTAGGACAAGCATATTTTTTTAGCATTATTAATAAATTTTACATTGTTCACTATGCAGAAAAGACTATCCTTTCTGGCAGCTCTCATGCTGACGCTCACCACCAGCGTGATGGCTCAAATCACCACCTCCGCTCTCAGCGGACAGGTGACACTGAAAGAGAGCGGCGAAGCTGTCATCGGAGCCACCGTGCAAGCGTTGCACGAACCCTCCGGCACAACCTACACCGCTGTGTCGAACACCCAAGGCCGCTTCAACATCCAGGGCATGCGTACTGGCGGCCCCTACTCTGTCACCGTCTCATACATAGGCTTTGAGACGAAGACGCTGAAAAACATCACCCTCGTGCTTGGCGAGACCTACCAACTCGACGTGTGGCTCAAAGAAGACGCCAGCCTTCTCTCCGAGGTTGTCATCTCTGGCAAGGCCTCGAAATTCGCAGCGGAGAAGACAGGCGCCTCCACCAACATCACCAACTCGCAAATCGCCAACCTCCCCACCATCAGCCGAAGCATCACCGACGTCACACGCCTGTCACCCTACGGTGGCAACGGCATGAGCTTCGCCGGAACCGACGGACGTACCGCCAACTTCACCGTTGACGGTGCCAACTTCAACAACAACTTCGGCTTGAGCGACAAACTCCCCGGCGGTGGCAACCCCATCTCCATCGATGCCATCGAGGAGCTCCAGGTGGTCATCTCGCCCTACGACGTGAGACAGACCAACTTCATCGGCGGTGGTGTGAACGCCATCACCAAGTCTGGCACCAACACCTTCAAGGGCAGCGCTTACATCTACCACAAAAACGAAAACATGCAAGGCGACGCCGTTGACCGCAAGCAAATCAACAGTGCAAGGGAGAAAAGCCAAAACACCACCTACGGCTTCACTTTCGGAGGCCCCATCCTCAAAAACAAGCTCTTCTTCTTCGTCAACGGAGAGATGACAAAAACACCCACCATTGCCAACCGGTGGCGCGGGGCAAGCATGAACAACCCTCCCGACCCCGACAACTACGTCTCGAGAACCACAGAAGACGACCTGCAAGCTGTCTCCGACTACATCAAGCAGAAATACGGCTACGACACCGGCAGCTACACCAGTTTCCCCGCCGACGAGAGCAACTACAAGATTCTTGCGCGCTTGGACTGGAACATCAACAACAACCATCACTTGGCACTGCGGTACAACTACACGAAAAACCGCGCTTGGAACTCCCCCAACGCCTCTTCGATGGACGGCGGCACACGCATGTCGGACGCACGCATGTCGAAGTCGTCCATGTCGTTCGCCAACTCCATGTACGCCATGGACAACCTGGTCCACTCCTTCTCCCTCGACTTTAACAGCAGGCTGAGCGACAAGCTCTCCAACCAACTGCTCGCCACCTACTCCAAGCTCGACGACGTAAGAGCCTCCGACTCCTCCGTCTTCCCCTTCATCGACATCACCAAGGACGACAACAACTACATGTCCTTGGGCTATGAGCTCTTCACTTGGAACAATGCCGTACACAACACCATTTGGAACATCAAAGACGACGTGACCTACTATGCCGGCGACCACAAAATCATGGGTGGACTGACCTTCGAGCACCAAATGGCCGACAACATGTACATGCGCAACGGCACCGGATACTACCGCTTCAACATCACCGAAGACATGTACAGCAACGGCACGCTGGTGCCCGAAAGACTCTTCAACAGCACGCCCGAAATCGTGGCTCTCACCTACGGTTATGGTGGAGAGCAAGACCCGGCGGCTCGTGTGCAGTTCAACAAACTCGGCTTCTACGCACAAGACGAGTGGGCGGTCAACCCGACATTCAAGCTCACCTACGGACTGCGCCTCGAGGGGCTCTTCTTCAACAACGACGACCTGATGACCAACAACGCCATCTACGATTTTGACTACAACGGCCGTCACATCGACACCGGCAAGTGGCCCGACTCCTACTTCACCGTGTCGCCCCGCATGGGCTTCGTCTGGGACGTGCTTGGAAACAAAATCCTGAAAGTGCGCGGCGGCTCCGGCCTCTTCTCCGGAAGACTGCCACTCGTGTTCTTCACCAACATGCCCACCAACTCCAACATGGTGCAGTATCGCGGCGCATGGAACAAGTCGAGTGCCGACATGTCGCAGTTCGCTGGTATCAACAACCCCCTGATGGCACACAACACCCTGAGAGACTACATCATCGCCAACGGTCTCGGACCGGCTGACATCACCCCCGACAAAGGAGAGGCCGGCTCCGCCATCCAAGCCGTCAACCCCGACTTCAAGATGCCGCAGGTGTGGAAGAGCTCCATCGCCGTGGACTACCAGTTCCCCGTCTCATTCCCCTTCTCCATCACCGCAGAGGCCATCTTCAACAAGACCATCAACGCCGTGTGCATCTCCGACTGGAGCATCAAGGACGTGGGAGGCTTCGCACGCTTCAACGGTGCCGACAACCGTCCGCTCTACCAAGACTTCAAATACACCTATACGGACAAAAACGGCAAGACCAGGGCCATGCCCAACGCCTTCATGCTCGACAACACCAGCAAGGGCTACGGATGGTCCTTCAACCTCACCCTCAACGCCCAGCCTTTCGACTGGATCAGCCTCATGGCAGCATACACCCACATCGCATCGAAGGAGAAGACCGGCATGCCCGGCAGCGACGCCTCTTCGGCTTTCACATACATCCCCTGCGTAGAAGGCCCCAACAACGTCATACTGCACAACTCGCAGTATGTCAATCCCGACCGCTTCGTGGCCAACGTCACCATTCACGACAAGAGCAACAACCACTACAGCCTCATCTATGAGGCCTTGCGCGGAAACTACAACACCTCCTACCTGACGGTGAACGACATGAACGGCGACGGCTATCCCTACGATGCCATCTACATCCCCACCAACGCCGACCTGGCCGGCAACTTCGACGCCGCCGGCAACTGGACGGGCAAGGGCAATTTCCGCTTCGTCTCACAAGACGACCAAGAGAATTTCCTCGCTTTCCTCAACAACAACGACTACCTGAAGGACCACAGGGGCGAATATGCGGAGGCATACAGCCACTTCTCCCCATGGGTGCACCGCATCGACATCAGCTACAAGCACGACTTCAAGGTGAATGCCGGCAGCACCAAGCACACCCTCCAGCTCGGCTTCGACCTGAAGAACCTGCTCAACCTCTTCAACTCCAGCTGGGGAGTGAGCAAAATCGCCAACCTCGACTTCAGCACCAGTCCCAACGGCGGTGTACAATATTCGAGAATACTCAAGTACGAGGGCGTCGATGCCGACGGCTACGCCACCTTCTCCACCCCCGGAGCAGTGGACGGCAGGGCCAAGGCATGGCAACCCTACCACACCCTCGGGCAATGCTGGTATGCCTCCATCGGCATCAAGTATTTCTTCAACTAAAGATGAGCCCAACCACGCTTGGCCATCAAACAGAAACAACAAGAACATAATGATTTCAACGATATGAGAATCAAATATTTCATCCCCATGCTCGTGGCCATGCTCACCTTGATGGCGAGCTGCTCGGAAGACTTCGAGCCCACCTACTTGGACGACTTGAAGGTGTCGCAGTCCTACATCGCCCTGCCTGCCAACGGTGGCACGGTGGAAGTGACGGTCAACGCCAAAGACGCCTGGGCCTTCAACGACATTCCCGAATGGCTCACCGTGACACCCGCACAAGGTGCCGCCGGAGAGACGAAAGTCACCTTCTCCGCCAATGCCACCACCGAATCCCTGACGGCATCCATCCTCCTCAACAGCGGCAGCAAAACACAGAGAATCAATGTCATACAAGTGACTGAGAAGACAGACCTGCCCATCTCCACCTGCGCCGAAATCATCGCCGGCGACGATTCCAAAACCTACCGTGCCAAAGGTACCGTGACACGCATCTCCAACACCATCTACGGCAACTGGTACCTGCAGGACGAGACCGGGGAAATCTACATCTACGGCACACTTGACAAGAACGGCAAGAACGGGCAGAACAACTCCATCGACGCATGGGGCATCGAGGTGGGCGACATCCTCACCGTGGAAGGCCCCAAAACCACCTACAACGGCACCGTGGAACTTGTGGACGTGGCCGTGCTCAGCATCGAGAAGTCGCTCATCAAGGTGGACTCCCTCGACATCGCCGACAACACCCTGCCCTTGGAGGGCGGTGACTTCAACGTCGTGCTGGAGAACAAGGGCGACGGCGTGTCGGTGAACATTCCCGACAACGCCAAGGGGTGGCTCCACATCAACGGTGTGAGCATCACTGGCACCACCACCATCGTGGCTTTCCATGCCGACAAGAACGAAGGTGGAGACCGGAGCGCCACGCTCACCTTCAACACCACCGACGGGCACAAGAACTACACCGCGGAAGCCACCGTCATGCAGAAGGGAGCCATCATGGAGGTGACCATCGAGGATTTCAACAGCGCACCGAAAGGCGACTCACAATACCGCGTCACCGGCGTGGTGTCGCAAATCGCCAACGCCTCACGCGGACGCTTCTATATCAAGGACTTCACCGGAGAGCTCTATGTCTATAACCTCGCCGGCTTCGAGGCCATGGGCGTGAAAGAGGGCGACATCGTCACTCTCGTGGGCAAACACGACGAATACAACGGCACCATCGAACTGGTGTCCGGAGTGGTGGAGAAGCACATCGACGTGGAAGAGGTGAGCATCTCCGAGTTCCTCCAGAAAGAAGACGCCAAGGATGTCTATTACATGGTCACCGGCACCATCGACGAGATAGCCAACACCACCTACGGCAACCTCTACATCACCGACGGTGAGAACAGGCTGTACGTCTATGGATGCTACCCGGGATGGGGCGCCACAGGCGACTTCCGCAAAGACTTCCTTCCCGCAGCCGGCATCGAGGTGGGCGACAAACTCACCATGATAGGCTACAAGGACACCTACAAGGGCACCATCGAACTCTGTGGAGGCATCTACTTCTCCCATGAGAAAGCCCAATAAAGACTTCACAACCCACAAAAAATCGGATGCCGGCTCTCGGCATCCGATTTTTTGTGCGAATTATTTTGCCATTCGTCCGACTTTGCGTATTTTTGCACCACATATACACCAACAACGCAATGAGAAAGACAAAGACAATGCTACTGGCCGCCGCCGTGACAATGCTCCTCGCAGCCTCCTGCGGGAAGAGCAGCTTCAAGGTGGAAGGCAGCATCACCGAGGCCGCAGACTCCATGCTCTACCTCGAAAACCTCGCACTCGACGGCCCTCAAGTGGTGGACTCCGCCCGATTGGGAGCCGACGGAACATTCACGCTCACGTCCGAGGCACCGCAAGACGCACCCGAGTTCTACCGCCTGCGCATCGACAGGCAGATCATCAACTTCTGCGTAGATAGCACGCAAGTGGTGAAGGTGGGCGCCTCCTACCCCACCATGGCCAGCAACTACACCATCGAAGGGGGCACCGACAACCAGAAAATCAAGGAACTCTCGCTCATGCAGATGGGGCTGCAAGCCACTGCCAACCAAATACTGCGCGCCCCCGACCTGGGAGCCAAGGCCGTGGAGGACAGCATCAAGAACACCGTGGAGGCCTACAAGAAAAACGTCTTGAACAACTACATCTACAAGGAGCCGATGAAGGCATACGCCTATTTCGCACTCTTCCAAGGCATCGCGGTGGGCAATGCCTACATGATGGTGTTCGACCCCCGGCGCGACATCGACGACGTGAAACCCTTCTCCGCCGTGGCCACCAGTTGGGACACCTACCACCCCAACTCCCTCAGATGCCAAAACCTGCACAACATAGCCATGGAGGCCATGAAGACGAAGCGCATCCTCAAGGCTGAGAGCGAAGGCATCGTGGTGGACGCCGACAAGGTGAGCGAGGCCAACCTCATCGACATCACCCTGGCCGACAACAAGGGGACGAAGCGCAGCCTCACCGACCTGAAGGGAAAGGTGGTGCTGCTCGACTTCCATCTCTTCTCCGCCGAGGGGAGCCAGGCGCGCATCCTCGCACTACGCGAAATCTACAACAAATACCACGAGCGTGGCCTTGAAATCTACCAGGTGTCGCTCGACGACAACGACCACTTCTGGAAGACGCAGACCGCCGCGCTGCCATGGATTTCCGTGCGCGACGACAGGGGTGCCTCCAACGTATATCTGTACCAGGCAAGCACGCTGCCGGTGGACTACATCATCGACCGCGACAACCAAGTGGTGATGGGCCCGCAGCAAATAAAAGACCTCGCAGCCGACATTGCCAAGTACCTGTAGAAGCCCCCTCGCAGCCACCACGGGAGGCTTCGCATGGCTCATCCTGACCGCCATGCTCCTCCTGACCGCCACGAGCACACGGGCGCAGCAATTCTCACTACAGACGACGAGCGACACCCTCTCCTTCCTCATACTGAGCGACAAGGGACGCCCCGTTGACCAGTGGAAGCTGCCGTTCCCCGTCTATCAGCTGCAAGTGGGCGACATAGACGGCGACGGCAAGCCCGAAGCACTCGTGGGAGTGGTGAAGACCACCCGTTACGACCCGGTGGAGGCCAAGCGGCTCTTCATCTTCAAATGCCACCACGGACGGATACGGGCTTTGTGGATGGGCTCGCGCCTCGGCGGACGCCTCATCGACTTCCGCCTCAAAGAGGGCAAGGTGCTCACGCTGCAAGCAGCCGACAACGGGCGACATGCCGTCGTGGAGCACCACTTGCGAGACTTCGGCCTCGGCTTCACACGCTTCATCGTCGCCAATGTGACAAGGGAAGAGGCACTGGCGGCATTCAACAAGTGAAAAGGAAAACGTTAACCAACATATTAGAGAAAATGAAAAAGACTTGCTTTCTTCTGCTCGCAATAGCCATGGCGAGCCTCACCACGGCACAAGTGAAACCCATCACCCTCCCCGGGAAGGGCCACATCAACGTGGAGCGCCTCAACGGCAACATCGACATGAACATGGACATCTCCCAACTCTCCGTCTGCGAGTTGAGGGCTTTGCGCAACGCCTTCGCCGCACGACAAGGATACCTCTTCAAGAGCAGCGAACTGCGCATGCTCTTCAACACCACGTCATGGTATGACTCCCTGGCCTGGGAGCGCGAACTCGCCGACAACCCCAAGCCCGTGACATACACCAAGCAGCAGTCGGCTTTCATGGAGAAGCTCCTGGCACGTGAGAAGGAGTTGCTGAAAAACAACCTCAAAGCCGGGCAGGGGCGCGTCAATCTCGACAACCTCATCAACCCGTTCCAACTCGAAGTGTTCCCCGAAGAGCTCAGGAGCCACCTCGAGCGCGACGGCTTCGCCATCGTGGAGGCCGACCACGAGCAGCTCTTCCAGATTTACGAGAAAAACGACTACACCCTCTTCCCCAACTTCGTCACCACCGACCTCTACCTCCAGCTCTACCATCTCTTCTTCGATGCCACGATGCGCAAGGTGGAGGAGAACAAGCTGAGCGACGCCATCGCGGCATTGTGCAAGCAGATGCACGGCAAGATGGCGCAAACCGCACAGACAGCAAAGGAGAAAACCCTCAAGGAGGCGGCGCAGTGGAACACCGCCTACTTCGCCATCGCCTACCAGTTGCTCACCAAGGAAAAGCTCAACATCCCGGAGGCTTATCGGCAAATGGCAGAAGAAGAAGTGGGCAGGTGCACGGACACGAAGGACAGCTACTCACCTTTCCTTGAGTGCATGGAAGTGAAATTCCCCTACTCCCTCTTCAAGCCTCGCGGGCACTACACCCGCTCGGAGAAGGCCGCTCGCTATTTCCGCACCATGATGTGGCTGCAGTCCGTCTTCTTCGGCACCGACAACAACCAGCAGCTGCTGCGCGCCGCACTCATCGCCCACACGCTCGCCGGCGACGCCCAGAGCAAGAAAGCCTACGACCGGGTGTTTGAACCCATCACCTTCATCATGGGCACTCCCGACAACATCACCATCACCCAGGTGGCCGACATCATGAAACGTCAGGGCGTCACACCCGCCATCCTGGCCGGCAAGCCCAAGGCCATGGAGGCCCTGCGCAAAGAGGTGGAGACCGTCGGAGAGAGGCAGACACGCATCAGGCCCAAGTTCGAGCGCACGGCTCACTGCAAGATCAACTTCATGCCGCAACGCTACCAACCCGACGCGGAGGTGATGCAGGAGATGGTGGATGTGGACAACGAAATCACCAAGCGCGCCGTGCCCATGGGGCTCGACGTGATGGCGGCCCTGGGCAGCACGGCGGCCGAGCGCATCCTCATCGGGGAACTCAAGCAGGACAAGCAGTGGGAAAAGTTCACCCCCAACTTGGAAAGGATGAAGAAAACCATGGCCACCATCGACTGGAAAGCGTGCGTGGCCAACGAATGGCTGGCCACCCTCAACGCGCTCAACACCTTCAACGACAACCGCCTACCTTATTTCATGCGCACGCCGCAGTGGGACAAGAAAAACCTCAACGCCACCCTCGCCTCTTGGGCGGAACTGAAGCACGACGCCATCCTGTACGCCAAGCAGCCCATGATGGCTGAATGTGGCGACGGAAGCCTGCCGGCACCCGTCGTGACGGGGTATGTGGAGCCCAACATCGCCTTCTGGGACAAGGCCGTGGAACTGCTCAACGACACGCGGCGGGTATTCAAGAACCACCAACTGCTCAACGAGGACATCGAGAGCAGCATCGACGCAATCTTCGAGATTGCCACCTTCCTGCAGGGCGTCAGCAAGCGCGAACTCTCCGGAGGGACAATCACCGAAGAGGATTATGACCGCATCAGATACATCGGAGCAACCTTCGAGAACATCTCGCTCAACATCATCAAGGAACCCGACCAGCAACTCCAGGGATGGAGCGACGTGCAGGGCACCGACAAGTCCATCGCACTCGTGGCAGACGTGCTGACTTCCAACGGCGACAACAACCCCAAAAAGTCAATCCTCTACGAGGCCGTGGGACCGGCCAACGAAATCTATGTCGTCGTGGAGGTGGGCGGCTACCTCCGCCTCATGCGAGGGGGCGTCTTCTCCTACCGCGAGTTCACAAGGCCCATCAACGAGCAGCGCCTCAACGACGAGGAGTGGCAGGAAAAGCTGAAAGAGTACCCCGAAACGGGCAAACCCGAGTGGATGAAAGAAATCATCGCACCGGTGAAGCAGGCCCCAAAGGACAACGAGGACGTATCCTACGGCTCCGGGTGCTGAAAACACCAAGAAAACCTATCACTCCACTGCCTCATGCTTGCTAAAACCTATTGCGCAGCAGTGGTGGGCTTAGAGGCCACCACCATCACCATCGAGGTGAACATGACGCGGGGCGTCATGTTCAACCTCTCTGGCATGGCCGACACCGCCGTGAAGGAAAGCTACGCACGCATCAGCGCCGCACTGCCCAACGTGGGATACCGCCTGTCTGTGGCTTCGCTCACCATCAACCTCTCACCTGCCGACATCCGCAAAGAAGGCAGCAGCTACGACCTGCCCATCGCCATCGGCATGCTCGCCGCTCACGAGAAACTGCCCGCCGACCGCCTTGGCGACTACATGATGGTGGGCGAACTGGGTCTCGACGGCAAACTCAAACCCGTGCGGGCTGCCCTACCCATCGCCATACGCGCCAGAAAGGAGAAATTCAAGGGTCTCATCGTGCCACGGCACAACGCGAGGGAGGCCGCCGTGGTGAACAACCTGGAGGTGTATGGCATGGACGACATCACGCAGGTGATAGAAATGCTCAGCGGCAAAAGCAAGCCGGAGCCCATGTTCGTGGACACAAGGAAAGAGTTTTACGAGCATCAAGCAAGTTTCGACCTCGACTTCTCCGACGTGCGAGGACAAGAGAATGTGAAACGAGCACTCGAGGTGGCCGCCGCCGGCGGGCACAATCTCATCATGATTGGCCCCCCGGGAAGCGGAAAGTCGATGATGGCCAAACGACTGCCCAGCATCCTGCCCCCATTGTCCTTGGCAGAGAGCCTGGAGACCACACAGGTGCACTCCGTGGCGGGAAAACTCAGCCGCGACACGTCGCTCATCTCACAAAGGCCCTTCCGCAGTCCGCACCACACCATCTCACAAGTGGGGCTGTGCGGAGGCACCTCGTCCGCTCAGCCGGGAGAGGTGTCGCTCGCACACAACGGCGTGTTGTTCCTCGACGAACTCACGGAGTTCTCCAAACAAACCCTCGAGGTGCTGCGACAGCCGTTGGAAGACCGCAAAATCACCGTGGCCAGGGCGAAATATACCGTGGAATACCCTTGCTCGTTCATGTTTGTGGCATCCACCAATCCTTGCCCATGTGGTTACTATGGCGACCCCACGCACACCTGCGTCTGCACACCCGGACAGATACAACGCTACATGAGCAAAATCTCCGGGCCATTGCTCGACCGCATCGACATACAATGCGAGATACAAGCCGTGCCCTTCGCCGAACTCAGCCAGATGCAGCCGGGGGAGCCGTCGGCTGCCATCCGCGAACGCGTCATCGCCGCACGCAAGATACAGGAAGAGCGTTTCCGCAACCACAAGGGCGTCCATTGCAACGCGCAGATGACGGAGCGCATGGTGCACCAATATGCCGCTCCCGACGCCCAAAGCCTCGACATGCTACGGATGGCCATGGAAAAATTAAAACTCTCCGCCAGGGCATACACCCGCATCCTCAAGGTCTCCAGGACCATCGCCGACCTGGAAGGCGCCGAAAAGGTGCTCAGCCACCACATCGGAGAGGCCATAGGCTACAGGAACTTAGACAGAGGCGACTGGGCGGAAAGGGGAATCTAAAACATTACTATAATTATAGAAACGAATAGTATGAAAATTAAAAACAGAAAATGATTATCCGCAATTATCCGTAAAGCGTGTCCAAAAATGAATGTCAAGTTCGTTTACGCCAAGAACAGGCATCCAATGTAGGGAATTACTTTATGTATTCCCTACGTGCACACTCACCTCTTGGCGATTGCCTTTTGGCGACGAGGTGGTTACGGATAGATGCGGATAATCATAAAACAGAATATGTCCTTACTGTGGCGCAGAATTGGAACTGGAGTATTATCCAGATGATGCTTCCATATATCTGTACGACTGCTGTGTCTGCGGAGGTACATTCAAACACACCAAAGAGGAGCTTGAAGAGTTAGCAAAAGAAATAAGAAGAGACATATCACTCACTAAAGTTAACGGCAAGTGTTGCCCCAATTGTGGCTCATCCGAAGTTGGTCTATGGAATTCACTGAAGCAAACATTCCACTGCTACGACTGTGACACATACTTCAACAAGTATGGCATTATTAGAGACGATATACATCGGAGGAATAGAAGCAGGGGCGGATGGAACGGATTCACCGACCCTAATGACTTCCCCACTTATGGATTTGATGGTGGAGGGTGGTAGAGCATGGGCGACCATGATGCACTGACAATCTCCACATCCTCGCTTTTGGGGTGTGGAGAATTTTATTTTGAAAGAATGTGACGATAAATAGCCGAGGAATCCATACCGAAGATAGGTATCAACAAAAACGATACATTTTATAAAGCGGGTTTTTTAAGATGTGACAAATTGTTGCAATCTGATACATAAAACTATAATATTATGACATAATGACAAAAAAATAAATATATTATTACATATTGTTACTTAAATTCAGATTTAATAATCAAAATGAAAGAATTGTGTGGTGTATTTGCTTTATTGTCGTAACTTTGCATCATTATGTGCAGAATGAAGCATGTATCTCGGTAATTTGTAATATACACACTCTTATGAATATCAAGATAACGGAACTGACGGACAGCCGCGACAGTGTGAACAAATGGATGGAGCGGTATGGTGTGCGCTTCGGCGTGTACAAGAACGGAGTGTTCAATGAGCAGTTGTTTCCCTTCGACCCCGTACCCCGCATCATCGAAAAGGATGGTTGGGACTACTTGGAGAAGGGATTGCGTCAGAGGGTTCAGGCACTCAACAAATTCCTATGGGATGTCTATCACGAGAAGAGAATCATCAAGGACGGCATCGTGCCAGAGGAGTTCATCTATTCGTCAAAAGGCTATTTGCCCGAGTGTGAACGCATCAGTCCGACAGGCGGTGTCTATGCCCACATCGCAGGCATCGATCTTGTGGAAGGCAAGGACGGACAGTGGTATGTTTTGGAGGACAACCTGCGCATACCGAGCGGTGCCAGTTATCCGATGATAGCCCGCCATATTACAAGGCGGGTCGCGCCCTCAACCTTTGCTTCTCACGCCATTGTCGAGAACCGGGGCTATGCCGACCTGCTGCGCGAGATGATGGACGAGATGAACGACGGGAGGGGCATATCGGTCATCCTTACCCCGGGGCGCTACAATTCCGCCTATTTCGAGCACTCTTATTTTGCCGAAAAGACGGGAGTCACGCTTGCTTATCCCGGAGACTTGTTCGTGGAGGACGACAAGGTGTACTATTCGGGTATCTACAAGGAGCGCACGCGTGTGGGCTGCATATATCGGCGGGTCAGCGATGAATACATCGACCCCATGGTGTTCGAGGCTTCGTCGCTGCTTGGCATCCCCAACGTGATGCAGGCATACAAGGCGGGCAACGTGTCGATAGTGAATGCCATCGGCAACGGTGTAGCCGATGACAAGGGCATCTACTACTTTGTGCCGAAGATGGTGGAATACTATCTGTCAGAAAAACCCATCTTGCAGAATGCGCCCACCTACCTGCCTTATTTCAAGGACGACTACGACTTCGTGCTGGCGAACATGCGGCAGTTGGTCATCAAGGATGTCAGCGAGGCTGGCGGTTATGGCGTGGTGTTCGGAAAAGATTTGTCAGAGAAAATGCTTGGTGAACTGAAAACGCTCATCATTGACCAACCGCGCCGCTGGATAGCCCAGGAAGTCATCGACTTCAAGGATCTGGAGGTACTGGAGGAAGAAGGTGCCGGACCAGCGCCGAACTGTTTCGTGGAACGCAAGGCCGACCTGCGTGCCTTTGTGATCAGCGGGAATGAGACAAGGGTTTGGCCCAGCGGACTGACCCGTTTCTCACGCAATCCCGACTCCTTCGTGGTCAATTCCTCGCAAGGAGGCGGTTTCAAGGACACATGGATTATGGAGGAATAACAAGACAAAAAGAAAAATGGGAAAGAACACAATCATATCGGCCAACAAGGCCAACAGCCTGTTCTGGCTGGGACGTTATGAGGAGCGCGTCTACATCACGCTCCACCTGTTGCGCAAGTGCTATGACATGATGATTGACGGCGAGTTGGAGGACTATTGGCCCATCTGGCAGAAACTTGACATCATGGGTGTCTATCACACCAACGAGGATTTCACACTGGGCATGATGTACGACGAGACCAATCCTTCCTCCGTCATGTCCGCTCAGACCAGAGCGATGGACAACGCCATATTGCTGCGCGAGGAAATCATGTCGGAGACGCTGAGTTATCTGGAGATGAGCGTCGCACTGATGAAGAGATGCCGCGACAAGCAGGAAACAAACGTGATGCTCCTTCAGCCTGTCATCGACTGGTCGTTGGCTTTCTGGGGAGCGGCAGAACAGCGGCTGCTGAATCACAAGGCCCTCTACATCATGATGACCGGACGCAACGTGGAGAATCTGGACATGCTGCTGCGCTTCGAATACAGTTACGAGCGCGTCGCCCAGGCATACGATTCGGTGAAGCACTACTCTGGGTTGTTGCCCGGGCTGCCCGACGAGCACATCCAGGAGCAGTTGGACACCCTGGTCACCCGAGAGCAATTCAACCTCGGCAATGTGGAGTATAAGAACAAGTTGCTGGCTTTTGTCAACCAGATGATAAGGGTATAGGCAAAATGAAACGCTATTTGTACAACTACCAGACCATCGTAACTTTCAGCGAACCCGTATCCGCTCATTCAGTGATGCTGCGTTGCCAGCCCGCCGCCAACGCCTTCCAAACCATCGAACAGGAACACGTGGTTGCATCACCCGACTACTGGTTGACTGCCGGCACCGACGCCTTTGGCAACAGGATTCTATTCGGCGGCAGCAGCGAGCCGCATACGGTGTTCGCCTACGTCAGCACCGGCATCGTGGCCGCCAGCACATATTTCCAGAAACAGCAAGGAGAGAACATGTTCCTCTACCGACAGCCATCACGGATGACGCAACTCGATGATGCGATGAGGGAGGCGGCTGCGACGGAGACCGGAGCGACAACGGAAGAGAAGACCCGGCTACTATGCCACAGGGTCTATGAGATGATGAGGTACATGCCAGAGACCACGACGGTGGAAACGCCTGCCAGTGAGGTTTTCAAAAGGCTCTGTGGCGTGTGCCAGGACTATGCCCACTTAATGATTGCCTTCTGTCGTGTCAACGGGCTGCCTGCTCGCTATGTGAACGGGTTCCTTGAAGGAACGGGTCAGACCCATGCCTGGGTTGAGGTGTTCGACGGTTACTGTTGGCAAGGCTACGACCCGACACACGACCGCACCCTATTACATCAGGGCTATATCAAGATAGCACATGGGCGCGACTCCGCCGACTGCCCCGTTTGCCGTGGTATGTTCCACGGACATGCGGTGCAGCAGACCCTAACAAGCGTAACATTGCAAGAATTATGATTAAGACTATCGTATCGACAGAACTGCCAGTGGATGAACAGTTCCGCATCCGCAAGAATGTGATACAGCACGGCAGGGAGGGGCTGCGCTTCTGCGTGGTCACGGGCACCCACGGCGACGAACTGGAGGGCCAGATGGTATGCTATGAGTTGGCACGCATCGTAGGAGGAAATCCAGGGCTGCTCAGCGGAACGCTGGAAATCTATCCGGCACTCAACCCCCTGGGCATTGACACCATCCAGCGCGGCATCCCCAATTTCGACCTCGACATGAACCGCATCTTCCCCGGCGACCCACACGGCACCATGGCAGAGCAGACAGCACATGCCATTATCGAAGACATCAAGGGAGCCGACATGGTCATCGACATACACTCCAGCAACCTCTATCTCCGTGAGACGCCTCAGGTGCGCATCAACGTGCAGGACGCCGAGTGGCTGGTGCCTTTTGCAGAGCGTCTGGGCTTGGACTTCGTTTGGGTTCACGCCGCCGCCACCGTGCTTGAGGCCACGCTTGCCCACTCGCTCAACAGCACGGGAACGCCTTGTCTGGTAGTGGAGATGGGCGTGGGTCAGCGCATTAACCACAAGATGTGCCGGCGGCTGGTGGAAGGCATACTGCACCTGATGCATCGGATGGGCATGTGGAGAGGCACCGTAGTCGCCGACATGCCCCAGCCCATCGTCTGCAAAGGCGACCGCGTGACATTCCTCAACGCAGAGACGTCGGGTGTGTTCCTCACAGAGATGAAGTGCGGTGTCAATGTTGTCAAGGGGCAGACAATCGGGCAAATCGTGGACCCGTTGCGCGGAAGGGTGCTCAGCACGGTCTGCTCGCCTGTCAACGGTTATCTTTTCACCATTCGTGCCTATCCGATAGTCTATGAAGGCTCGCTGATGGCGCGTATTTTTGATTCGGAGAAATCATGAGAGTAGAAACCATATTTGAAATGTCGTCGCCTTGCCGCGACAACTTCCGCATCACGGGCTATCGCTTCGGTGAGGGGGCGAAGACATTGGCTATCGTCGGTGCCATACGGGGCGACGAAGTGCAACAGCAGTACATCTGCGCCCAAGTGGTCAACCGCCTGGCCGCCATCGAGCAGAATGGCGGCATAGCCAAGGGAAACAGCATATTGGTCATCCCCTCGTGCAACCCCTTCTCGATGAATGTCAGCCGCCGCTTCTGGGCAATGGACAACACCGACATCAACCGCATGTTTCCCGGCTACGACGAGGGTGAGACCACGCAGCGCATCGCCGCTGCCGTGTTCGCAGTCCTGAATGGCTTCGAGTACGGCATCCAGTTGGCCAGTTACTATGTGCCGGGCGATTTCATCCCTCACGTGCGTATCATTAAGACGGGCTACGAGGATGTGGAAACAGCCCGCCTGTTTGGGATGCGGTATGTGACGACTTACCAGCCTCGTCCCTTTGACACCACGCTGCTCAATTACAACTGGCAGTTGTGGAACACCAAAGCCTTCTCTATTTATGCGGGAAAGACCAGTCAGGTTGACTTGACCGCTGGCACAGAGACCGTTGACGCCATCCTGCGCATGATGAGTCGGACGGGCATCGTCACCACAAGTCTGGTGGGTGCCGCCTATGAATCCATTGTCCTTGACGAGTCGGCACTGCAGCACGTCAAGGCACGGCATGCGGGCATCTTGCTGCGTCTGGTGAATGCCGGAAACCGTGTGCATCCTGGCCAATCGCTCGCCCACATCATCCATCCTTACAACGGTCAGGTCCTCAACGATGTCAAGGCCATGGATGAGGGCATGGTGTTTTTCGCCCACAACCGTCCCGTTGTGTTGCAGAATGCCCTCCTTTTCAAAATTCACACCATATAAGGAACGATTATGAAAAATGGATTCATGACAGTGGCGGCTGCCATCCCAGATGTCAGGGTGGCTGATTGTGAATACAACATCCACCAGATAGAGACTCTGACAGTGCAAGCAGAAGGTAAAGGCGTGGAAATCATCGTCTTCCCCGAGATGTCGGTCACGGCATACACCTGCCAAGACCTGTTCCAGCAGAATCATCTTTTGGAACAGGCGGAGGATGCCATTGCTAAGTTTCTCGACTTCACCCGAAAACTCGACATCATCACCATTGTCGGACTGCCAGTCAACGTGGGCAACCTGCTGCTCAACTGTGCCATGGTGATTCAGAGGGGAGACATCTTGGGCATCGTCCCCAAGACCTACCTGCCCAACTACGGTGAGTTTTACGAAAAACGGTGGTTTGCCTCCTCTCAGGACTTGCATCCCACGGAAATCCGGTTTGCCGGCAAGAAGATGACCGTCACGCCTGCTCCGCTGATTTTCCGTACCATCGACAATGTACGTTTCGGCATCGAAATCTGCGAGGACGTGTGGGCTCCCACACCGCCGAGCAACCATCTCGCGTTGGCTGGTGCCGATGTCATCTTCAACCTCTCCGCCTCTGACGAATTGATAGGGAAGCATGCCTATCTCAAAGCGTTGCTTGCTCAGCAGAGCGCACGCACGATTTCAGGATATGTCTATAGCGGATGCGGGTTCGGCGAGAGTACGCAGGACATGGTCTTCGGCGGCAACGCCCTTATCTATGAGAACGGTCATCTGCTGGAGGAGGCAAAGCGGTTCTCGTTCGAGCCGCAGATGGTTATCAGCCAGATTGACGTGGAGAAACTGCGCTCCGAGCGACGCTCCAACACAACGTTCGTCAATGCGCAACGCCCGGGGAGTGACGAGCGGAGGGCATCCGACGAGGTGTTCATCGACTGCAAAGCACCAGAATGCCATAAAGACGACATCTATGAGTTGCAGCCGTTACCTTACCGGCGTATCAATCCGTTGCCCTTCATCCCAGAGGAGAAGGATATGGAAGAGAGTTGTGAGGAAATCTTCAATATCCAGGTGGCCGGACTTGCCAAACGACTGACGCATATCCATAGCCAAAAGGTGGTGCTGGGTGTCAGCGGCGGTCTCGACTCCACCCTGGCACTCCTCGTATGTGTCAAGACCTTCGACAAATTGGGTTACGACAGGAAGGGCATCATCGGGGTGACGATGCCTGGCTTCGGAACATCGGGACGCACCTACCGCAATGCGCTGAGTCTGATGGAGAGCCTTGGTATTACCATGATAGATATCAGTATAGCCAAGGCGGTGATGCAGCACTTCGAGGATATCGGGCAGGACCCCGATAACCATGACGTGACTTACGAGAATTGTCAGGCCAGGGAGCGGACGCAGATCCTCATGGACCTGAGCAACAAGCTGGGAGGACTCGTTGTCGGTACCGGCGACCTCTCGGAACTGGCTCTTGGATGGGCCACATACAATGGCGACCACATGTCGATGTACGGGGTGAACGCCAGCATACCGAAGACATTGGTGAGTTACCTGGTCAGGTATGTAGCCAAGACTGGTGTTGACGAGAAGTCGGGAACCACATTGCTGGACATCGTAGACACGCCCATCAGTCCTGAACTGGTACCCACCGATGAGAAAGGGAACATCAAGCAAAAGACGGAAGACCTGGTGGGGCCATACGAACTGCATGATTTTTTCCTCTATTACTTTTTCCGTTTCGGTTTCCGTCCTGCTAAGTTATTGCTCCTTGCCCGCCGGGCCTTCGACGGCAGCGACCCCAGGGTTGGAACCTACGACCATGCCACCTTGAAGAAATGGCTCACTACGTTCCTGCGCCGTTTCTTCAACCAGCAGTTCAAGCGTTCCTGTTTGCCTGACGGTCCCAAGGTGGGATCTGTCAGCCTTTCGCCTCGTGGCGATTGGCGTATGCCAAGCGACGCATCCTCAGTCACCTGGCTGGCTGAGTGTGAACGTCTTTGATATAGGTGAGGGAGAGAATAACGTATTCGTCGCCATAATGTAAATTAGTAGAGCCAAACGCCGAACGAAGCAGGAGTATAAAATGAGTTTTCTCATATTATGCCTTGCAAGGAGAAGTTCGACCGCAGGTCAAATTGCTTGAGCTATGCCGAGGCGAAGCCAGAAATCGGATAAATACCAATTTACCGAACAGAATAAGCGAGGCCACATGGCTTCGCTTATTGAGTATTTAATGTAGAGGTTTCCCACGAATACTTCAATAAGTCTCTTTTCTTTCTAATCGTTGTTCATGGCGATGGAACGGATTCACCGACCCTAATGACTTCCCCACAGATGGATTTGATGGCGGAGGGTGGTAGAGCATGAACGTGGTGCTTACTCCTGATCCTCGTTCAGCAGGGTGTTGAAGATGGCTTGGAAATCCTTGGCGGCACGTTTGTCGTAGATACCGTCGTCGGTTTCCTCCGAGTTGCTCTTTGTCTCGATGCACTTGCCGTTTTCGTCGTAGTAATAGCGCCATTCATATTCGTAGCCTTCTTCCCTGCCGCGGGTGTATGAAAAGATGAGGCTCTCGCCTTGGGGGTCAAAGAGATATTCGCTGTAGCCGTCCATCGACATGGAGGAGGAATGCTCGCTGATGAAGTAGCAGGCGGTGTCGAAATACATGTTGATATCTTTCGTCCTCGGCGGCTGGTCATCACCCAGGTCGTGAATGGTGATGTGTAGGTCATTGGGCATCTCCGCCTTTTCGTTCTTGGCTATCTTGTCCTTGGCCTGGGCGTAGATGGAACGGATTTGTGCTATACGCTTCGCTTTCGGCGTGGTGGGCTTCGCATTCCTATCAGTGTCAAGGGGAGTGAAATAGCCGTTGTAGGTGGCCATGTTGAAGAGCTTGAGGTAATATTCCGCATTCTCTTTCTCGCTGCCACCATCGGTCCAGTTGTTGTCGGTGTTGTGCTTCTCTTCGATGCACTTTCCCTTGGTGTCGTAGTAGTAACGTGACTCTACCACAAAACCGCCGTCAGTTTCTCCCTTCATATAGCAGAACATCACCTGTTGATTCTGGGGGTTGAGAAGTATCTCACGGTATCTGGTGTGTCCATGGCATGTCCAGTTCTCGATGATAAAATAGGGATGTTTGACTTCTACTCCCTCAGGGTAGGTCTCGTCGAAGTAGTAGTTGATTGACTCCTCGTTATAGAGTGGCATGTTTTCGTCCTCCAATTGGTTGAATACGATGCTCATGTCCTTGGGTGACTTTCCGCCCTTTCCGTTCTGCTCAATCTTTTTCTTCGCCTGTGAGTAGGCTGCGCGAATCTCCTTGATACGAGCGTCTTTCCCATTTTGTGCCACAGCAGTAGCCACGATGAGCAGGGTTGTCAGTAATGCTATAAGTTTGTTCATCCTAAATTCCGCAGCACTTTAGTTATACATTTTTATAAGTTCCTGATCAACAAAAAGTTGTACAGGATTTTCCATATCAGATTTTTCACTTACCTTGGTGCTGCAATTCAAGACAAGCAAAATCATCAATGGCATGGCAAATATAAGCAAAAATCTCGGAAAAACACCCCTTTCGGTGGAATTTTTCACGTGATGGAGAAATTTGACCGTCACATCGGTCCTGTTGTTGACGATGAGCTGGGGCTTCGTATGTTTATGACTTATTTTTCCAATTCCTTAATAGGATTAACAAAGAAGAATAGGTGTTTTTCTTGCATATATCCCTTTATTTTCCTACTTTTGCACAACAAAATCTAACGAACAATACTATGTGATTATGAAAAAGATGTTATTACTGATTTTGGCTGCCATGGTCATGCTACCATGTGCCGCCCAGCGTCCTGGCTTGGTAAAAGACGAGGATGGCTACACCAACATCCGCAAAGGCCCAGGCACCAACTATGCGATAGTGGATAAAGTGCCCGACGGTATGTTCATCAGTTTCGGCCCGGGTCAGGGCAAATGGTACAAGGTCTATACCACCTATACCGATGGCTCCGAACAGGAACTCTTGGGCTACATCCACTCCAGCAAGGTGGTGGTGCCCAAACGCCAGGGACCATGCAAGATGGTCGCCCATGTGGTGGACGAGGATGGCTACACCAACATCCGCAAAGGTCCAGGCACACGCTATGCCATTGTGGGCAAAGTGCGCGACGACAGCTACATCCTTTGCAGTGGCGACTTTGAAGACGGCTGGTATAAAGTCTATACCCAGACAGGCACCTTCCGTGGCTATATGAGTGCCAAGAAACTGGAGGTCACCGAATCACCCTGTTTTTAGTCTCTTAAGCGCTATAATGGAACCCACCCATAGGTGGGTTCCATTTTTTATGTCGATAACTGTTATTTTCACTCGGTTTTTAGGGTGGGAAACTTTAGTTTTCTAATTTTTGAATGTTTTCCCTGCTTCGTTGATGATGTGTTCCAGTTCTGTGCCTATAAACTTTTCAGCATTGAAGAGGGGTGATGTTCTAATGTCGATGCCTTTGTCCACGTATTCGCGTTTGAAATATGCGACGAGAGCGGGCATCCCGGTGAGATTTTTCTCCTGCTTTCGATGCCCCTCGGCTTCCTGTGTCCGCCCGATGCGGGCGAACCTTTCGCGCCATTTGGGCATATAGGCCTTCCCGCACTGCCTGAGCACGTCGGTGAGGTCGAACTGAGAGAAGCTGCTCTTGATGTCGGTGAGGTAGGTGGCGAAGAAGTGCTGCATGCCATAGACCGACAGTTCGGCGCGGTATTTCGCTACGAACATCTTCGCGGTGAGTTCGATGGTCTGAACGCAGAGCGGGTCGCGAGGTCGTGTGACGGTGAAAATTCCCACAAGGTTGTTCTTCACGAGGCTGACGGCCAGTCCGTCGCGGTAGAGCATGTCGAGCGTACGGAGGGTGACGCTGGGGAACTCCATACTTCTCTTCGGGTTGTCGAGGAAGTCGTCCCATCTGCCGGGTACGAAATAGGTTACCACGGAGAGTTCAGAAGGGAAGACCTTTCGGAACGTCATTGCCTCTTCCCTCTCCTCCTGATTGTAGGAATCGCAAGGTCTCTTCATAAGCCCATCGTTGGGCGTCTGCCACATGGTCATCTGCTGTCTTGTGTTTTCTGATGGTTTCATAAGGTTGGTTTTGTGAGTTTGTATTTGTTTGTTTTATATTGATGCTTAGCCAGTTGCAGAAATGCCCCTGCGCGTCGGCGAGGTCGTTGTGACCGGTCTTCCCCCGACAGATGCATTCCCGGGCGAACTCTTCAAGTTTCTGATGGAGGGCAATGGGGGTGAGTTGGCGTTGCATGCACATGATCTCCACCCATTGGCTGTTGGATTTCAACTGCTCCACCTCGGTATAGACATCGCCTTGGTTTCGGGTGGGCACAAAACCCGATGCCGTACCGTCTGCCGCACCAACATAAATGGAGTTTCTGTCGGGCACAAGACACACCCCTGCGACTTCGGGGGAGGTTTGCCCTTGGGTCCTTGGCATTCGGACTTCCGGGTGGGTTTGTAGTGCGTTGGTGGTGTCATCCTCCGCATTGTTGTCGGCATCTTCTGCATTTTCTGCAATCGAAATTCCTTTCATGCGCGCGGATGACGACGTTGACGACGAAAAAGGATAATTTTTAATTATCTTATCTCTCTTATTATACTCTTGCGTACTGACTGCTTGCTGAAACGCCGTTTCTGTTGGCGAAAACCCCGTTTCTGCACGCTGCTGTCCCACATTGCCATTTTTGTGGACTTCTCCTGGTTGTATTGAGCAGTCTTCTGGCGTGTTGTCGGTTTCTGCAAGCAAAAACGGCATTTGTGCGATGTTGTTCCTGCGACGCTTGGTGGCGTTGAAGAAGTGTTTTTGCACCTCGCGGCTGGTGAGGACGCCCTGCTGATTGAAAAGTGCCTTGTCGAAGAAGTCCCATTTCACAAGTTCTTCCACGATGCGGTCGAGTTCATCGAATGTGACGCCCGGCATATCCTTGAGGACTCTGACGCGAGTGTCATCGTCCCAGAGGAGGTAATAGCCTGTCTTATAAAGATGTACGAGCAATATGATGGCAGCGAGTTGTCCCTTGGTGCCATATTGCACGGCGAGGGCGCAGATGCGGATGTCGTCGAAGAAGTCGATATGGAGTGGGAAGTAGTCCAATCCTGTTTTCACTGGTCTTGCCATGGTCTTTATGGGTTTTTGTTGGGTGAATGAGTATTTCTGCATGCAAAAATAAATACACCTCGCACAAAAAAGATGTCATTTTAATATAACCAGATAGGATTTGAGGTTTGAGAGTTGAAATTTGAGGTTTGAAAGTTCGTTATTCAGAAGTTAAAGGGGAGTTAAAGGGACGTATGATTGCCTCACTGAACCTGTGGCGAGTGTTGTGTAACCAAAAAACTTCGTGTATTGGAGGGTTCATTTAACAATGAAGATAAAAAATTTGTTTCTCCTTCATAAGTGCCGTACGGTTAATTTTCGATTAGCATTTTTGTCTTCTGATTATGTTATTTTTTCTTAAATAACATTAAATCAAGGATTTGCAAACAAATCATTAACTTTTAGTCCGCCATTTTCCCGCCCTTTGTGAAAAGTGAAACAAAAGCAAACGGAATAAAAGATTACAACCATTTGATTAAGCGAGAGCAGAAAAAGTTTACTTATTCTGCCGAGCGTGAAAATGGTAGAATGAAATTCAACAATTTACTTCGTTTAACTCGGGGGAGAAAGAGGTAAAATGTCATTTACATGGTTTTATCGTCCTTCACGCCTATAGCCATTAGGGGTGATTGATAACAAGAGGGAAAATGAGATTTTTAACATTTGAAGATGATATACCATCTGAATAAACACACTAAAGGTGGGTCAATGCCCACCTTTAGAAATACTGAGATAATAAGAATGATTGTCTGGTGAAACCCAATTTAA
>CADBBP010000114.1:0-11101 GCA_902792855.1 uncultured Prevotellaceae bacterium
GGGCGGTGCACCTCGCGTGGGCTCTCAGCGAAGGAGCCGGCCATGATGGCGGTGCCGCCGATGTGGGTGAAGGTGTTGCCTTCGATGGTGCAGTCGCTGATGCCGGTGGTGTAGTCGAGGGCGGTGGATGCCAGGCGGGTGAAGGTGCAGCCTCGGAAGTTCACATGTTCCGCCCACGACACGCTGACGGCGGCCACGGGCCGTTCCACCCATGCTTGGTTTTCCAAGGTCGCGGCCCATGGCAGGCCTTCCTTTTTCAACTTGTATGCATCGATGATGGGGAAGCCTCCTTGCAGGGTGACATGTCCTTTGTCAAGGGGACGGTTCCAGCAGGCGTCGGCGAAGGTGATGTTCTCGAATGTCACGTGTCGCACCGGCGTGTGTTCTGCCCCGGCCACGATGACAAGACGCTCCACACCCCGGCGTTGCTCGGTGGTGCGCAGGAGAAAACTGCTGCTGCCACGCTCGCCGTCGATGACGGGCTGGGGCCAGGGGTGCTCGAATTCCAGACGGCTTTCCGGCTCCATGAAGGTGACGGTGGTGCGACCGCCTTCCACGTGGAATGCTTTCACGCGCAGGATGGCGATGGCCCATCGCTGGTGTACCACCATCTCCACATTGCGCTGTCGCAGCACGTCGCGTGGCGGGGTGGGGATGGTGATGGTGCGCTGAGCAGTGTCGAAACCGAGCAGCCGCTCCATGCCTTCCTTGGGGAAGAGTTGGGTGTGTTGCTGGGGCGGGTCGCCGCAGAGGGTGGCGCCCTCTTCGCCTCGTATGATGGTGGGAGAGGCTTCGGTGCCGCTGTCTTCAGGACGTATGAACAGTGGTTCGTCTATTTGGTGCCGACCGCCTTTCAGGTGGATGGTGATGCCTCCGTCGCATCGTGGGTCGGCGGTGCGACGCCACTCGCGGGCTTGCCGCAGTGCATCGTGCAGGTTCTCGCCGGGGGCGACGACGATGTCTCCGGCCTGCAACTGTGCGGCCGTGAGCAGGACGGTGAGGAGGAGGGTTGCCTTATGCATGGTGCTGTTGGATGAGTTGGATGATGCGTTGTGTCTCTGCCTCGTGGTCGCGGTGGACGGCTACGCGCAGGCTGGTGTCGCCCAGAATGCCCTTGACCATGTAGTGGTGGCTCTCTATCTTGAAGAAGGGTTGCCGCAACTTGTCGAGCAGCAGTAGCGAACCGAGGGGGCGAAGGGCTTCCACCAAGGGGCGGTCAACGGGGTGGTCGAGGTGGTATTGGCGGGCGTGCCAGCCGGCCTCGGCACAGGGCTCGGGAGAGGGGGTGATGGATGTGATGGTCATAGGCTGTGGCAGATGTCGGTCACGGCGTGCATGAGGGTGTGGAGGTCGTCCCACGTGGTGTGGCAGGCCATGGAGACCCTCACGCTTCCGTGGGGATGGGTGTGCAGCTCCTTGTGCAGGTGGGGGGCGCAGTGCAGCCCGGTGCGCACGGTGATGTCGTAGCTGTTTTGTAGCATGTAACCCACGTCGGAGGGGAGCAGTCCGCGTATGTTGAAACTCACCACGGGGCCTTGGCAGGTGCCGCCAGGACTGTGCACCTCCACGTTGGGCAGGGTGCGCAACTGCCCTATCAGCCAGTTGGCTTGTTCGTTGCCTTGCTGGAAGATGTCGGCCACGCCGCGTTGCAACACATGGGTCACGCCGGCACGGAGGCCGGAGAGACCGGGAAGGTTGGGGGTGCCCACCTCGTATTCCCAGTCGCCTTCCTCGTAGCGCACGATGCTGCTGTCGCGCCCCGTGCCTCCAAATAGGGTGGGGCGCACGGTGATGCCGGGTCGCACGTAGTAGCCGCCTGTGCCTTGTGGACCGAGGAGGTGCTTGTGCCCGGTGAAGGCGATGATATCGACACCCCAGCCGTCCACGTCGATGGGGATGCTTCCGGCGCTTTGTGCGGCATCGGCCATCACGAGCATGCCGCGTTGGTGGGCGAGGTGGCAGATCTTGGGTAGGTCGTAAATTCGTCCGGTGACGTTGGAGCAGTGGGGGAGAATGAGCACGGCGCCGCGCAGTAGTTCGTCGTCGGTGAGCATCCGCTGCCAGGCGTTGTCTCCGCGTGTGACGTGGCAGATGCGGTAGTTGCGTGCGTGTCGTGGCGAGTGTTTCTCTTCGGGAGGCACGTCGCTTATGGCTCGCAGGCCGGGGAGGTTGGCCAAGGGGCGCAACACGCTGTTGTGGTTGTCGGTGAGGGCGATAACGTCGCCGTCGAGGCCGGCGATGAGGCGGTTGAGGGCCTCGGTGGCCCCGCTGGTGAGCACGATGCGCTCATGGTCGGCGATGTGCAGCAGTTGGCCTAATTGCTGGCGTAGGGAGGGGCGTGGGTCATCGCCGCCGCCGGTGCTGCGTAGGGCGGAGGGTGGGGGCGTGCGCAGCGCATCGGCGATGGCTTCCACCACCTCCAATGGCTTGGGGTGGCTGGTGGCGGCGTTGTTCAGGTAGGTCATTGGTGCTCCATGATGTTGAAGCCCATCACCTCGGCCACTTGTCGCAGCATGGGGGCGTGGTCGCCGAAGACGAGCACTTGGTGGTGACCGAAACTGGCCAACTGGTGCATGAAGCCGCGGGCGTCGTGCATTTGGATGTAGTAGTAGGGAGAGCAATAGACCTCGTCATACTCCGACCGTAGCACCTCGCCGCGCTTGAGGCTGAGGGTGTCGGCTTGGGGGTTGAAGCGTCCCAAGGTGACGTATGGCTCGGTGTTCTGGGTGAAATCTACTTGCAACTTTCCGCCGAAGCCCTGGCCGGTGAAGGCCCATAGCTTGTACTGGAGTGGGGGCTTGCCATAGCCGTTCATGCACAGCGCAGGCACGGCGTGATGGATGCGCAGCAAGTCGTCGGTCTCCATGTTGGGGTTGCCCATGAATGCCGGGCGGCGGGCGGTGGCTTGCATGATGGTCATTGCCAAGAGGGCGTTGAGGTCTTCCTCGCAGCCTCCGGGGTAGCCCTCGTCCTTGAGCAGCGAGTGACAGATGCAGGGCGTGAATTTCCTGCGCTGTGGTATCTCGCTGGTGCACAACTCGTGGCAGGTGGTGGAGAAGGCATTGCAGTCGTAGGCGGCCATCATGCGCTTGGCGGCAAGGTAGTATTTGATGTCGTTGACAAACCACTCGAGTTTGATTTTCGTCTCCATCGCACCTCCGTGGATGCGCTGGGCGATGGGCATGGCTTCCTCGTCGGTCACCTCGTCCATGTAGCGGAAGATGTCGCGGAAGGGGACCTTGACAATCTCCATCCCGTAGCGCTGGCGGATGAACTCTGGGTCGCGGATGACGCTCTGCAGACCGAAGGGTGGCATGCTGCCATGGGTGAGCACCAAGGCGCGGGTGGAGGCGGTCACCTTGCGCACCCACAAGGCATGGGCGATGGCATTGAGGTCGAGCAGGTCCATGCACACATGGGCTTCCACGCCTATGGAGCGGCAGTAGGCGGCGAAGTCGATGCCCTCATTGCCGTTTTGAAGGATGACGACGGGCTTGCGGTAGCGTTCGAGTTTGGGGATGCGCCAATTCATGCAGAGGAAGAAGTCCACGCGCTCGAGTTCTTCCTCTATCTGTGCATACACCTCAGGCCTCACCACGAAGGTTTCGTCGTAGCGGGCGTCGATGGGGGGGAGGAATTCTATCTCTGGGGTGGCGCCGCGTAACAGTTCGCAGGCGGATTCAAAGGCGGACTGGGCGGCAAGGGCCTCGGCCTCGGGGGTCATGTCGGCGGCGTGGCCGGCACGGCAGGGGCCTTCCCAAAAATGGGTGTGGGTGAGGCAGCCCACGATGGGCCGCACCACCAACCGGGTGTTCATTGCGGGTGATGTCATATCGTTGCTTGTTGGTCTTTCACTAAAGACGCATTTCAAGCCGTCATGTAACTTTCCCCATCAGGGAAACCTTTCTCCGCAAGTTGCGGCTCCGCTGCGGCATCCCCGCCCGCCCCCGTCACTTCAGGACCACTTTCTTCCCATTGATGATATAAAGGCCTTTTCTTAAGTTCTTGGCATCCACCTTCATCCCTCGCAAGTCATATATCACCATGTTTTCTTGGTCTTTTAGCAATTTCAGTTCCACCCCTTGCGTTGTCCCGGCTGGCATGAAGACTACTTCGCCCAATGAGGGGTTGTCGTTCTTGTGGAAGACCACCGTCTCGATGCTTTCCTTGTCCTGGGTGTTGACACTCCAGAAATTGCCTTGTGCGTAAACGGTGTTCGCCGAGTTGTTGTAAAGGTCGTAGGGCTGTCCGTTGTTGCCGTTGTCGTGGAATATGTTGCCGCCCGGGTTGTAGTCGGGTGACGTGACCTCCACTTCCGTTTTTCCCAAGTTGACATCGCCACACCCGATGACGGTGATGCCCCAAAGGTTTTTCTCTATGATGTTGCCTGTCACTTTGGCTTTCTGTTTGTAATAGGGGTCGTAGAGGCTGATGCCGCTTCCACCATTGTTGGGATTGACTTCAAACCTGTTGTTGGAGAGGGTGTTGCCGTTGATGTCAACGTCCAGCACGCCCATGGTGGTGATGCCGTAACGGTTGTTGGTGATTTCGCATCCTGAAATGCTCACATGGAGGCCTTCCGTGCCAAACCAGTTGGCGACGCCTATCCCGCCCACCATGGTGAGTGTGGTGTCGCCCTCCACCACGCAGTTGCTGATGCTGATCTCCTTGGCGGCGGTGAGGTTGAGCTGTGGGACATTGCCGTTGGCTTGTGAATTGCGCTTGAAAACACAGTTTTCCACGATGAGCGGACATAAATAGTTGGCAGCGCCGCCGATGGCCGCCTTTTGGCAATTCTCAAAGGTGCAGTTCACCACCTTGAACGAGGCTCCGTCGCCGCCTAAGAAGAGGGCGCTTGAAGCACTACCGTTGTGCTTGAGGAAGGTGCAGTCGCTCACGTTCATGCCTGCCTTCACACCTCCACGCAGGCCCACTTGCTCGAAAGTGAGGTTGCTCACTTCCACCAGTTCCTCGCTTTGAACGTTCAAGCCAAGGCTGGTGGAGGTTTCGCCAGATGCACAGAGACGGGTGGGGGTGGTGGCTCTGAGGTCGGCCTTTCCCTTGATGACAAGCTCTCCTTCGTTGGTGAAACTCACGGTCACCCCGGGGTCGATGACAAACTCGTCTTCTGGTGCGATGGTCACCAAGCCATTCACTATGAACGCCCCGTCGGAAAACGTGACCCCGCTTTCGGATATGGCTGACAGGGCCTGAAATGAATAGGCCTTTCCTTCACCTGGTGTTGTGAACTCCTGAGCAAGCAGTTGGCATGTGAACATCATCATGGCAACTGACATCATGATTGTTTTTTTCATCTTGTCTATTTTTATAGGAGGGCGTGTTGGAAAGCCCGCCGCGAATTGAGGTGCAAAGGTAAGTGTTTTTCCTCTAATAACAAAAGTTTGGTGCTCACATTTGCTTTCCAAATTTTTCCACTCTTGAGATTCCACTGAATGAATCAAGCTATTCGTTGAATCTTTTCTTCCTTACGAAAAAATCACATATATTCTGGCTAAAATTTGCAATTTTTCCCTTTTTATGCTATTTTCGCGGAAAAATTGGAACCTCTCAAATTCATCTTGTCAAATATGAGACATAGAATAATCTCACTTGCTTTCCTAACTGTTGGATGGTCGCTCATAATATGGGCTCAGACTTCCAGAACTGAATTGCTGTCGCATCTCGAACTGGCAAGCGGCAATTATTGCAATTATCCTATTCCTACTGGTAATGTCACACTGCCACCTGATGGTTACGAACCATTCTATATCACCCACTATGGCCGTCACGGGGCGCGCTATATGACCGATGATGACGCATATAAGTATCTCATCACCAAACTGGATTCCGCCAAAGACATGGGATTGCTCACCACTCTTGGCGAGGATGCCTTGCGAAGACTGAAAACAGCACAGGCTAACGCTTGCCTCCGAGATGGGGATTTGACCCTGCTGGGAGCACGACAGCATAGAGCCATCGCTCACCGCATGTGCGTCAATTATCCATCGCTCATGACACAGCATCTGACAGTCAAGGCCAATTCCTCTACCGTCAGGAGATGCATGCTCAGCATGGCTAATTTCTGCATGGAACTCAAATCGATGAATCCACAACTCATCGTCAACATGAATTCCAGTGAGCACGATATGTATTATCTCACACCCAACGACAGTATTGAAATCCCTAATTCGGAAAAAGACGGCGAACTCTACGACCGGCTGTCTGAGTTCCGACACAAGATGCTCAACGGACGGCATCAGATGGCACTCATCTTCAACGACACTGTCAAGGCAAGGGAATTTATCGACCCTACCACATTGGCAGACCATCTGTGGAACGTCACGTCGGACATGCAATGCCTGCCAGAATTGGGCTTGACATTCAATGACTTGTTCACCGAAGACGAACTGATCGATGGATTCAGAACATACAATGCCAGTTGGTGTCTATGGGAGGGGCTCATGCCTGGAGCGCAACCCAGTTACTATGCCATCTTCCCGCTGCTGAAAAACTTCCTTGACGAAGCTGTCGAGATGGTGGATTCTGGAAAGTCCGGGGTGAGATTGCGTTTCGGGCACGACAGTGTGTTGTTGCCATTCACTTATATCCTCGGGTTGAGAGAGGCCATTCATGCGACTGACGATATGGAAAATCTGCATCATTCTTTCGCAATCTACAGGCTCATACCCATGGCGGGAAACGTACAGTGGGTGTTTTACCGAAAACCGGGAAACGACGATGTCCTCGTGAAATTCTTACTCAATGAAAACGAAACATCCATCCCCATAACAACAGACATCTATCCTTTCTATCACTGGAAAAACGTGGCGAATTATTACCGCAACATGCTGAGAAATGCTAATATCACCTATAAAAAGAATCTCAATGAAAATAAATAAGTTACTTCTCGTGGCCTTCTCGGTTGTGATGACTTTGGACGCATCCGCACAGACCACACGGAATGAGATGCGCAAGGACATCTACCGCACGGGATCCAATTATTTCGCATACCCGGAACCACGCCAACAAAATCTGACTCCCTCACCAAAGGGATATGAGCCTTTTTACATTTTCCATTACGCAAGGCATGGGTCACGATACATGTCGAACAACAGCTATTATGAGACGGCCATCAATATGCTTGACAGTGCGAAAAATGTGGGACTGCTCTCCGAAAAGGGAAACGAGGTGTTGGGGAAGCTGCGCATAGGATATGCCGATGCCTGGCACAGGGATGGAGACCTGACAGCACTCGGAGGAAGGCAGCATAGGGAGATTGCACAGCGTATGATGAAGCGTTTCAATACGCTGCTCTCACAACCATTGTATGTTGATGCCAAATCATCTACCTCTCGACGCTGCATGTTGAGCATGTTCAATTTTTGCACGGAATTACAGTCGCTTAATCCGTCGCTCGATATTCAAATGGATGCCAGCAAGCGCGATATGAAGTTCGTGGTGGAGGATTTGTCGCGCAAACCAAAACCCACACCACAAAGTGATGCCTTGTGGAAACAGGCTGGGGAATGGTTCGAACGGGCTCATGACCCCAGAAGGTTGATGGCTTCGTTGTTGACTGACACGTCTCGGGTCTCACTTTCGTTTAGTGGGAGAATACTGATGGAGGCTTTGTACAATGTGGCTCAAGACTTGCAGAACGTGCCAGAACTGAACATCTCGCTCATCGAGATTTTCACGCCCGACGAACTTTTCAATATGTGGCAAGGCTACAATATGTCGTGGCTGATAGATACGGGGCTCGTTCCCGGAAGCGCACCCTATTACCATATTATAGACGAGGTGGTGGACAGCATCGTGGCCAATGCCGACAGAGTGATAAAAGAGGGAAAGTCCAAACTTACATTGCGGTTCAGTCATGACAGTTCTGTTCTCCCCTTGGCTTATTTCCTCGGACTAAAAGAGGCCATGGGGGCTACGGAAAACTTGTCTTCACTCTACAAGCATATTTCCATCGACAAAATCATACCTATGGCGGCAAACATACAAATCGTTTTCTATCGTAAAAACAATTCCGATGATATTCTGGTCAAATTCCTCCTCAATGAAAACGAAACATCCATACCTGCTCTAAAATCCGATATAACACCTTATTACCATTGGGAGGATGTCAAATCCCATATCCAAAAAGTAAGAATGAATTTATAAGGAGCTGAAACTGGAAAAATTTATTCAAGTTTCTCAAGTTGCAAGTCGGGTAAAAAGCGGCCTGTAAGGCCAACGAGATATCAGCCCAGGGCAACGCCCTGGGAATCCGTGATGTGCAACAGTCGCCCTGAAAGGGCAAAAGCCTTACCAAAAACCATTCTTTTGTCCTTTCAAGGCGTTTGCTACACTTGCCTCATATCCGGCATTGTCCGTGCCGAAGACTGTTGGCCTTGCAGGTCATTGCCAAATCGGCTTTGTTAACTTGCGAAACTTGAATAGAGTATAGGAAATGACTTGTCATTTCATCTCAAATTCCTATAAATTCCATCTGATGGAAAATTCTTTAATTCTCAAATTCGTGATAAAAAAAGGAGGGAAACTTCAGCTATTTCATTATTCTTGACCAATTCCAAAAATATTGAAAACATAAAAATGTTTCAATTGAAAGCAAGGTTCCAAGCACAAGGAGTGTTTGAAACTACTACGAAAATTTTTTGCACAAAAAATCCACATTCCCAGCGTTTGGGAGTGTGGAGAAAGAAGAGCCGTGTTCCCCCGGAGGGGGATGCTCTATGTGTATGTGCGCGGCATGGATGCCGTAGGGTAAAAGATGCAGTCTATTTGACTTCCAGGTTGTCGTGACGGGCCATCCAGACACAGAAAAGACAACCTACTAAACTCATTGCCACGATAGTGATGATTGCTGTTGCGTTCATATTCCTTGTTGTTTTAAAGTTTATATTGTTGTATTTTATGCTGCCATTTTCACGCTCCGCAGAATGAGCAAGCTCTTTTGCTTTCGCGTGATGAAATGGTTTGTTTTGACGGTGCAAAGGTACTCCTGTTTGAGGGTATTTGCAACCAATGGTAATGAATTGTTCAGCATCCTGCACCACAAGAAAAACGAAACGCTGCTATCGATTATTTCGATAGCAGTATGGTGCAGTTATTCGGTATTTGCGTTTTCGGGTGCAAAAAAACGAAAAATGAAGCTTGGCTACTTTCTGTGGAATTTTAGAGTTTCATTGAATATACCACCGAAATGGAGCGCTTTTCTCAGAATTTATGATTACCTTTGCCAACTCATAGACGATTTCACCTGTCCTGAATGGCTGCACGAAGGGAAGTGAAATAATCAGAATGAATAGAACACACTTTTAGTTGTTCGGGAACTTATGCAAATCATTCACATAAATGGTTGTAAAATAAGGGTTTAAATGAGAATAAAGAAAACTTGGATAGCATTGCTGTCCCTTCTGGCTGTACTTCCTTCTGCAGGGTGTATGGCCAGCACTGTAAAGAGGATTGACGTCAAGGCCGTTCTCCACAAGGATGGTACGGCTGCCATAGAGGAACGCTGGTTCATCGACTTGGATAATAGCGACGCAAAAACGGAGTGGTATGTGACCCATCGAAGCATCGACGGAATACACCTGCAAAATCTGACGGTCGAGGGATATGTGCCGGGGCATGCCGGGCTTGTGCAGTTTGAAACGCTCAGCGAGTGGGATGTAAATGCCAGCCGTAAGGAGAAGACTGGAAAGTGTGGCCTTGCCAACAACGACCAGGAGGTGTGCTGGGGCTTTGGCGACTGGGGGGAGCATGAGTACATCGTGCGCTACCAGTTGACAAACTTGGTGAAGAGCTACGACACGAACGATGGATTCAACCACTGCTTTGTTGACATGGATTGCACCGTGGAGCAGGCACGGGTTGTCATTACTGCTGCCGACGGCATCATGCTCTCCGAGGACAACACCCGCCGCTGGGCATTTGGCTACGAGGGGATAATTGAGTTCGAGGGCGACAGCATTGTGGCAACCCCTAACGGCCCGATAGGCAATGGCAAGCGAATGATCATCATGCTCGAGTTCGACAAGGATGTCTTCCAACCTGCCTCAACTGCGGGCGAGAGTTGGGAGAGCCGTAAGCAAAGGGCACTCGAAGGCAGCGATTTCCTGCAAGACAATGGCGAGGAAGAGGATATGAGCTTTTGGGACTGGGTCTTGTTTGGCATCGTTGTCTTGCTCTCAATATTTTCGTATTTCTTTGTCAATCTGATAGCTACGCTGGTGCTTTCCTTGATGTGGCTGTTGCTGTGTGCAGTTTGGTGGGTGGTGTCGCTCGCACCGCTGCGCAAATGGAATAAACGCAAGAAACTCGGCATTGTGAAAGGAAATTACTGCCGCGAAGTGAAAAAAGACTGGACGCTGGTGAAGAACAAGATGGTGATAGACGAATTGTCTTACTTCTACGGCATGAGCAACCAGAACGTCATCGGAGCTTTGCTGTTGAAACTCATGGCTAAAGGTGATGTGACCATTGTTCGCGAGGAATACAAGAAGAAGGAAAGGGAGATGCTGAAAATTGTCCATCCATGGCAAGAGATGGACCAAAATGCCAAAGGGGATGACCGTTTGGCTGCCCATGTGCTGAAGCTGCTCACACTGGCCTCGGGCGATGACTTGGTGCTGCAGCCCAACGAATTTGATAAGTGGTGCAGGCAGAAGAAAAATAAAACCGACATTCAAAACTTCATGAAGATGTTGGAGGGAAAGCCTGACAAGGAATACATCAGCCAGAATGCCGCACAAATCTACGGACTAAAAGCTTTCTTGCAGGACTTCACCTTGCTCAACGAGCGCGAAACAATGGAGGTGGGGCTTTGGGACCAGTATCTGGTTTACGCCGAGTTCTTCGGATTGGCCGACCAAGTCAGGAAGGATATGGAGAGAATATGTCCGGAGTATCTTCGGATTTCCAACATCACCAAGAGCCTTGAGGTGTCAACAGATGGGGCTGTTGTATATATGTTCAGTGACTCCATTTACACTGCTACCACCAACGCCATTGAGCGAATGGCCGAACGCTCTACTTCTTCCTCTGGCTTCTCCAGCATTTCCTCAAGCGGAGGAGGCGGAGGCTTTTCCGGTGG
>CADBBP010000114.1:11107-22189 GCA_902792855.1 uncultured Prevotellaceae bacterium
AAGAGAATGTAGTTACTTTGAACCCAATATGGAACTAAGACAACTGAAATATTTCGTCAAACTGGCTGAGACACTCAATTTCTCAACGGCTTCCAAGGAACTGTTCATCAGCCAGAGCACCCTGTCGCATCAAATCCTCCAACTGGAGAATGATTTGCAGCAGCCCTTGTTTCAGAGAAACAGCCATGAGGTAATACTCACCGAGGCGGGGCAGGAACTATTGCCTCTTGCCAAGGAGACGCTTCATTCTGCCGACAACTGTGTGCAAAGACTTGAAGAACTGAAGAACCTCACAGGTGGGGAACTGAACATCGGGGTCACTTTCTCGTTCGCCAGCATCATGGCCGAGACTGTCACCGCATTCTTGAGGAAGCACCCACATGTCAAGATGAACGTCACACAATCGACAATGGCTGACCTCATCGCGCGACTTGAAAACCATGAACTCGACTTCGTGCTTGCCTTCAAACCCACCTCTCCCAATCCCAAGATTGATAGTCAGGTGCTGTTCCATCACCGACTGGCGGCCATCGTGAACGACCGGCACGCACTTGCCAGCAGAAATGCCATCACCCTCGAAGAACTGCAAAACTATGACCTGGCACTGACAAAAAAGGGAACTCAGGCCCGCAGCGCTTTTGAACGGGCCATAGCGCAAAACGACTACAGCTTCCGCATCAAGGTTGAGATGAACACCGTCTATCTGCTCTTCAGACTGATAAGGGAGTCCAATTATGTCACCTTGCTCAGCGAAAGTACGGTGGTGGCAGAACATGGGTTGAAAGCCATACCCATTACCGATACCGACACGCCAGAGAAACAAATGCATGGATGCATCCACCAACTGAAAAATGCCTATGTGAAAAGAGCGGCTCGCGAATTTTTCAGGATGCTCGGAGATAGCAGCTCTGTTCTTTTCAGCCAAGGATTTAGAACATAGCAAAAAAAATCACACCAAATGCAACTTTTTTTCACTTTTTTGGTAATTTTGCCATGTCTTTGAAGTTTTTACCTTTTTGAGATGGATTCACCAAGAGACAAATGGATTTCAAAATACAAGGGAGCTCTGCAACTATTTGTACCTTTCGAACACAAGATTATTGATAATCATGGTGGCATGAACAACATTTTAAACCAATCGTATATGAAAACAATTACAAGATTTCTAATGACATTGCTCGCCGTGGTCGGATGGAACACGGCGCAAGCAGAGACGGTGTCGCCGTATGAGGTGGACTTCAACACTACCATCACTACAGATGGTGATTTTGCCGTTGCTCCCAACTGGGGGCATGTGGTAAACACCAACGTGAGTTACACTTACGTGTCCGATGGTGGCGTGAATGGCAGTGGTGCGCTGAGAACCTACACCAACCAAAAGAGCAAAAACGCCTATGACTTGTTGGTCACACCCCTCGTCTCAGGCACAGTGACCCTTTATGTGAAACCTTTGGGAAGGTGGTATAACGACTCGGCTTTCTTGGAATTCTATTCTATGGATGAGTCTGGTACCACGAGGGGAGAATTGTTAGCCTCCACCAATTTCGCAAGCAAGCCCAATTCTGAAGATTGGGACTGGTATCCGCTGACCATCACTTTCACCACGTCACAGCGCATCGGCATTCGGGCAAGCGAGGTGTATTTCGACAATTTCACTGCTTCTTCGGCGGTAATCGTTCCACAGACCACGATGAAAGTGGCAGGTGTGATGAATTCCAACGGACAGACAGGAACGACGGGCACCAACCCTACGTTCTACCAAGGACCAGACGGGAATACCGTGGTCACATTGAAAGCAAAGCTTGAGAACACCGGAAACGTGGATTTCGTGGCGGGAGTTACAGAAAACTACACGCTGACTTTGGCACAAGGCACGGAAACAAGCGTCACCACTTATTTCGAAGATGCACCTTTCGACATTCCAGTGAACCTTGCAGCAGGTGAGACCAAAATCATTGAAGTGGAATTCACCGTTCCTGCAACCATCACCAGTAATGGTTACACCTATTTTTATATCAGGGAAAACGTGTCGGGTAATACGTCTAATTCATGGCGTTATTGCGAAGTGAAGGAATATGCTTCCAAGTTCGTCTTCGATGTTTCTGGTACAAGCTATTATTCCAATCCGTCGCCTACAAACAAGCCTATAGCTTTTGGCAAGGTCACCGCATCCACAACGCTCAATTATGAGATTTACAACGCGGGTTCTGCTCCTTTGGTCATCAACAGCTTCACCTTGCCCGAGGGTTACACCAGCGATGCACCAACAGGTGAATTTACTATCTTGGGAGGCGAGAAGAAACAGATTACCATCACCCTTCCCGCCACCACGCCAGGCATCTTTTCCGGTAACCTGACCATTGAGTACACCAATTATGGAAAAACGATGGCCACCTACACGTTGGCTGTCACCGGCACCGTGCTCGACCCATCGAAGAATTTCATCACCTTCGACGACGGAGCTGGAAATGCCTCCTACCCACAAGGGTCGGTGCGCTACAACACATACATCAGTTCGGAGGGTTCCGGCAATACCAAGAACTATTACCTGCAAGGTTCCGGAGCCAACCCGCTATACATCACTCCGCTGATGACCGCAACCGACAATGAGAGCATCACTTTCGAAGCTGAATATACCAATTACAGCGATGCAAAGGTGGAAGTGATGATTTCCAACGACCGACAGAATTGGACCACCATCCAGACCATCAGCAACATTGCCTCAAGCTACAACTGGACGACATACACCGCCACCATCCCCAATGCCGGCGACTATTACATCGGCTTCAAGGTGACGAATGCCAAGATCGACAACATCTACGGCCTGACTTATGCCACTGCTCCAGAGCATGACCTGCTGATTGTGAAAAGCAACATCCCTGCTACTGGAAAGCAGAACAATGACTATACCGCCACCGCATCCATCGGCAACGTAGGCCCAAACGTGGAGACTGCTGGATCATACACCGCTACGCTCTATGTAGATGGCGAGGCCGTGGCCACATCCAACGAGGTTGACCTCCCCGTGGCTGTCATCTCTGGCAACTACAACAACGGTGAGGAGGAGAACTACACCACGCTCTCCTTCACCTTCAGACCTCACCTCATTGGGGAGAAACCCGTATATATCGAGGTGAAGAGCGGCGACGCCGTGGTGACTACCGAGGTGGTGAACGTGGATTTCGCAGAGGAGAAGGTGGAGAGCGATGCCGCCATTAGTGGCACGAATACCAGCAATGGCAGCCTGCTGCACCTGAACTGGAACAACAGCGAGTCCGTCACCCTTTACACCGCAGAAATGCTTGCTAATGCCGGATTGAAAGCTGGCGATAAGATTGAGAGCATCACCTACAAGGGCTATTGCAGCAACTCTACTGCTTACAGCACCCAGTTGAGCGTTTGGTATGAGAAAACAACGGATACAACACAGTCCCAACCCAACGCCGGCAAATATGACACCTCCAGTATGACACAGGTGCTCTCCGAGACCCACACCTGGACTCTAGGCGGCTCAAGCAACGATTGGGTGGACCTCATCACCATCAACCTGGCAGAGCCTATCGTCTATGATGGCAATGCGCTCCGTTTCGTCGTCTGTTCGGAAGGAAATACATACAAGTCCGGCACGTACTTTGAGGTCACCAGCACCAGTGGAAGTGGAAAAAGTTACTTCAATCGCCATGATACTTACAATAACTTCTTAAACTCACAGTCTTGGTCACAAAACGGCTCTGTTCCCGCCATTCATTTCGGACTGAAGGCTGAGGCTAAGACACTTAGTGGCTTGGTGACCGAGGAAGATGGTACACCTGTGGAGGGAGCCACTGTCACCATCCGCAATGCTGAGAACGACATCGAGTATTTCGCCACGACCGATGAGAATGGCGCATACACCATCAATGTCGTGCAAAACTCCTTGGCTTATACCACCACGGTGACGGCTGATGGCTATGAGACGCTGGTGGATGAAGAAGAACTCATTTTCACCGAAGGGAGCCTGACCAGGAACTTCACGCTCAGACTGTCGGCTGAGCCTGTCGTGGTCACCATCGGCAAATATGGATATGCCACCTTCTACTATTCCAACAGCGCATTCATCATTCCAGAGAATGTGGAAGCCAAGGCTGTGGAGAGCATCAACGGGAAAAACCTCACGCTCATAACTGTCTCTGGCATCATTCCTGCTGGATGTGCCGTAATCCTCGAAGGTGCAGAAGGTGAATACACCTTCGAACCAACATCGGAGGAGGGCACTGCTGTGGAGAACATGCTGCGTGGCACCGATGTGAAAAGGATGATTGAGCCTGAAGAACAGGAATGCAAGTACTACATGCTGAATGTCAAGAACGACAAGGTGGGCTTCTACTTTGGTGCGGAAGATGGAGGCATCTTTGAGAACGACGCTCACAAGGCTTATCTTCCCGTGCCTGTGTCACAGTCGAATGGGGTCGAATGCTTCACCTTCGATGACGCCACCGGCATCAACTACCTGCAAACCAACAATCTGGAGAATGAACGCGCTTACAACCTTTCCGGCCAGCGCGTCAACAACTCCTACAAGGGTGTTGTCATTGTCAATGGCAAGAAAGCACTGAGAAAGTAATCAACATTGATGAATTTCGAGGATGAACCACCATCCTCGCAAGATGAAAAGGGAGCAAGCCATCAGGCTTGCTCCCTTTCGTTGAAAAATACACTTACTTTTCCATGGACCCCTTTTTTATCGATAATAAAACGGATGGTTCGCTGTTTTTTTGTACTTTTGCATGCAAGAATATTATTTGACTACACATGGGGAGTGAAACAATGTTGGAAAAACTGCTCAAACTTGCCGGCGTGGACAAACCGGAAAAGAAAGACGTGGCATTGGTCCTGTCGAGCGGTGGAGCCCGTGGGCTGGCACACATCGGCGCCATAGAGGTGTTGGAGGAGCAGGGCTACCATGTCACCTCGTTGGCGGGCTGTTCCATGGGCGCGCTCATCGGCGGTGTCTATGCGGCTGGGAAATTGAATGAGTTCCGGGAGTGGATGAAGGGCATCGACAGGAAGAAGATGTTGGAATTGACCGACTTCTCCTTGTCACTGAACCATTTCGTCAAGGGCGACCGCATCATCGAGGCCATCATGGAATTTGTGCCGGATGTGGCAATAGAGGATTTGCCTATCCCTTATTGTGCAGTGGCTACCGACTGGGTGTCGGGACGCGAGGTGATATTCCGCACGGGGAGCCTTTTCGAGGCCATCCGCGCCAGCATCTCGCTTCCTTCGTTCTACAAGCCTGTGGAGCGCAACGGGATGATTCTTATCGATGGAGGGGTGGTCAACCCCATCCCTCTCAACCGTGTGGTGCGTCACAAGGGTGACCTCTTGGTGGGAGTGGATGTCAGCGGGCATGACTACAAGACACAGGAGGCCATGAAGCACAAACTCTCCGAGCGCCGAAAGCACGACAAGTCGATTGCGGCAATGATACTCAACAAACTGGTTCCAGAAAACATCGATTTCAATTACTACACGATGCTCTCACGTACCAGTTCGCTGATGATTAGGCAAAACTCCAAACTGATGGCTCAGTTGATGAACCCCGACATCCTTGTCGATATTCAGATAAGTCGTTATGGCGGCTTCGACTATGACAAATCGGAGAAACTCATCGCCATCGGTCGGCAGAAGACGATGAAGGCCATCGAAAAATACAACCAACCTTCACAACGCCGAACCAAGAACAAATAGCAAGTAGGATTGCCATGCCATCATCCGCTCCTTGTCTTCCTCGGACGCTTTGCGTCAGACCCGACACTGTCAGCGGATAAAGTTCATAAACTTTCGGTCCTTCTCATACTCGGGGGCGGTGGCTGCTCCGGCGTGCATTTTCTCTAAGAGCCAGGCCATGTTGGTCGCCAGGGTGCGCATGGTCTGCATTCCTTCCGTGTCGAGTTTGGCCTCTCCTTTGTCCATTCCATAGACGATGTTCCAATATTGAGAGGTGACGACGGGCATGTTCATCATCTCAAACATCATGTTCATCGTCTGAAGGGCAGCCGTGGCACCTCCGCGCCGGCAAACCGCCACTGCTGCCGCAGGCTTGTTCTGCACATTCTTACCCGCGGAGAAAAACACACGCTGCATCAACGCCAACACGCCTCCGTTGGGCTGGCCGTAATATACCGGCGAGCCTACCACCAAGGCATCGGCTTGGGACATCTTCTCGGAGATGGTGTTGCAGAGGTCGTCATCAAACACGCAGCCTTCTGAACCGTTGCGATGGCAACCGCCGCAGTTGATGCACATCCGCACGGGCTTCCTACCTATCTGGATGATTTCCACATCAAGGCCGAGATGGACCAGTTGACCCTCCATCTCTTTCAGCGCGCAGAACGTGTTGCCGTCGGGGCGGGGACTTCCGTTCACCATCAGCACTTTTAGTTTCCTTTCTTCCTTCTTCTCTTGTGCTGCAAGGGGGTGTTCCTCCATTATTTGTGTGCGACTCTCATTCGCGACCATGGCTGCCACCGGAGCGGCAACCGTGGTGCTGGCAGCCGCCATCGCCGCATTCTTGATAAATGTTCTTCTGTCCATGGTAATATGATTTTCTTGCAACTGCAAAGATACGACTTTTTTCTATTATGTATATGGCAATTCCATTTTTTTCGAGGTGCGGTTGGATTAATTATGCAGGACGGCCTGTAAGGCCAACGAGATATCAGCCCGGGGCAACGCCCTGGGAATCCGTGATGTGCGACTGTCGCCCTGAAAGGGCAAAAGCTTTACCTTTCAGAGCGTATTTACCTGAGGCTGTTTTTTTCTCAGAGTGTTAATATATCCTAAATGGCAAGGCCTGGATTAGACATTCGGGCATTTTTTTCATCTAAAACTTCAGACAAAACTTGAGAAATAACGTGACGGCAGAAGACAAAGCCGCCAAAATTGAAGCCTGTACACCATTTATGAGATTTTTCCTCACATTGGTCTTGCTTTCCATCACCCTGCTGTGCGCCCACGCACAGGAGGAAAATAGCAAATTGACCATCAGTGGGCGCCTGACCGACGTGGACTCGAAGGAGCCTATGGAGATGGCCACCATCCAATTGTTCTGGGCCAACGACACCTCCTTCGTGGGAGGCACCCTCTCCAACGAGAAGGGTAACTTCTCCTTGGAAGCACCCTCCAATGGCACCTACCGCCTGCGCATCTCGCTCATTGGCTACCAGACGCTGGAGCGCGACGTCATCCTGCGCAACGACCGAAACCAAGACTTGGGTGAGTTGCGCATGACACCCGACGTCATCCTGCTGAAGGAAGCCGTCGTCACCGGAAGGGCGGCCCAAATCGTGGTGAAGAAAGACACCCTGCTCTACAACCCCGAAGCCTTCCGAACACCAGAGGGTGCAGCCCTTGAAGAACTCATCAAGCGCATACCCGGAGCGGAAATCGACGAAGAGGGCAACATCACCGTCAACGGAAAGGCAGTGAAGAAAATCCTGCTCGACGGAAAGGAATTCATGCTCGGCGACATTGAGACAGCCCTGAAAAACATCCCCGTTTCCATCATTCAGAACGTGAAATTCTATGACCAGCAGAGCGACCAGGCACGCATCACCGGCATTGAGGATGGCAACAAGGAAACCGTGCTTGATTTCACTGTCAAGAAAGGGATGAACCGCGGCTACATGACCAACCTCGACATTGCGGGTGGAACGCACCACCGCTATGCCTCCCGAGGCATGGGCAGCAGCTTCACCGACAACACACGCCTCGTAATCATGGGCAACGCCAACAACAAGGAGGAGAACGCCGGATGGTGGAACCGTCGCGGTCTGAATACACAGAAGATGCTCGGCACCAACTTCAACTACGATGACCGCAAAAATTTGAAGGTGGACTTTAGCCTGAGATGGAACCACCGCAACGGCGACAACGAGAACCGCAACGCCAGTGAGAATTTCTATAGCCAGGAGGCACGCACCTTCTCCAACAGCAAGAGCAAAAACCTCACACGCAACAACAACTGGAACGGCAACCTCCGCGTGGAATGGAAGCCCGACACGCTGACCAACATCCTGCTGCGTGCCAACGGCTCATACGGCACCAACGACGGAAGGAACCTCTCCTCCTCCGCCACCTTCAGCGAAGACCCTTATCTATACGTCGCCGACCCCCTCTCCGCCGACGCCATCGCCAAGATGAACGCCAGTGAACTCGCTGTCAACCACAACCAAAGCACCGGTATCAGCTATGGCCGCAACAAGAACATCTCCGGCACCCTCCAACTATACCGACGCCTCAACCCACGAGGACGCAACATTACAGTGAGACTGGAGGGCAACACAGGCGACAACCAGCAACGCAACACCTCCAACAACGAGGTTCACCTCTTCCTCGTGAAGAACATCGCTGGGGAGGACTCCACCTACTTCACTGCACGCTACAACACCACACCGAGCGACAACAGCGGATATGTGGTCAGCACCACCTACAGCGAACCGCTGTGGAAGGGCGCACACCTGCAGGCCAACTACGAACTGCGCTACAACCAGAGCAAGAGCGACCGACAGACCTACGACTTCAGCCACATGCCGACGGACATCTTCTCTGGCATCATACCACCAACGAGGATGGGGACGTGAAATTGGGTTACTCCAACGATATGTCGAGGCCCAAGTTCGCCATCATGAACCCGGTGCGCACCTTCACACTGCCGCCCTACCAGACGGCTGCCGGCGTGACCGACATGATGATGCACACCATGGAGCGCTATTTCACCAAGGATGATGACATGGACCTCACCACCAACTTGGCGGAAGCCGTGCTGCGGACGATGAAAGACTGCATCTTCGCCGTGCTGAAAGACCCCTGTGACTATCGCAACCGCGCACAAATCATGTGGGGTGGGAGCGTGGCGCACAATGGCCTGACGGGATGCGGAGTGAGTGATGACTGGGCCACCCACCAGTTGGAGCATGAGTTGAGCGGGATGTTTGATGTCACGCACGGCGCCGGCCTGGCCGCCATCTGGCCCAGTTGGGCACGCTATGTGTTGCACGAGAACCTCAGCCGCTTCACCCGCTTCGCCGTCAACGTGATGGACGTGCCAAACGACTTCACCGACCCGGAGGGCACCGCACTGCGTGGCATAGAGGCCATGGAATGCTTCTACCACGCCATCGGAATGCCCACCAACATTCGAGAACTCATCGGTCGCGACATCACCGATGAGGAGATAGAGGAAATGACGCGCAAGTGCAGCCGAGACTATACCGCCACCTGCGGGTGCCTGAAAGTGCTGTATGCTGACGATATGCGGAAAATTTATCAAATGGCAAGAGGATGAAGATATTGATGATTGGGGGCACTGGGACAATCAGCAGTGCCATCACCCGGCAACTGGCAGCCGCCGGGCACGACCTTTGGCTGCTCAACCGCGGCACACGCCGTGACGAAGTTCCTTCCAACGTGAAGCAAGTCATCGCCGACATCAACCAAGAGGAGGAAGTAGCCCAACTACTGCAAGGGGAGCAGTTTGATGCCGTATGCGAGTTCATCGGCTTCCTTCCCTCGCAGGTGGAGCGCGACATCCGACTCTTCAAAGGGCGCACGAGGCAATATGTGTATATCAGTTCGGCTTCTGCCTACAACAAGCCGGCACGATGCCATGTCATCACCGAAGGGACGACCCTCGCCAACCCTTATTGGCAGTATTCCCGCGACAAAATCACTTGTGAGGAAATCCTCATGAAGGCGTATCGCGAGAATGGCTTCCCCGCCACCATCGTGAGACCCAGCCACACCTACTGCGAGCGCGGTGTGCCGGTCAGTGTTCATGGCCTGAAGGGCAGCTGGCAGGTGCTGAAGCGCATGATGGAGGGAAAGCGGGTGCTTGTGCAGGGTGACGGCAGTTCGCTCTGGACGCTGACGTGGAACGAGGATTTCGCACGCGGCTTCATCGGCCTGCTGGGCAACCCCAAGGCCATCGGAGAGGCGTTCCAGATCATGTCGGACGAGTCGCTCACCTGGGACCAGGTCTATCAATGTGTCGCACAGGCATTGGGCGTGGAATACCGCCCCTATTACGTGTCATCGGCATTCTTGGCTGCCACAGCCCCGGCTGCCTACGACTTCACCGGGAACCTCCTTGGCGACAAGGCCGTGACAGTGGTGTTCGACTGCTCAAAACTGAAACGCGCTGTAGGGGGTGCGCCGTTGTGTGGAGCACATCCTAAGCCATCCCGAACTGCAGGAGGAAGACCCAGAGTTTGATGCTTGGTGCGACCGTGTCATCCAGGCGCAGGAAGCCGCTCGTCGGGCTGTCTTGGGAGAAGAGGCTTGAAGCACAGATAGCCACGTCCTTGACAGCAGTTGGCACAAAGGAACAGGAAAAGGCTCTTTTTGAAAAAGGAGCCTTTTTCCTGTTCCTTTCCTAAAAAACGACTTGGAATGTTGCAAAACACAGAAATAAACCGTATCTTTGTATTTCAATAATATGAAACTTTATAACAAACAATTAAAGTAACATGAAAAACAAGTATTATTTCATTTTCGTATGTGCCATGGTGGCACTGCTTGCCTTTGGGGCTTGTAAGAAGAAGGTGGTGGATGTGAATAAACTCTGCAAAAGTTTCACCGAGTCGGTGGTGGCAGAGCAAAACGGACTCGGCAATACGCTGACCGTTGACACCATCTTCCTCAATCAGACAACGGGTGACAACTACAAGGGCGAATTACGTGGCCATATCAATGACTCGACGGAAGTGGTGTACGACCTCGATGTGGCAGACGATGGCAGCGACCTTGAATTGGAGTGGAACCTGCGCAATTAGCATCCCGCTGTTATTTTTTTAACGAGCCTTGAGTGAGGCTTTGGAATGCCGTGATTTTGCCCTTCCCGGGCGAATTTCCTTCTTCCCACAACCCAGTGCATTGCCCTGGGGTGAGTGTTTTTTATACAAAAACTCAAAAAAGTTTTGCACTTTACAAGAAAATGGTTATCTTTGCATATCATTCACCAACTAATACCAACAGATTATGAAAACTAAATCAATTTTCACCACACTGGTGTTGTTGCTAATGTTGACTTGCAACGCC
>CADBBP010000115.1 GCA_902792855.1 uncultured Prevotellaceae bacterium
CAGGCCGTTGTTGGCTATCTTGGCTATCTTGCCCTTGATGTAGTAATTATCTGGTGAGGGCGTGTCTGCCGACAAGGACTTGGCGAAATTGTTGGCTGCCACAGCGTTCCAGGGATCGCTCTGCGTGCCGCTGCCCTTGGCTTCGCCTTCAGTACCCGGACCGGGAGTGTCGCCGCCACCTGTCTGGCCGTTGAGCGAGTAGAGGTAGGTGGCTCCTTGCACCGTCTCGGGCGTGTTGCCCCTGTAGTTGACAAGCTTGGCGCACACCACCACGTCGTCGCCCACCTTGATTTGCGTGTCGCCGGCGGCCCATTTCTTGTTGCCAAGATAGAGGGTGCGATAGACATAGAACTCGTTGCTTGCCTTGCCGTCGTCGGAGATGTAGAAGGTGGCGTTGCCATACTGTGCGCTGAACTCCCCGTTGTTGGCGATTTTCGAAATCTTGCCCTTGATGTAGTATTGCTTGTCGCTCTCTTGGTCGGCTCCAAGGCTGCTGGCATAGTTGTTGGCGGCTACAGCGTTCCAAGGATTGGTCAGAGAGCCGTCGCCGGTGGCCTCGCCCGGGGTGTCGCTACCGCCGCCGCCACCGCCGGCTGTCGTGCCGTTGAGCGAGTAGAGGAAGGCCTTGTTTTGCTGAGTCTCCAACGTACCGTTGTAGTTGGTCACGGTGCCGCAGATGATCACCTCGTCACCCTCCTGGATTTGCGTGTCGCTCGCGGTGAATTTCTTGTTGCCAAGGTAGAGTGCGCGATAGACGAGGAAGGTGTTCTGCCCGGAACCATCGTCGGAGATGTAGAAGGTACCGTTGCCATACTGCGTGGTGTACTCCTCACGGATGGACGAAATCTTGCCCTTGATGTAGATGGTGCCCGAACTTTCCGTGCCAGGCTCAAGCTGCTGTGTGAACTCGATGGCTGCCGCCACGTTGTATGGGTCGGCCTGTGTGCCGCTGCCTGCCGGGTCGATGGTCGGTGCGGGCGTGTCGCCGCCGGGGTTGGGGAAGTCGAAGGGTGCCGGCACGTCCTCGCAACTACTGAATGTCATGGCTGTCGTAGCCAGGATGAACAATGAATATAAAATCTTTTTCATATCGTTGGTGTTTTTTGGTTTCTTTTTTTGCTAAGGTCTCTGAGGGAGGCTTCACTTCGCTGGTTGGATGTCGCTCTCCGTGCGCATGAGGATTTGCCACGTATTGCGGAAGCGGGTGAAGATGCCGGTGACGTCCACCTTCCCGGTGGGCATCACGTTGCCGGCGAAGTCGGCGAAGGTGCTTGTGCGGAGCACAAGAGCGCTGCTGCTGATGCCCTTGAAATTGCGGTTGGCGCAGTTGGCGGTCAGCGTCACGCTGCCATCGTCCGGGGCGAAGGTGGCCTTGCCGTCGGCGGCGGAGAGTTCCACGCCGCGAAGGGTCATTAGCTTGCCGCAGTGGGATTCGAGGTAGCTGTTGTCGGTCAGGCGGGAGAGGTTGAAGTCCTCCGGTGTCACGGCGCCGGGGTTGGCGGTGCCGATGAGGCGGTAGTGCTGACCCCAGAGAAAACGGCTCATGCGGCTCACGTAGGTGGAACCGCTCTTGCTCGTGTAGGGAGTGCCTATCTCGCCCTGCATGCCGTAGGCTCCGATGTAGAGCCCTTTCAGTTCGACGAGGATTTCCTGACCCACGGGGAGGTAGCCGTAGAGGCCGCCTTGGGCGATGCAGATGATGAAGGCCCCGGTGCCGTCGTCGATGATCACCTCGTTGTAGATGTTGCCCTCGATGTCGTTGCCTATGACGGTGCCTTTGATTTGAAGTGGCTCGGTCACCTCCTTCATACCGCTGTTGCTGATGGTGGAGCTGTAGAGCGATTTCAGGGCTGCGATGCTCACGACATTGCTCTCGGTGAGCGACTGGTTGCCGTAAACCTCGTGGGCTTGTGTGCCGGGGTCGTCGTAACTGTCGGCCATGCACGACGCCATCATGGCGGTGGCGGCCAGCAAGAATAATTGGATATATGGTCTCATATCAGTCGTGTTTTAGAATCTATAGGTCAGGTTGAGCATGCCGTTGATGCCGTAGGCGTAGTATTTCTTTGGGTTGAGCGAGAACTTGTAAGCCCTCACGTTGTTCATCAAGGTCTGGCCGTTCTCCTCCTTCACGGTGTAGTCGCTGCGGCTCTGCTCGTAGCCGCCGGTGCAAATCTTCGTGTTGTTGAGGATGTTGGTCAGCGACAGGTTGATGGAGAGTTGGCGACCATGCCTCAGTCGTAGGCTCTTGCCAATGGAGCTGTCAAGCATGAAGCCGCCCTTGCCCTCGGCCTGGTCGGGCACGTTGAAGGTGCCGTCGTTGTTCACGTTGCCCATCGTGGTGAGCGTTTTTTGGTAGCGGTAGCTTGGCGAGTAGCTCAGGTAGATGCGGTCGTAGTAGTTGCCCTTCAAGTCGATGAACCATCCTCCGGAGTGGTAGGAGAGGATGAGGCTTGCGGCGGTGAGCGGTGTGCCGGCCTCGCGCATGCCCTTGTTCATCACGATGTCGTTGGTGTAAGTGGCCTTCGTGGAGTTCATGTAGCGCACGTTGGCGTTGTTGATGTTCTTCCCCTCGGCGATGGTGCCTATGGCCTTGATGTTGAAGGACGATGACAATTTCACGTCAACGCCGGCCTCCACGCCGTAATAGCGCTTGCGGATGTCGGTGAGGGAGACGTAGGAGAAGGAGTTGATGTCGTCGAAATAGAAGTTCTGCCACTCGGTGACGTTGCTCAGGTAGTTGTAGTAAGCGCTGAGGTTGACGTGAAGGAGGGAGTTTTGGAACTGGTAGCCCACCTCGCTGCTGAAGACGCGCTCGTTGTGCAGGTTGGTGACGAAGTCGTTGTTCATCTCAGGCGAGACGAAGGCGGTGGTGATTTGCGGGGCGCGGTGCTCGTAGCCGATGCCGGCCATGAGGGTGTTGCCTCTACCCAGGTTGAGGCTGGCGTTGAACTTGCCCCCTCCGCTGACGAACTTGGCCGTCTCGCTCTTGCCGTAGGAATAGTTGGCGAACATACCGTTGCGCATCTTGCCGTCGCGTTGCATGTCGTCGTAACCAATCTTGCCGGAGATGCTGTAGTGGAGCAAGCCGAAGTTCTCGATATAGTTGGCCCACAACAGCCCGCGGCGGGCCAGGAGGTTGTAGTCGTAGCCGAAACGGTCGTCTTCACCTATCATCTGGTTGGGATGGTTCAGGTCGTACTGCACGGCGTCGCTCACCGAGGAATAGTTGCCCATCGCGTAGGTGTTCACGTTGTGGTAGGCGTTGGCTCCGAGCAGGTCGTCCATCGTCTTGTAGTGCATGCCTTTGTTGCTGCCAAGCATCACGCCGATGTTGGCGCGGGACTTGTTGGTGAGCTGCTTGCTGAGTGTCGAGGACAAAGTGAGATAGAGGTTGTCGATGTGCTTCGCCTCGACGAAGTACATGGCGTCAGCGCCTTGGGCATTCGCGTTGCGGTTGGCGGCGTAGAGACGGTCCCAGTCTATCTGGCGTGCCTCCTTCGAGTCTTTCAGGTAGTTGTAGGTGTTGAGGAAGTCGTTGTAGCACTGAGTGGTGCGGTTGTTGGCGTCTTCCACGTCCCATACGTCGTAGTAGCTGCTCGGGAGGTTCTTCCAATAGTCGGGCTGGGGGTTGTCGGCATTGTTGTAGTTCAGGCGCGTGCTCTTGTACATGGCATATTTCCCATGCAGCGTCGTGGTGAGCTTTGTCGTCTTGTTGATGTTCCAGTCCCACGTCAATACGGCACTTGGCGCAAAATCGTTGATGACACGGGAGTTGCGCTTTTCACCTTTCTGGTATCCCCAATAGGGGTTGTACTGACGGTTGTTGGCTATCCAGTAGCTCTCATCGGTGGCAGCACCCTGTGAGGCACGCTCCGTGGGATTGCCCCAGGTGGAGAGGGAGAGGGAGTGGTCGCCCATCAGCTTCTGAACGCCGAGGTAGTAGGAGAGTGAGTTGTAGAACGTGCCTTCCACATAGCCGGGGTTGGCCCAGCGGTAGCACACCATCCCGGCGAAGGCCCAGCCGGAACTGGTGATTCCCGTGCCGAAGGTGTAGGCGGCGCGAGCGGTGTAGCTGCGGTTGGCGCCGCTAAGCGTCAAGCGATTCCCGGCGGCCACTTGCGAGGCGCGGAAATTGTAGTTGTTGCTCCCGCCAATGTTCGACATGGAGAAATTGTTGTCCTCAAAGGGAAGCGTGGCATCGAGATTGCGCGTGATGTAATTGATACCGCCGACGTTGGAGTATCTGAACTGGCCAGACTCCATGTCGTTCATCAATGCGCCGTTCACGTAGATGTCGTTGTACTTCTGACTCAGCGCTCGATACCGGAAACGTGTGGGGGAGAAGGTGAAACCCACCTCATTGGCATATACGTTGGTGTTGCTGCTGAGAATCGTCACGTTCTGAGACATGTCGTCATCCTCTCCCAACTGGGCCTCCGTGAACGTGAAGGCCGACTCGTCCAACGTACCGGTCTGCTCCAATGAGTCTAACTCCTGCCCAAAGGCTAAAGGGGTGTAGCAGAGTGCAAACACTGCTATTTTCAGCATTTTTCGCATAGACAATAGTTGTTGATTTAAGTTGTTTGGATGCAAAGTAAATAAATATTTTCGAAAAAAAAAAGCATTATCCTAAATTTTTTTGGACAAACGTGCGTTTTAGTCGATTATTTTTCCGATATTTGCAAAATCTTAATTCTCTTCGCACGCATGAGGCGGGGAAAACAACACTATTGCTAACTAAAATCAATGTGATATGAAAAGACATTTGCTCATCCTGGCAGCTATGCTCGCACTCGCCATACCGGCAGTTGCGCAGAAAAGTTTCAACCTTTATGGCATAGGTTTTTACAATCTTGAGAACCTCTTCGACACTTGCCACGATGTGGGGAAGAACGACTACGACTTCCTCCCCGATGGCTCTTATAAGTGGAACAAACTCAAATATGAGAAAAAACTCCATAACATGGCATACGCACTCGCCGACCTTGGTACGGACAAGTTGTCGATAGGATGCGCCATCATTGGGGTTTCAGAGGTGGAAAATAGTCGTGCCCTCGACGACCTCGTGGCACAGCCGGAACTCGCAAAAAGGGGATACAAGTATGCACACGTCGAAGGGGCTGATAGAAGAGGTGTGGATTGTGCCATGCTATACAACCCGGCGCTCTTCACCCTGCGAGATGTCGTGCTGCATCCATACATCCAGGAATTGGAAAAGGACAGTGCTTATTACACAAGAGGCTTCCTCGAGGTTTCCGGTGTCCTCGCCGGCGAACCGCTCACCGTCATCGTATGCCACTGGCCCAGCCGCGCATCCGGCTCCTTCTACAGGGAGTCCGCTGGAAGGCAGGTGAAGGTCATCAAGGACTCCATCATGCATGCCAACAAGAAAACCAAGGTCATTGTCATGGGAGACTTGAACGACGACCCGCATAACCTCAGCTTAAAGGAATTGGGCGCGAAAGGAAAACTCGAAGAAGTTGGAAAGGGTGACATGTTCAACCCTTGGTGGAAAATTCTCGACAGCGGAACAGGTACGCTCACCTATCAGGGGAATTGGAACCTCTTCGACCAAATCATTCTCTCACACAACCTGGTGGACACAAAGGCCACGAGAGACTACACCAACCTTACTTATTATCAATGCCAGGTGCAACGGCGTGACTATCTCCTGCAAAGCGAGGGACAGTACAAGGGCTCGCCCAAGCGAACCACGGCCAGTGGGGTGTGGCTTGATGGATACTCCGACCACTTGCCGACCGTGGTCTATCTCATCAAGGAGAAAAAGTAATGCTGGACGATGAAATAAAAGCGGGAGGAGACATCGAGAGGCATCCATGGGAACCCTTCCTGCCTGATGGCACCAAGATGCTCTTCCTGGGAAGCTTTCCGCCGGCACCCCGCAGGTGGGCGATGGATTTCTTCTACCCCAACTACATCAACGACATGTGGCGCATCTTCGGCATCTGTCTCTTTGATGACAAAAACAGGTTGGTGGACGAGGAGAGGAGAACTTTCCGCCTTGAGGACATCAAAGACTTGCTGCGGCTGTGGGGCATCGGACTCTACGACACGGCGGTGGTGGTGAGGCGGCTGCGCAACACCGCCTCCGACAAGGACTTGGAGGTGCTGCAGGCCACCGACTTCGACAAACTGCTAAGTGCCATCCCGGAATGCCACACCGTGGTGACGACGGGGCAGAAGGCCACCGACATCTTCACCAACCATTTCGGCATTCCTCAGCCCAAGGTGGGGGAAGGGGTGGCATTTCAATTCGAGGGACGCGACATGAGGCTGTGCCGCATGCCAAGCAGCAGCAGGGCATACCCCATGGCACTGGAGAAAAAGGCTGCATGCTACATGCCTCTTTTCCAAAGACTGAAAAAGGAGAAGCAAAACTATTAAAACATAATTGTCATGACTATTATCGGTATCGCCGGGGGCACCGGCTCGGGAAAAACCACCGTGGTGAGAAAAATCGCCAACGCACTGCCGCCGCACTATGTGGCGGTCGTACCACTCGACTCCTACTACAACGACACGTCGCACATGACGGAGGAGGAGCGTCACGCCATCAATTTCGACCACCCCGACGCGTTCGACTGGAAACTGCTTCACAAGCAAATCAACATGCTGCGCAATGGGCAGGCCATCGAGCAACCCACCTATTCTTATATATTGTGCAACCGCCTCAAGGAAACCGTGCACGTGGAACCGAAGCCGGTGATCATCATCGAGGGAATCATGACGCTCATCAACAAGAAACTGAGAGACCTCATGGACCTCAAGATTTTTGTCGATACCGACAGCGACGAGCGACTTATTCGAAACATCCAGCGTGACGTGGTGGAGAGGGGACGCACGGTCGACATGGTGCTCGAAAGGTATCTCAACGTCCTCAAGCCCATGCACGAGCAGTTCATCGAACCAACCAAAAAATATGCCGACCTCATCATACCGCAGGGAGGAGAAAACCTAAAGGGTATCGCCATCCTATGCAAGTACATCGAGGGACTTGTGCCTACGCTGCCCAAAGTGGAATGAACAGGCACAAATCCATAAACGCCAAGAGGGCTGGGCTGCTGTAGGGGTGGACTTCATGTCCATCCGCTCGCCCGACAGGGCGAATGTTGTGCATTCCGAGATGCATCCCTATCAGATTACGTATCATCAAAATCACAAAAAAACAATAACCATCATGAAAAAAATTCAATTGCAAGTGGCAGCCATCCTCTTGAGTGGTTGCTTTTTAACCAGTTCGTGCATCGGCTCATTCAGCCTCTTCAACCAGTATGCCGAGTGGCAGAGAGACATGTCGAGCAACAAGTATGTCAATGCCATCGTGGGCTTCTTCCTCATGCCCATCGTGGGCTCCGTCACGCTCTTCATCGATGCCGTCATCCTCAACACCGTGGAGTTCTGGACTGGCGACAACCCCGTCGCATCCAACGTGGGCAAGACACAGCAGGTCATGGGACAGGATGGAAGGCTCTATGCTGTGAAGACCATGCGCAACGGCTACAAAATCACCGCTCCCGACGGTGTGGTGACACGCCTCGTCTATGACAAGAACAACGACAGCTGGTCTGTCAGCCAAAACGGTGTCAAGCAGGAACTGTTCCGCTTCAATGAGGATGGAAAGAGCATCAAGGTGACCGTCAACGGTGAATCCCGTGACTTCTCCCTCAACGAGCAGGGTGTCTCCCAGGCACGGCTCGCTGCCATGGAGGGGTGGTCGCTCGCCACACGATAGTTCCCGATGCATACCATCTATACGGAAGAATGTAAGTAATCATTTTTATCAGCAATCAGCGGAGGCCATTTTTTGTGACCTCCGTGCTGATTTATAAGTGGGTGTCGAAAAATTCGTCACTATGTAGATGATTTTCCCGCCAATTTTTTCCACACCTGAATTTTTTAATTGTTTTTAGATATGAAAATAAGACTTTTTATTTTGCTTGCCACATTGCCTTTCTTCTGCGGCACTATTCAAGCTCAAACGGATATCCCATTGGATGAATCTGCCATGTACTTTGACAAGAACGAATTGCCCGATGCCACCGTCTGGCTGCCCGCCCCGCCAGATACGATGACGACACAGTTTGTTTATGACATCACCCAATATATGTGGGGTAAGACACAACGCTTGAATGAAAAGCGAGCCCAACAGGCAATCGACCATGTAGTGGTGAATATTGATGAGATGGCCAAACTGTTCAGCGTTCCCTTTGGTATGGAGATTTCCCCAGAGAAAACACCTGCCATCTACAGGGTGCTTTATCGTGGTGTTTTCACCATGCGACTGAGTGCCTCCAAACCAAAGACATTTTATCAGAGGAAGCGTCCTTATGCTCGTTTCAATGAGCATACCTTGATTCCCGAAGAGGAGGAAGAACTGAAGACGAATGGCTCGTATCCCTCCGGGCATACGCTCCGTGGCTGGGCCATGGCTCTGCTATTGTGTGAGATCAACCCCGATGCCCAGGACAGCCTGCTGAAACTGGGCTATGAGTGGGGACAGAGCCGTGTCATCGCTGGATATCACTGGCAGAGTGATGTGGATGCCTCGCGACTTTTGGCCTCTGCTGTCTATGCTCGTCTTCACACCAATGCGGAATTTCTGGCCGACATAGCTGCTGCCCGTGCTGAATATGCGGCCTTGACAGGAAAAAACTCAGCCTCTCCCGCCGTATCAAAGAAGAAAGGCTCGTCGGCCGTCATTTACAACATGCGTGGGGAAAAGGTCAGTGGCAAGGCGCATAAACGAGCCAACAAGAAAAGCGGCAGAAAGACAGGGTCATAATAGGATGCCACCTCAGTTGCTAATCTACGATGCCAGTATTTTTAGCACCACGTATCCATATTTTGATGCCTCCCGTAAAATCACCAAATAGTTAATCATTCGCCAAGAAGTCATTCGCAATATGGCTGCAACATTGTTGCAGCCATATTGCCATCGCCCCCCAAGAACCAGCCCCCAATGCAGGTAAACACTTTATCTCTTTCCTACTGACAAGGTCGTTCCCTATGCTGCAACATTGTTGCAGCCATATAGTTAATCGATAACTAAAGTAATTGGATTTACAATCAATTTGAAAGCAAGTTTTACATTCACGTCACAAAGACAATACTATTTTCGGGAGAAAACGAGCGGAAAGTCAATAAAAAACACAAATTCCGCTGTTTTACTAACGAAATTCAACTTCGGCATGTCATTTTTGTTGAACGTTATATTTTAATGATTATCCGCATCTTTCCGCAAACGATTCCCCAAAACACCAAGAGGTCGGAGTTGCTGTAGGGGTGGACTTTATGTCCATCCGCTCGTCCGTCAGGACGAATGTTTGACACACGGCTTCTTGACGAAAGAACGAGATAAAATCGATTTCAACACAGCATTATGCCATTTGCAACGAAACATCACAAGTGCATTTCAATTCATCTTTTACGAAAATATGCCGATAATCATACAAAGATTTGTATGATTTGCACTCATTAAACTTTTGCTTCGCACGGCGACCGATGGTTCTGCCGTTAAGGCACTCCTTTTTCAGTCGCCTCCGGCGAGAACCAACCGTCGAAGAAGTCAATATTTTTTAATCTTTTTCTTAGATTTCAAAATGATTAGATAACTTTTCTTGGAAAACAAGCAGTTTCATCAGCTTGCAACTCCGGCCGATGAAGATGAACATGTCTCAGTTTCGAACATCGCTTCTCATCTCCTCATTCTCTCCTGCACCACGACGTACAGCAAGCTGATGCCTTTGCGCATGCCCGTCCCGCCAGGGCACAGGAAGTAGCGCATCGTGTCGTTAAGGCAGAACATGGGAGAACAGGCTCTTGTTGAACAACTCCAGCAGGACTTCCTCCGTCCCGCTGCCGAAATGGGCGCGAAGGCCGTTGGGGAACAGCAACGACACGCCGGAGGGGAAATCGCCAGAGAAGGACGGCGAAGAAGCAGACCCCTCATGGCGGATGCTTATCGGCGCCAGGTCGCGAGCAGGCCCCCCGGCGGTGCCGTACTTCTTGCGCCAGTAATTGTAGGTGGAGTAACTTGTACCTATTTGCTTCAGGTACGACTTCAACGTCAGCCCGCTCGACTGGTGGGACGACTGTAATTCCAAAAACTCTTCGTGTGAAATATGCATAACAGTTGTAGTTGGGTGTATTGCACGCCAAAGGTACAACCAAACTACAACTGTCACAATGTGTATTTTATCGAATGCTTACGATTCTGTAGAATGAGAAAAAGATGAAGTTTTAATGTTTTTAACATCCTTAAACTTAAAATGAAGCTATTTGTTCGATATTCTCTTTTACAGTTTGGCATAGTTGATGGCTATCAGAAAATCTTTCTTTTAAAATATGCAAGGCTTTATTGTAAAACTCCCTAGCCTTGGCATAGTCTTTTAGTTTCGTATAGACAAATCCCATATTGTTATATGATATGGCAGTATTAGGATGTGTAACTCCTAATTCTTTCTCAAAGATAATCATTGCTTTAGAATAGGCATCTAATGCCTTCTTATAACTCCCCAAATTCGTATAGACATTTCCGATATTATTATAAACAGTAGCTGTGTCAGGATGCTGTTCACCAAGTTCTCTTTCTGAAATCTGCAAAGCTATAGGATAATATGTAAGAGCCTTTGTATATTCATGCATATCGTTATATACCATACCAATATCGTTGTAAGATTTTGCAGTTAAGTGGCTTTTCATACCTAAGACCTTAATGCGTATTGTCAAGGATTTTTGATAACAATCAAGAGCTTCTTGATACTTATTCTGTCTATAGTAAATATTCCCTATGTTATTATATGAATCAGCTGTGTCTGAATGATCTTCTCCCAACACTTTTTTCCTGATTTCTAATGCAATAGTGGTGTATTCCAATGCTTTTAGATAATCTCCAAGGCAATAATAAACAGCCCCAATCCTGTGAATAGTATTTGCAGTATCAGGATGATCTTTGCCTAACATTTTTTCTCTAATAACAGATGTTTTTAAGAAGTATTCCAACGCCTTATAGTATTCCCCTTTTTGATAGAATGCCACTCCCATGT
>CADBBP010000116.1 GCA_902792855.1 uncultured Prevotellaceae bacterium
TTTATTTTGTTGTGGCAGGACAGGTGTATGACTATGTTGTTAACCATGTTGAAAGTGATTACATGATTCAGAAATTGCCCTCGCTTGCCCGCACGGTTTTCACCGGCCCTGTCTATTGGATCATCATCGGCTATTTCTTCATTCCCAAAATCCTGAAAGACGCTCAGAAGATGAAGGAAGAGCAGGAACTGACCATATAAGTATCTGACATAATTCCAAACTCATCAAATAACTGTTTCTAAACAAAAGTGATATGAAAAAGAATTTGAATGTTTTTTGCGTTTTGATGCTGTTGCTGCTGGCAGCGAAAATTGTCATTAGCTTCGTCTGCAACTTCAGCGAATACGCCAAAGAGTTCAAGCAAGGATGGGAAGATGGAGGAAAGGCTGACGTTTCAAATGGCTTTGAATTTTTGGGCGACCTTTTGATGCTTCTGTTGGCGCTTGCTTGCCTCTTTCTTCTGATACGCTCGTTCATAGCCTTTATACGATTCCTTCTCAATGTCAATCGCGACAAGGTGTTTGTATGGGAGAACATCCCTTTGTTGCGCTGGACGGGGTGGGGCATATTGATACCGACTCTAATTTTTTCTGCTCACGACCTGCTGGAACATATCCATACAGACATAATCTTCAACCAAACGATGGATGATTTCATCTTCAGCTTGTTCTGCCTTATCATGGCAGAGGTATTTGCCATAGGATTGAAATTGAAGGAGGAGAATGACTTAACCATTTAATAGCCTATGGGAAGAATTGTAGTCAACCTCGATGTCGAGATGGCCAAGCGCAAAATCACGCTTGGTGAGTTGTCAGAACGTGTGGGACTGACACTGGCCAATTTGTCAATATTGAAGACGGGAAAGGCAAAGGCTGTGAGATTCTCCACCCTTGAGGCCATCTGCCGTTAGAGACGAATAAAACGTTATTTTCCACCTACAACATTTTCAATCATGCAAGAAAAAATCAAAGTATATCGGTCGTTTTGGAAATTCGACCTCGGCCTTGCGCTAAGTCTTACGTTCATAATATGGGGCGTTTACATGTTTCAGAACAAGGAAGGCGCATACAAGGCAGGACCGGTGATTCTGGTTCTCATGTTCAGCATCTTTGCCGTCTGTTCCATCATCAGAATGATATGGAAGCGTCCAAAACTGATAATCACCGACGAGGCAGTGACGGTGAATGACTATGACCCTTGGGTGGTGCGATTTGAAGACGTGCAGTCTTTCCACGCTTTCAAATACAACGGCCAGGATGTGATAGGTGTACGATACAAGCAGGGCTCGGAAAACTGGGCTCCAGAAGAGGAAATCATCAATAGCCGCAAAAGTCGCGTCAGGTACCCGGAAAACCTTCATCCTGGAAAACCATACGAAATATATGTTAACGACCTCTCGATGACATGCGTGCAACTGTGCGACCTCCTTAATGAAAGAATTATTGTGGCACCCCTGTCACACCAAGGACCAGCCCCAATGTAGGGAATTATTTCATAGGTTACAATGTCGTAGAACCAATGAACTGGTGCTGCTGTAGGGGCGGACTTTATGTCCGTCCGTTCGCCCGGAAGGGCGAATGTTGTGCGCGAGGATTATGATGTAAGGAATTACAAAAATGAATTAATCCTGTGTCTTGGATACCGATACGTTGTGTCATAACAAGAATGTTTTTATATTTGCGTACAGCAGTTTTTTTTTGTTGTTAAGAGCGAAGTTTTCTTCATAAATCGGTGTATTTCGTCGAAGAATATGTATTTCGTCGAAGAATATGGCCGATTTCAGAAAGTCGTCGAAAAAAACACCGCAAGTCATCGAAAACCATTTTGATGATGGCCAACCGCGCCTTAACTTTGCAAACAGAAAATCAAAAATAATCATTTAAAATTCAAAAGATATGAAAAAGTTGTTTGCAATGATCGTAGCGTGTGTGTTTACCGCCAGTATTTCAACTGCGCAAGTAAATCATCAAGTAGGGAAGCCCAGACCCAATTTTGAGCGTCTCGACTCCGCCAGCAGAAGTCAGATGATGAAGGCTCGGCAGGAGGCTTGGAAGAAGATGATGAAGGACAACGACAAGAAATGGCAGAAGCACATGGCGGCGATGCCCCGAAACGGCAAGAACCCATGGCAGTGGAAACCGCAAGGGCTCCGTCTGCAGCCGCAAGAGATGATGCCGAAGTTCATCGGTGGTGATGAGGCGCTGAAGAGTTGGATTGCAGAGAATATCTCCTATCCTGTGTCGGCCGCATTCAGCGGCATCGAGGGCAAGGTGGTCGTCGCCTTCGACGTCAACCCCGACGGGTTCATCGGCAACGTGAGGATACAGGAGTCGGCCAATCCCTTGCTGGACGACGAGGTGGTGAGCAAAATCAATGAGATGCCCCGCTGGATTCCGGCATTCCAGAACGGCCGCGCCGTCAAGGTGAAATATACGCTGCCCATCACCTTTACGAGGCTTGAGAGCTAAGATATAAGATAGAAAGCAAAAGGGGTGTGTCATTCGCTTGACACACCCCTTTTGTTTGTCTTGTTCTCCAAATTTGTCGTGTTATTCCCTCGGCTACATACCGCCATTGGACAACATATTACTCCCCTCTCTCGTCGGAGAGGGGTCGGGGGTGAGGCTGTTCTATGATGCAGGTGTGCGTCTTCGTCTCCTTGTCATAATTGATGCCTACGAGGAGGAGATTGTCGGTATATTGTGCCACCTTGGCTGGGTATTGGCGGCGGTGGATTTGCTCAATGGCGGTGTCGGCATCCTTGTCGTATTTCAACTCCAGGATGATGGCGGGGGAGGAGACGTTCTTCCTCGGGATGAGAACAAGGTCGGCGAAGCCCTTGCCCGTAGCTAATTCCCGATGAATGATGTAGTCGTTTCTAGCATAATAGTATGCAATGCTCAGCACACAGGCCATGGAGTTCTCGTTGTTGTAGGAGAGGATGCTGACTTCCTCGTCATGTGCGGCCTCCACGCCTTGCGCCACGGTCTCCGCGTCGCCGTCGAGCGTGGCACGTAGCAGCCTCTCTGACTTTTGCAGGGCGTTGGCGACATTTTTCCACTTGGTGGCCTTTACTGCGTTGACCATTTCCCCGGCTACCTCACGGTTGGGGATGTAGCACTCCTCCCTGTTCCAGTCGTAGGAGAGGTATCCCAAGTGGATGAGCACGGTGAGCACATCATCGCGGCTGTTGACAACCGACATGTCGTTTTGGAAACTGGTGGGGTCCACCGCGCATCGCCCCCCTGCGAGCATGGCGATGATGTCGTCCTTCAGACCCTCATAGTTCATCTGTATGTAGTCGGACACCCGCCCGAAAGCGCCGGTGGCGGCCCAATAACTCCTGCATTTATGCTCGCGGATGGCCGTCATCACCGAATTGGGGTTGAAAATCGACTGCTCGTCACCTATTTGGTAACCATCATACCATTTCTCCAACTCCTCAAAGTCCATCCCATGCTTGGTGGCCAGTGCCCTCACCTCCTCCTTGGTGAAGCCGAAATAGCCGGCCATGCCGCCGGGCTTCATCATGGAGTACTCCTGGAAATTGTTCAGGGCAGACTCCGTCCGATATTTCTTGATGGGTAGGATGCCAGTCATGTAAACGCCGGCGAAAATCCTCGTGGCGATGACATCCTTGAACATGTGCCGCAGCCACCCCACGTAGCGGTCCATGGCCGTGGTGCCGGGAGGGAACTCACGGCAGATGGAGTCCCACTCGTCGATGATGAAGACGAATTTCTCGCCAGTGGCAGAGGCGATGCGGAACAAGCAGTCCATCAAGTCATCGGTCTCTTTCACCTCCACCTCGGGATAGGTCTCCATGACATCTTCCCTCAAGGCCTTGTCCATCTGCTCCACGATGCGCTCATCCTTGTAGCGCACCACGAAGGAAGTCAAGTCAAGGTAAATGACAGGGTACTTGTTGAGGTGCTCCTCAAACGATGGGTCTTTGGCAATCACCAAATCGGCGAATAGTTCGCGCGACTTGCACGACTTGTCGTAGTAGGCGCAAAGCATCTTTGCCGCCATCGACTTTCCAAAGCGGCGGCAGCGGCTTACACAGGTGAATGACAGCTCTGAAAAGAGCGTGTCGTTGACGATGCCGATGAGTCCTGACTTGTCAACATATTCACTTTTGCGGGCTCTGAGAAAGCCCTCGTTCCCAGTGTTGATGTATTTGCCCATGGTCGTGCTTGTTTGGTTTCAAATGCAAAGGTAAACAAATAATTTCGCTTTTCAAACCCCACTTTTCTTATTTTTCACCGAATTTGTTTGCATGGGGAGAAGAATTGTCGTATATTTGCATAAAATAAGTGATAACCTAAACAAATCAGATGAGAAAAGACATGATGAAAGCCCTGGTGCTGTCGGTGTTGCTCTTGCTGCCGGCCGTCCAGGTGGATGCCGCAAAGCCGAAGAAGGCTCCGCAGAGCGACCGCGAATATTGGTGCTCATTGGCTTATGCCATGGCCAGTCCCGTGCTTGAGAACATGGCCCGTGGCGAGTTGCAGAAGAACATGCTCACGGAGTACAGTCCCAGTTTCGACAACCGCAACCGCAAGGTGGTGTACATGGAGACCTTCGGTCGGCTGATGGCCGGCATCGCCCCCTGGCTTTCCCTGCCCGACGACGACACACCCGAGGGCGTGCAGCGCAAGCAACTGCGCGAGTGGGCCCTGGCAAGCTACAAGAACGCCGTGGACCCCGCCTCGCCCGACTACCTCCTGTGGTCCGGGGCTGGCCAGGCCCTGGTCGATGCCGCATACGTGGCAGAGAGTTTCCTCCGTGCCTACGACCAGTTGTGGAAACCCCTCGACGACGTCACCAAGCAGCGTTACATCAAGGAGTTCACCAGCCTGCGAGGCATTGACCCGCCCTACACCAACTGGTTCCTCTTCTCCTCCGTCATCGAGAGCTTCCTGGCCAAGAGCGGCGCCCCATACGACCAGTTCCGCGTCAACACCGCCTGCCGCAAGACGGAGGAGTGGTACGTGGGCGACGGATGGTATGCCGACGGCCCCGTCTTCGCCTTCGACTACTACACCAGCTACGTCTTCCACGCCATGTACCTCGAGACCCTCCAGGCCATGGTGGACGCCAAGGCCAACACCCGCATCGACTACAAGAAATACCATGCCCGCGCACTGAAGCGCGCACAGAAATTCGCCGTCATCCTCGAGCGCTTCATCTCGCCCGAGGGCACCTTCCCCGTCATCGGGCGCAGCACACCCTACCGCATGGCCGCCATGCAGCCCTTGGCCCTGATGGCCTGGTACCAGACACTGCCCTCGGAGTTGAGCAACGGACAGGTGCGGGCAGCCCTGACAAAGGTGATGCACCGCATGTTCGACGTGAACAACAACTACAACGCCGGCGGCTACCTCACCATCGGCTTCTGCGGCTCCCAGCCAGAGACCGCCGACTGGTACACCAACAACGGCAGCCTCTACATGGCCTCCCTCGCCTTCATGCCCCTCGGCCTGCCCGCCAACCACCCCTTCTGGCAAGACGAGCCGCAGCCATGGACACAGGTGAAGGCCTGGGGCGGCATGCCCTTCCCCAAGGACCACCGATGGGCCGACGACCCCGCCACGCCCGACAAATGGTGACACCGCAACCCCATCCCGCAACGATATGAAAAAGACACTTTCACTTTGCTTCGCGGTGCTGCTGTGCACCGCCATCCACGCCGCCTCGCACAACGCCCGTGCGAAGAAGGTGATAGCCATCATCGACAAGGTGAACACCTACTGGCAAGCCAACAACAAGGCCGAGGTGCGCGCCTTCTGGGACAACGCCGCCTACCACACCGGCAACATGGAGGCCTGGTTCCTCACCGGCGAGCCGCGATACCTCAACTACTCCCTGCAATGGGCCGAGCACAACAACTGGATGGGAGCCACGGAACCCGACCCCGCCAAGTGGGAATACAAGACCTACGGCGAGGACCAGCGCCACGTGCTCTTCGGTGACTGGCAAATCTGCTTCCAGACATACATCGACCTCTACTGGGTGGCCATGGGCAAATACGCCCCGCAGACCGGCAACGCGCAGCGGACGCCGGTGGAAGGCAACCCCGCCAGGATGGTGGCAAGAGCCAAGGAGGTGATGGGCTACGAGGCCGCCTCCAAGGCCAACGACTATTGGTGGTGGGCCGACGCCCTCTACATGGTGATGCCCGTGATGACCAAGATGTACAAACTCACCGGCGACACACGCTACCTCGACAAACTCTACGACAACATCCGCTACTCCGACAGCATCATGCTCGACAAGGAGACTGGTATTTATTTCCGCGACGGGAAATATGTCTATCCCAAGCACAAGACCGAGAGCGGGAAAAAGGACTTCTGGGCTCGTGGCGACGGATGGGTGCTCGCCGGACTGGCCAAGGTGCTGCAGGACCTGCCAAGGGAGTACAAGCACCGACAGTTCTTCGTGGACAAATATGTCACGCTGGCTCGCGCCGTGGCCGCCCTGCAGCAGAAGGAGGGCTACTGGACACGCTCCATGATGGACCCGGCGCAAGCTCCAGGCCCCGAGACCAGCGGCACCGCTTTCTTCACCTACGGCATGCTATGGGGAGTGAACAACGGCTACCTGCCCCGCAAGGAATTCAAGAAAGTCATCAACAAGGGGTGGAAATACCTCACCAAGACCGCACTGCAACCCGATGGAAAGGTGGGCTACGTGCAACCCATCGGCGAGAAGGCCATCCCCGGACAGGTGGTGGATGCCAACAGCCAGGCCAATTTCGGTGTGGGGGCCTTCCTCCTCGCCGCCTGCGAATATGTGAGATACCTTGACAATCACTGAAACAACATCAGATGAATATGAAAAAAACAACCATCGCCCTTTTGCTCTGTGCAGGGCTCGCACCGGCCACCGTCATGGCCGACGACGCACCAACTTTCACCGAATGGCACGACATGCAGGTGAACGACATCAACCGCTTCAAGCCACACACCTCGTTCTTCGCATACGAGAACGAGCAGATGGCAAGGCGAGGCGATATGAAAGCCTCGGCCAACTACCTCTCCCTCGAAGGCTCTTGGGACTTCAAATGGGTGGAAAACGCCGACCAGCGGCCCACCGACTTCTTCACACCCGGGTATGACGCCTCCTCGTGGGGGAAGATGAGCGTGCCGGGGATGTGGGAACTCAACGGGTACGGAGACCCCGTGTATGTCAACATCGGCTTCCCATGGCGCGGACATTTCGACAGCAAGCCACCCCAGGTGCCCGTGAAGGACAACCACGTGGGAAGCTACCGACGCTTCTTCGACATCCCCGCCAACTGGGATGGGCGCCAGGTCATCGCACATTTCGGCTCCGTCACCTCCTGCATGTACCTGTGGGTCAACGGCACCTTCGTGGGCTACACCGAGGACAGCAAGATGGCGGCTGAGTTTGACATCACGCCTTATTTGCAGAAAGGAAGAAACCTCATCGCTTTCCAGGTGTTCAGGTGGTGCGACGGCACCTATTGCGAGGACCAGGACTTCTGGCGCCTCTCCGGCGTGGCTCGCGACAGCTACCTCTACGCCCGCGACAAGGACGTGCACGTGGACGACCTGCGCATCACCCCCGACCTCGACGACAACTACAAGGATGGCAAACTCGACATCAAGATGGAGGTGAGCGGGAAATGCCACCTCGCACTCACCCTGCTCGACAAGGAGGGCAACACCGTGGCTGGAAAGACCATCAACAACGCCACCGGTGCCGTGGAGGCCACCCTCGAGTTGGCCAACCCGAAGAAATGGACCGCAGAGACGCCTTATCTCTACACCCTCGTGGCAACGCCCCTCCCCGTCAAGGCTGGTCAGGCTCCCTACGAGGCCATCCCGCAGAAGGTGGGCTTCCGCAAGGTGGAGATACGCAACGCCATGCTCCTCGTCAACAACGAGGCGATATACATCAAGGGTGCCGACCGGCATGAGTTGGACCCCGATGGCGGATACATCGTGTCAAGGGAGCGCATGATAGAGGACATACGCATCATGAAACGCTTCAACATCAACGCCGTACGCACCTGCCACTACACCGACGACCCGGTGTGGTACGACCTCTGCGACGAATACGGCATCTACCTCTGCGCCGAGGCCAACCAGGAGTCTCACGGCTTTGGCTACCGCAACGACTCCGAGGCAAAGAAGCCGCAGTTCGCATTGCAAATCCTGCAGCGCAACCAGCACAACGTGTGCGTCAACTTCAACCACCCCAGCATCATCACATGGTCATTGGGCAACGAGACGGTGAACGGCCCCAACTTCGACGCCGCCTACGACTGGATCAAGACGCAGGACTTGAGCAGGCCCGTGCAGTTCGAGCAGGCCGGCGGTGGGCGCAACACCGACATCAGGTGTCCCATGTATGCCAGCCAGGAGTGGTGCGAGAGATATGCCAAGAGCGACAGGCCCGAGGACCAGAAGCCGCTCATACAGTGCGAGTACAGCCACGCCATGGGCAACTCCTGTGGTGGATTCAAGGAATACTGGGACTTGGTGAGAAGGTACGGCAAGTTCCAAGGTGGATTCATCTGGGACTTCGTGGACCAGGCCCTGCACGGCACCGACAAGGATGGAAAGGCCATCTACACTTACGGCGGTGACTACAACAACTACGACGCGAGCGACAATAACTTCAACTGCAACGGACTCATCAGTCCCGACCGCAAACCCAACCCACACATCTACGAGGTGGGGTATCAATACCAGAATATCTGGGTCACACTCAACGGAGTGGAAAATGGCAAGACCAAGGTGAGGGTGAAAAACGAGTTCTTCTTCCGCAACCTCGACAACGTGAAGATGGAGTGGGCGCTCATGGTGGGAGGAAAGGTGAAGGAGCAAGGCGTGGTGGAAAACCTCGACATCGCTCCGGGAAAATATGCCGACTACCTGCTGCCCATCGACCTCACCGCTGCCTACGACGACGAGCCGATGCTCAACATCGACTTCAAACTCAAAACCGCCGAGCCGCTCATGGAGACCGGGCAGACCATCGCCTTCGAGCAACTGAAGGTGAGGGAGTACAGCATCGCGGAGGACATCGTCGTGTCGCTCAACGACAAGGTGAAACTCTCCAACAGCAAGAAGTCGCCCGTCATCACACTCACAAGCCCGCGATTGGAGATGACTTTCGACAAGACCACCGGACTGCTCGCCACCTACAAGGTGGACGGCAAGAGCCTCTTGGGCGAGGGCGGCACGCTGAAGCCTAATTTCTGGCGGGCACCCACCGACAACGACATGGGGGCGGGCATACACCGCAAGTACAGCGCATGGAGGGCTCCCAAGATGGAACTGAAGAGCCTGGAGGCCAAGAAGACCATCACCATGTACGGAAAGGTGAAGGTGAACAACATCTTGGTGACGGCCATCTATGACATGCCGGACGTGAAGGCCACCCTGCAGTTGGACTACCTGGTGGACTCTCAGGGCAAACTGACGGTCACCGAGGCGCTCGACGCCACAGAGGATGCCAAGGTGAGCAACATGATGCGCTTCGGCATGGTGATGCAGATGCCTTGGGAACTTGCTTACAGCGAATACTACGGACGCGGGCCGGTGGAGAACTATGCCGACCGCAAGTTCTCACAGCGCATAGGCATCTACCGACAGACTGCCGACGAGCAGTTCTATCCGTATGTGAGGCCGCAGGAGACCGGCACGAAGACCGACATGCGGTGGTGGAAACAGACCGACGCCGAGGGATGCGGAGCAAGGATACAGGCTGAGAAACCCTTCACCGCCAGTGCACTGCACTATGATGTCGAGGCGCTCGACGATGGTGACGACAAGGAGCAACGTCACTCCCCGCAGGTGCCGCAGTCGTCATTCACCAACCTCTTCATCGATGCCGAGCACACCGGAGTGGGAGGTGTTGACTCCTGGAGCCCCAATGCGGAAGCCCTCAAGCCCTACCGTGTGGTGTATGGCGACAAGAGGTTCACGTTCACCATCACACCTGTGAAATAAGCAACTGAACTTTCCCACTTTTTCAAATTACGGAAAAGTGGGAAAGTTCAGTAAGGAATTTATGTCCAATTCGTGATAATTCGTGTTAAAACATATTCAATCCTAACAACAAGCTACAATGAAAAAAACCAAATCTTTCGCAATGCTTGCCTTGGTGGCGGTTCTCGCCCTGCCCACCATGGCACAGCGACAACTCACCGTACAGGCCAACAAGCCCGGGGCGGTCATCCAGCCCACCATGTACGGCATCTTCTTCGAGGACATCAACTTCGGTGCCGACGGAGGACTTTATGCCGAAATGGTGCAAAACCGCTCATTCGAGTTCCCCAACCGCCTCATGGGGTGGGAGGTCTTCGGCAACGTGGCACTACGCGACGAGCGACCGGCATTCGCCAACAACCCACACTATGTGGCCATCACCGACCCGGGGCACGCTCACAAGCGTTCGGGAATAGAAAACCGGGGCTTCTTCGGCATGGGCTTCAAGAAGGACCTGAGATATGACTTCTCCGTCTATGCCCGTCTGCATGATGCCGGAAGCCAGCCGGCAAGCATCAGGGTGGAACTTGTCAACTCGCACAACAATGTCATCAAGAGCGAGAAGGTGAGCATCAACAGCCGCGAATGGAAGAAATACACCTGCTCCATCACGCCAAACATCACCGACCCCAAGGGACTCATGAGGATATTCCTCGAAGGCTCCGTTGGCGTGGACCTCGACCACGTGTCGCTCTTCCCATCAGACAACTGGAACGGACTGCGAGCCGACTTGGTGAAGGACTTGGAGGACCTCCATCCCGGCGTCTTCCGCTTCCCCGGAGGATGCATCGTGGAGGGCACGGACCTGGCTTCACGCTACCAGTGGAAAAACTCCGTGGGGCAGGTGGAGAACAGGCCGCTCAACGAGAACCGATGGAACTACACCTTCCCGCACCGCATGTACCCCAACTATTTCCAAACTTATGGTATGGGATTCTATGAGTTCTTCCTCCTCTCGGAGAAAATCGGGGCCGACCCACTGCCGGTGGTGAGTTGCGGACTGGCTTGCCAGTACCAGAACGATGACATCAAGGCGCACGTGGCGCTCGACCAACTGCAGCCATACATCGACGACGCACTCGACCTCATCGAGTTTGCTAATGGCGGCACAGACACCAAGTGGGGAAAACTGAGGGCCGACATGGGGCACCCCGCACCCTTCAACCTCAAGCAGATTGGAGTGGGCAACGAGCAGTGGGGGGAACTGTACCCCGAGCGCCTCGAACTCTTCGTCAAGGCCATACGTGCCAAATATCCCAACATCCTCATCTGCGGCAGCAGCGGACCGCTGGCAGAGGGCAATGACTTCGACTACGGATGGAAGGAGATGAAGCGCCTGAAGGTGGACTTGGTGGACGAGCACTATTACAAGCCACCACAGTGGTTCTTCGACAATGCCGGGCGTTACGACAACTACGACCGCAAGGGACCGAAGGTTTTCGCCGGCGAGTATGCCGCCCATGGAAAGGGTGCCCGCGAGGTGAACAACTGGGAGGCAGCCCTCTCAGAGGCTGCTTTCATGACGGGGCTGGAGCGCAACGCCGACGTGGTGTACCAGGCTACCTACGCACCGCTCTTCGCACACGTGGAGGGATGGCAGTGGAAACCCGACCTCATCTGGTTTGACAACCTCACGTCGGCTCGCACGCCCAACTGGTATGTGCAGATGCTCTACGGCACCAACAAGGGCACCAACGTGCTCAAACTGACCGAGGACAAGCAGCCGGTGGAAGGAAAGGACGGACTCTACGCCTCCGCCGTCTATGACAAGGACAAGAAGGAGTACATCGTGAAACTCGCCAACTCCGCTGAGAAGAGCCAGAAGGTGGTCGTCACCTTCAAGGGCCTCAAGAACGTGGGGGCTGCCAAGGGCACACTCCTCACCGGCAACTACGACATGGAGAACCTCGTGGGGCGTCAGGAGACCATCAAGCCCACGACGGTCAACCTGCAAGGTAGTGGAAACACCCTGACCATCGACATCCCAAGCAAGGCATTCATGGTGGTCAAGTTCTAAACCGCCTGGGGGAGCAAAACCTCCACGGCAGTGAATAGCCGCCCGCACCGATGACGGAAGCCTCAATGCCCGTCACGGTGCGGGATTTCCGTATAGCCGCACATGCCTTGCTGTTCTTCTTCAGCCTGCTGGCGACACGCCTTATAGCCTTCTTGTCGATTTGATGGTCAATGGTTGTTCTTCAAAGTTTTTAGCACGTCAATAATTTTTCTATCCACTCATTAAAATGTGGACACTTGGCTCGAAGTTCTTCAATGCCAATTTGCTTTGTTACCGATTTTCCTGTAGTTGGCTTGTTATAATTATACTTTTTCCCTCCCTCTATTGCCTTGATGATTCGTTTGCTTGGCGCAGTTGTAGGACTATTGTCAATGAGTTCGGGATTGCCAACTTTCGCTTGGCGCAGTTGTAGGACTATTGTCAATGAGTTCGGGATTGCCAACTTTCTGTAGGTCTTTGGATAGTTTATCACAGCCTTTTTCACAACCTGGATAGAGTGCTGAAGATATGGCCTAAGGACTTCTTCTACAAATCCCTGTTCCGTCTGCCCCTCGCAGAGAATATGAATGATCTTTGCTTTCATACAGGTCGCCCCCCAATGATATTCTTGTCCCACAATTCGCTTAAGGAATAATGCTCAAGCCAAAGTTTGTAATCATCTTCTTTAAGATGAGTTACAATGGTGCTTTGTGTCTTTTCGTCCATTTCTACCACAGAAATGTTGTCAACATTAAAATGGTCAACCAAGTCTTTGCTTTGTGTGGCGATGATGACTTGAGCATGGATTGATGCATCCTTGATCATTTCTGCCAATTGAGAAATTGCATAAGGATGAAGTCCCAATTCCGGCTCGTCCAGAATGATGACATCAGGCATTGTCTTTGCTGGCTGCAACAATAGTGTTGCTAATGCGATAAACCTGATAGAGCCATCTGAGAGTTGATAAGCATTGAAACGATAATCTGTAGCAGAATTGTCAATCCACCGGAGTGAGATGGTTTGGTTGGTGGGTTCAAGGTAGAAATCTTGAAATTGGGGAACAACATCACGCACATAAGCTACTATGCGTTTATATGAGTCGGCATAATTATCTCGCAGGAACAATAAGAAGGATGGAAGGTTATTCCCATAAGACTGGAGATAATTCGCAGTGTCAACAGGGCAAGCTTGACGAAGGGGACCCTCGTTGGAAGAATCGTGAAATTGGTAAACTTTGCAATATGCCAACATCTGATAGATGGATTTTGCAACAAAATCTTTACTATCAGCAAGAGCCGATTCCCTAAAGTTTGGTTCCAATAAAACTTCGTGTGGCTTGTTCTCTGTCTTATGATGATATTCTATGCTCTCTTCTGTGATGATAAGTCTGTCTGGTGCTGCATTCGTTAAAGAAAAGTGATACGAGTCAACAGACTTGGTATCTGTGAATACCAATGTGCCTGACATTACCGGCGTCTTTTTGGGACCGTAATGAAGGAAGGAATTAGCGGTACCAGATTTCTCCACATACACGCCAAATGATTTGCTCATCATATAGCTTAACATCCTAAAGAAACTAATAATATTGCTTTTGCCAGCCCCATTAGCTCCCAATAAGATATTCACGTCACCAAGGTGCAAGGTTATTGGATTTTCAAAGGCTATTGATTTATGGTTCTTCGGGTTTTAGTGTGAGTTAACATTTCGCATTGTTAAAAGTCTTTATCTTTGTGGGGTAATCAGGAGATAGGACGTTGCGAGGCTCAAAAGTCAAAACTTTGGTGATATGAGAAGGAGATTCAACGTAATGGGTAGTTGCAATCCGGAACGGCACTATATGGTGGAAACGTCAAAGCGATTTGAAGCCGTTGAGGAATTGATAGACAATGGAGAATATTTTAACATCAACCG
>CADBBP010000117.1 GCA_902792855.1 uncultured Prevotellaceae bacterium
TCACGGCATGGAAAAAACGTGCATTGTTCACCCTTACCACAGTCGTGGTGTCATCGCCATCCGCCTTGCTTCTCGTCTGTCGGCAAGAGGGGCTCAAAATTGCCAAAGCAAGAAGCCCGACAAGAAAAAAGATTATCTTCCGCATCTTATACCTTATTATATTATAGGAGGCTTTAAGGCCTTTAAGGTCTTTAAGGACTTTAGGGGCTTTAAGAACTTTAGGGACTTTAAGAGCCTACAGCGTCTCTATCAGCCTTGCTCTCCCAAAAAGAAAAAAGCCAGGCTTGAAGCCTGGCTTGTTGCTCTTACTGTGAATTAGAAGAGAGGAGCCTCGCCTGTGGGGTCACCTGGCTCAACAGAAACGCTCAGAGACTGCTCGCAGATAGCCTTAACATTCACAGTGACGACCTTAGTCATCGGTTCTGAATAAATCTTCATAACTGTAAATTTCGGTACAAAGATAAGCATTTTTCTCATACTAGCAAAAAGAATCTTGATTTTTTTTAAAAAAAAACCACTTTTGTCAAAAAAAAATGAGATTTTGCAAAAATCAAGGCAGGTAGAGGGGGGGAGCTACCAAAGCTTCTAAAGTTACAATAGGGGTTATTGTGACTATATTTACTACTAAATACAAAACAAGCCAGGCATTTCTGCCTGGCTTGTTGTTCTCGTCTGTGAATTAGAAGAGAGGAGCCTCGCCTGTGGGGTCACCTGGCTCAACAGAAACGCTCAGAGACTGCTCGCAGATAGCCTTAACATTCACAGTCACAACCTTGGTTGCAGGTACGAAATAGTTCTTTTTCATAATGGTAATTTTTTAATGTATTAATACAGTTAAATGATATAGAGTGTTAGAAACACGTTGCAAAGATATGTATTTTCTCTGTACCGACCAAAAGTTCGGTCAAAAAATTTACACTATTTAACATTATTTTCTAGAAACACAGGCGTAAGCTCCTTGATGAAGAGGTTGTGGAATGGAGAGTTCTTGGTGCTTTGTTGCGTTGGCAACGCAACGTACCAAACAAAGTATCAGGATTTTAGCTTGTTCCAAAGCCATAGTACGACGATGGCTCCCACGGCGGCAGTCCCCACCTCTCCGATGCGGCCACCCCATGAGATTTTGAGGAGGCTGAAGAGCCACCCTCCAACGAGACCTCCCACAACTCCCAAGAACAAATCTATCAAGCATCCTTTTCCCTCACCAGAGGTGATAAGAACAAATCTATCAAGCATCCTTTTCCCTCACCAGAGGTGATGCGCGATGCGATGTAACCGGCCATGATGCCAACAATGATGGAATAAAGCATAAGAAAGTGTTTTTTGGTGAATATTTCAAGATTAGGACTATAACAACTATAGGAACTATAGGAACTATAGTGACTACAGGAGCTACTTTGAGAGTTCTTCGGCTGCGATGGCGGCCTGGTTGTCTTGGTCTTCTTCCTGGAGGGCAGCGTATGGCTTGGGGGCTATCGGCTTGATGGTGGCTGTCTCCATACCACTTTCCGTGATGGCGGCTGTCTCCTTGTTGTCGGGAGTGATTATTGCTGGCAAAGCGTGATCCTGCAAGAAGATGGCATTGAGGGTGTATTCGAGAGCAGTGAGTGTCTGCTGCCTGACGGCAGGTTTGAGTTGGCACTCCCAGATGGTGATGCAGTGCCACCCCATTTGGGCGAGTTTCTGCTGGTCATCTTTATCGCGCTGCTTGTTGCGTGAGATTTTGTTTTGCCAAAATTCGGTGTTTGTCTTTGGCATTTTGAAAGCCTTGCAATTGTCATGACCATGCCAGAAGCATCCGTTGACGAAGATGCACGTTCGGTATTTCCTCATGACGAGGTCGGGATGTCCGGGAAGCCGACTATGAAAGAGGCGGTATCTGAATCCTTGCCTGAAGAGGAATTTCCTCACAATCAACTCCGGCTTCGTGTCCTTAGACCTGATGGCGGACATCACCTTGTGCCTCTTCTCCTTGTCGAACACGTCCATGGCAAATGCTTTCTTATGCCAAGTCCTAAATGCCCAATCCCCCTGAGAAGGAGACATCCACGGCCTTGCTCTGTAGGATGCGTGAACCCGGCGGCACACTATGCGTGAGCCAGATGTTACCCCCGATGACGGTGTTTTCACCAATGGTGATGCGCCCCAATATGGTGGAGTTGGCATAGATGGTGACATGGTTTCCGATGATGGGATGTCGAGGCACATTGACAGGCCTGCCATTGTCATCCACCTGGAAGTTTTTCGCTCCAAGCGTGACGCCTTGATAGAGGGTGACATGGTCGCCAATGATGCAAGTCTCCCCGATGACAACACCCGTACCATGGTCGATGGCGAAATACTCGCCTATGCTCGCTCCAGGGTGAATGTCTATTCCTGTGGCCGAATGAGCCTGCTCTGTAAGGATGCGTGGCAATATTGGCACACCCATGATGTGCAGTTGATGGGCCACCCTGTAGTGGAGCATGGTTTGCACCACGGGGTAACAGAAAATCACCTCCGAGAAGTTCTTCACTGCCGGGTCGTTGTCGAAGATGGCCCTTACGTCGGTGTATAGCAGTCGCTTTACCTCGGGCAGAGCCTCGACGAACATCCTCATCATCTCATGGGCTGTGTCGCGCAAGTCATCATCGCAGTCGCGCTCAAACCGTAATGCCAAGGCTATCTGCTCCCTGAGCAGGATGCTTAGCCGCTCGATGCTGACACCGATGTGGTATTTCCTGAAATCGGGGTCTCCCTGCTTGTCATTGAAATAGGCGGGGAAAGCGATATCTCTCACCAAAGCGACAACCTGTCGCAAGACATCCACGGAAGGAAGCTGCTTGATGTCACATGGTATGACGGTCCTCTCCTCCGGGGTCATGGTGGCGAGCTGCTGTATGACGCTTTTAAAATTATCTGAAGGCATAAAAAGAGATTTTAGGGGCCATAAACACTATAGATACCATAGAAACTATAGATATTATAGACATTGCCATGGCCGGGGTTATTTCTTTTTCTTGGTTTTCTTGATTTTCTTTGTCGGAGTGGGCGGTGTGGACAGGATGGCCTCCGCCGCCTTTTTGGCCATGAGGGCTGCCCCCTTGTCATTGGGGTGTATGCCATCGCTAACCATCATGGCTGTGTCGGTAATGGTGTCGTGGAAATCGATGACTTCAAGTTGATTGTTTTCTGCCACCTTATATATAATAGGTGCCACCTCCTCGGTGATTACCTTGTCGGTGATGGTCCATCGGTCTTGGAAAGCCTTGATGGGGCATGCGAGGAAAATGCGTGGATTGGCCGGCAGTGCCTTGAGGCTGTCAATCATCATCTGGTAGTCGGTGGCAAATTCCTCGCGATATTTCCAGTTCTCGGTCTTGCTGTCATTGGTTCCCAACTTGATGATTACCACGTTGGGGTTGAATGCCAGTGCATCCCTCCAAGCAAGTTCCTTCATATAAGGGTGGTCGCCCTTGTTGAGCAGCGTGCGTGCCCCGACGCCGAAGTTTCTCACATGGTATTGTTCGCCGAGAATGCGCTGCAACTGTGCAGGATACCCCTTTGTCTCCGCCATATCGATGCCAGAGCCGTCGGTGATGCTGTTGCCTATGCATGCCACCCTGATGGCATCCTGCTGCGGAGCCTTGAGATTGTCGAGCCAAGTGCCGAGGTCGGTCATCATCTGCTCGTGGTAGGGGAAAGTCTTCTTGATGCCGAAACCGTGTCCTCCCTTGGGATAGACATATAGCGCACAGGGATTGCCGGCATTGCGCATGGCGGTGTAATATGCTATGCCGTTTGTGACGGGCGGCACGCCAGTGTCATCATTGGCCAGTAGGATGATGGCTTGTGGCGTGAGGTGCCTCCTCACCTGGCGGTTGTTGCTAAAAGCCTTGATGAGTTCCTCGTCATCGCGCTGCTTGCCAAGCAGGTTGCGACAGGAACCTTCATGCTGCCCTTTCTTCTCCATGGTGACAACAGGGTAGAAGAGAATGGAGAAATTGGGCCTCACGCTCCATTCGGCATGGGTGGAGAGCGTGGACGCGAGGTGTCCGCCGGCAGAGAACCCCATGACACCAATGTCGTAAGGGTTGAGCCCCCATTGCGCCGCACTGTCGCGCAGAATGCGCATGGCCTCCTTGGCATCGCTGAGTGGCACGTCATGGTCGCCCTTTGGCATGCGGTATTGCAGCACGGCGAGGGCGGCACCCTTCTGGCAGAAAAAATCCGCCCAGTCGGTGCCCTCGTTTTGCATGGAAAGATGCGAGTAGCCTCCTCCGGGGCAGTCGAGCACCGCCCTTCCCGTTGCTTTCGCCCTTTCGGGAAAGAAAACGTGAAGTTTGGTGGTGTCAGGCGTGTGAGGGATGTTGATGACAAACTTCCTCCCCACGCTTTGTGCGCTCGCTGAGAGAGCAACAGCCAAGAGCAGCGAGGAGAGTGTGAAGGATTTGAGAAGATAGGTTTTCATAAGCAGATGGTTGGTGGTTTATCCGATGATATTGAACTTGGCGAATTTGGCGAGGAGGATTTTCTGTCCGGCGTGTCTGAAATTGACGGTAATCTTCAGGTTCTCTCCCCTACCCTCCATTTTCACCACTTCGCCGATGCCGAAGCGTTGGTGCTCGATGATGGCACCTTGGCGCAGTCCGGCGAAGGCAGGAGGGGTGTTTCCGGGTGTTTCTGTCACTTCCGGTTTTCGTGTTTTTTCGGTCTTGCGTGTAGTGCTTGTTGTGGCAGACGGTTTCTCGTCGTTTTTCAAAGTGAATATCGACTTCCATGTTCGCGGCTCCTGTCGCGGGGTCCACGAGCGGGCATTCTCCACCCCTACGCCCCCTACGACATCCATGTAGCGGCGGTCGATGTCGTTGATGAAGCGGCTCCGGGGGTTGAATTCCGAGCGTCCGTATCTGAGGCGGTGCTGTGCGGAGGTGATGATGCAGTGTTTCTCGGCTCGGGTGATGGCGACGTAGAAAAGGCGCCGTTCTTCCTCAAGTTCCTTCATGGTGTTGGAAGCCATCATGCTTGGGAAGATGTTCTCCTCCATCCCAACGATGAAGACGGTGGGGAACTCCAGTCCCTTGGCGCTATGGACCGTCATGAGGGCCACCCTCCCCTTTTCGTCATCATCATCGCCCCCGTCGAGGTCGGAGAGGAGCGACACCTCCTGCAGGAAGTCGGAGAGAAACACACCGTTGACATTGCCTTCCTCCCGTTGCGTGTCCACGAAGTCCTTCATATAGTTGAGCAACTCATCGATGTTCTCCTTGCGCGACATTCCCTCCGGCGTCGTATCGAGAGCGATGTCATTGGCGATGCCTACCTGCTTGATGACCTCCGTGCCAAGGGTGAAGACATCGTCAGTGGCCTGCCGTGCAGCCAACTGCTCCATCAAGGAACGGAAATTGGCAATTTTCGTTGCCGTACCTTTGTTCAGGCCTGCCATGGCGGGGTTGGTCACCACTTGCCACAAACTGACAGTGTTGGCCCTGGCTGCCTCCACCATTTTGTTGAACGTGACGCTTCCGATGCCCCTGGCAGGGTAATTGATGACCCTTCTGAGCGCCTCTTCGTCATCGGGGTTGACGAGTAGTCTGAAATAGGCGATGACATCCTTGATTTCCTTGCGTTGGTAAAAACTGAGACCACCAAAGATGCGGTAAGGTATTCCCTCTTTGCGCAGTTGCTCCTCGAAAGCCCTGCTCTGAGCGTTGGTGCGGTAGAGGATGGCGAAATCGTCATAGTTGCACTTCTCCTTTTTCATAATGCTCCGGATGTGCTTGGCCACGACCACCACCTCTTCCTTGTCGCTATAGAGAGGTTGGTAAGTGACGGCGTCGCCCACCTCGTTCTTGCTATAGATGTCTTTCTCTATCTGCCTCTGATTGTGCTTGATAAGACTGTTGGCAGCATTGACGATTTGCTGCGTAGATCGGTAGTTGCGCTCAAGTTTGAAGAGGCGGGTGTCTTCGTAGAGTTTTTGGAAGCCGAGGATGTTTTCGATGTTTGCACCACGGAAGGAATAGATGCTTTGCGCGTCGTCGCCCACGACGCACACCCGTTGCCGCTCCTTGGTGAGCAAGTAAACGATTTGCTGTTGTGCGAGGTTGGTGTCTTGGTACTCATCCACCAACACATATTCGAATTGGTCCACGTAGTGTCTTCTCACTTCCTCATGGTCGTTGAAGAGGAGGAAGGTGTTGAGCAGCAGGTCGTCGAAATCCATGGCATTGGCTTGGCGACACCTTTGTGCGTATTCGAGATATATCTGGTAGAGGAGCGGATGGTTTTCTGAATTGTCACGGTCACGCGCCGCCCTGTCGTTGGCGTAGCGTTCTGCTGTGATGAGATGGTTTTTTGCCAATGAGATGGCGTTGTGCACAGCCGCGGGCTTGTATTTGGTGTCGTCAAGTTTGAGTTCCTTGATGATGTTCTTGAGCAGTGTGCGTGAGTCGCTTTCGTCGTAGATGGTGTAGTTGCTGCGATAGCCTATATGTGCAGCCTCCCTTCTCAATATTCTAGCAAATATGCTGTGGAAGGTGCCCATGTTGAGGTATTGTGCGTCTTTTTCTCCCACAAGGTGTGCGATGCGTTGCTTCATCTCCCCTGCAGCCTTGTTGGTGAAAGTGAGTGCAAGGATGGACCATGGCTTGTAGCCCATGGTGAGCAGGTGCGCCACCTTGTAGGTAAGTACGCGCGTCTTGCCAGAGCCGGCTCCGGCGATGACGAGTGCCGGCCCTTCACAATACTCCACCGCCTTGCGCTGGCTGTCATTAAGTTGGTCGAGAAAATATTCTTTTGCCATAATGAAACAGGTTGCAACTTACTTGCGATAGACACCTCTGGCCGCTGTTCCAGGGTCGTAGTCCTCGCCTTCGCGAGGGAACGAAGGAATGTATTTCATATTGAGTTCCACCCTTCTCTGACGCCTTTTTAAAAATTTGTCGGGACTTTTTTTTGTATTATGTACGATGGGGTTGGGAAAGGAGGCGGCGATGAGAATGCACTCTGAACGGGTAAGGTCGGCGGCGTCCTTATTGAAATGTTCTCGGGCAACAGCCTGCGCCCCGAAGACTTGAGGCCCCATCTCAATGGAGTTCAGATAAACCTCCATGATGCGGTGCTTGCTCCAGAAAAACTCTATCAAAGTGGTGAAATAGGCTTCAAGCCCTTTTCTCACCCATGTCCTACTGGGCCATAGGAAAACGTTCTTCGCCGTCTGCTGTGAAATGGTGCTGCCGCCGAGTTTGTTCTTGTGAGTGCTGTTGTACTTGGCGGCTTTCTTGATGGCTTCCTTGTCAAAACCATGGTGAAGGAGGAAGCGAGCATCCTCACCGGCCATGGCGGCCACGGGCAGATGTTTCGACATCTCGTCGAGGGGAACCCATGAGTGATGAACCCATGGCGAGCCACCCTCCCTCACACTCTCCACAGAGCGGATAACCATAAGAGGAGTGATGGGAACGGGGATGAAGCGGTAGGCCACCACCGCAAGGATGGTGGAAACGAAGAAAAAGGCCAAAACCTTCTTCAGCATACGAAAAAGCCACTTTACGACGAACATCTTGCTACAGAGTTTTGAGTTGTAGGAGGTCCTAGAAAGGCTAGAAGTCCTAGGGAGTCCTAGGGAGTCCTAGGGAGTCCTAGGATGTCCTATGGAGCCCTATGATTCTTAGTAAAGAGGGCGGATGAATCATCCGCCCTCCCTATATCTTCAAGCTTGTGACGGCTTATTGCAGTGTGCCGGCATTAGCGGCATCAATCATAGCCTGGCTGGCATACATGTAAATCTCCACGCGACGGTTCTGAGCACGACCTGTAGCGGTGCTGTTGTCGGCGATGGGCATGTGTGAGCCAAAGCCGGAGACATTCTTGAACTGTGAGTAGGAGACACCCTTGCTGACAAGGTACTGTGCCACAGCCTGTGCACGGTTCTGTGAAAGAGGATCGTTCACCTTGTCTGAACCGGTGCTGTCGGTGTGACCCTGAATGTCAACGAGGACGTTGGGCTCAGAGAGCAGCAGGTTAGCAACCTGGTCGAGCGAAACCTTGGCATTGGCCTTGAGGTTATACTTGGCGGTGTCGAAGAGGATGTCGCCAAAAGCGAGCTTCACACCCTGCAGACCATTGGCGTCGGTGATTTCGGTCACCTGTGCGTTGTCCACAGCAGCAGCCTTGGCCTTCACCTTGTCCATGTGCTTGCCAATGAGTGCGCCAGCACCTGCTCCAACAGCAGTGCCAATAGCTGCACCAATAACGGTGCTCTTGGTGTCTTTGCCAATGATTTGTCCGAGGAGTGCGCCAATACCTGCACCACCTGCTCCACCGAGGATGGTTCCAGTGCCGGCTGTGGTGCTACATCCCATAACCATCAATGCACACATGACGTATGCAATAAAATTTGTTTTTTTCATCTTTTTAAATATTTAATGTTAGTAAAAATGGTTTCCCACTATCGCAGTGGCAACTTGCCCACTTTGGGTATAAATATGTTGCAAAGATAGCATAATTTCATTGGGGTAGCAAGAGAAAAGTGTTATTTTTTGAAAAAATGTGCACATTTGCTATTATTATTGTTTTTAAAACGCATGAAAACCATGATGAAAAGACAGGAAAACGCCATCATATTGAAAAAAGGTGGCGTGTGGTAGGTGTTTTGAATAATTATCGTTAATTTTGCAAGCAAAATCCAAATATAAGGAAAAGCAATGGCAAAAGAATTGAAAGAACTAACCAAGCGTTCGGTGAACTACAGTCAATGGTACAACGACTTGGTGATGAAAGCCGACATGGCCGAACAGTCGGCCGTGCGTGGCTGCATGGTGATCAAGCCTTATGGCTACGCCATCTGGGAGAAGATGCAACAGCAGTTGGACAAGATGTTCAAGGAGACGGGGGCACAGAATGCCTATTTCCCCCTGCTCATTCCAAAGTCGTTCCTCTCTCGGGAGGCTGAACATGTGGAGGGCTTCGCCAAGGAATGCGCTGTGGTGACACACTACCGCCTTCGTGCCAAGGAAGACAAGAGCGGCGTGGAAGTGGACCCGACGGCAAAACTGGAGGAGGAGCTCATCGTGCGACCCACCTCCGAAACCATCATCTGGAACACCTATAAGAATTGGATCCATTCTTGGCGCGACCTGCCACTGATGTGCAACCAGTGGTGCAACGTGATGCGCTGGGAAATGCGAACAAGGCCGTTCCTGCGCACCTCGGAATTCCTCTGGCAAGAAGGGCACACTGCCCACGCCACACGCGAGGAAGCTGAGGAGGAAGCCAAGAAGATGCTTGGCGTATATGCCAAGTTTGCAGAGGAATGGATGGCTATGCCTGTGGTGCAGGGTGTGAAGAGCGAGACGGAGCGTTTCGCAGGAGCCCTCGACACCTACACCATCGAGGCGATGATGCAGGACGGCAAGGCCCTGCAGAGCGGCACATCGCACTTCCTGGGACAGAATTTCGCCAAAGCCTTCGAAGTGACCTACTTGAACAAAGACAACAAGCCCGAATATGTGTGGGCCACATCTTGGGGGGTCTCCACACGCCTCATCGGTGCACTTATCATGACCCACTCCGACGACAACGGCCTTGTGCTGCCTCCGAAACTTGCTCCTATCCAGGTGGTCATCGTGCCCATTACGAAGGGAAGCGACCAACTGGCAGCTATCAGCGAGCGACTGCAACCCATCATCGAGAGCTTACGCAACGCCGGCATCTCCGTGAAATATGATGATGCTGACAACAAGCGGCCAGGCTTCAAGTTTGCTGACTATGAGCTCAAAGGTGTGCCCGTGCGACTGGTGATGGGCGGCCGCGACTTGGAGAACGGCACGTTGGAGGTGATGCGCCGCGATACACTGGAAAAAGAGACACGACCCATCGACGGCATCGTGGAATATGTGGAGCAACTCCTCAAGGAGATTCAGGACAACCTCTTGACCAAGGCACGCAAATGGCGCGACGAGCGCATCTACGAATGCGACAACTATGAGGAGTTCAAGGAGCGTGTGAAAGACGGTGGCTTCTTCCTCTGCCACTGGGACGGCACAGCAGAGACAGAAGCACGCATCAAGGAGGAGACGCAAGCCACCATCCGATGCGTACCCTACGGCGTGGAGCAAACACCCGGAGTGGACATGGTAAGCGGCAAACCCGCAGTGGCAAGAGTAATCATAGCAAGAAGTTATTAATAACGGTGCTCTGGGAAACCGCCACGATGGCTTCCCAGAGCCCAATTCATCAATTAAAACATAATAATCATGAAAAAGATGTATGCCATGCTGGTCATGGTGATGGTGTCGATGTGCGCCATGAGCCAGTCGATAAAAGTGCAGGCGAAATTCGCCAAAGGTGAATATGCCATTTACGAGAGTACATCGACAGTGAAAATCGCCATGCCCACCGGGGAAAGCGAAGAAGTAACCACCAAAGGAGAAATAAAATATGAAGTGACCGACGCGCGAAGCGACGGATACACCATCGCCATCACCACGCTAAAATGGGACGGCGACAATAGCAGTGCCGGCACACTGGGCGACTTCTCCGCCATGCAAGAGGAGATGCTCGTGGGAAAAACCATCATCCTGGACACCGACAAGGACGGAAAGGTGGTGCGCATCGCCAATTTCGATGAAATGAAAAAGCAAATGGAGGAAATGGCCGACGGCATTGTGGACAAAATCTTCGCAGAAGTGGATGCAAGCTCAGCACCAATGAAAAAGGAGAATATCAAGGAGGTGATTATGGGCGAATTGACAGAGGAGAACATGCTCAAGAGCGCCGTGCACAGCAGCAATCAATTCTCTCTCTATGGGAAAACCATAGCCACAGGAACCACTGAAGACGAGACGGTGAGTCACATGAAGATGAAAACCACCTATTTCGTCCTTCCTCAGAAGAGTGCCGACAGCTACACCATCAAGTCTTCGTCGGTCATCAACATGGACAAAGAAGACATGAAAAAACTCATCATCGACACAATCACCAAAATGGCTCCCGACCAAGCCGACATGGTGAAGCAGAACATCGACATGCTCCTCGACAGCGGAATGATGAAAATCGAAGGCTCACGCACTTGCACTTACAACATGCTTGCCAACGGCTGGCTCCAAGAAGGGGAAATGACACAAAAGACCAATTCCATGGGCTCTGAAAGTTCCAACACCAACACATGGAAAATCAAGGAATGCAGTTGGAAAAAATAGCATGACATAAGTAGTGGTACGAATAAAACCAACCACAATGAACGCCAAGCGGCGGCCCCATAGAGGCCGCCGCTTGTTTTGTGGTTATGGATTTAGTTGAGATAACTCATAACTTTCTCAAAATAACGTTGGGTCTTTCCCACCTTGTACCTGATACCGCCTTGCCACATGCGAATGGCACGCTCCACATTGTTGGAGGGGTTGTAATAAGACTGGATGATGACAAACATCTCCTTTGACTTTTGTTTGCTGAAGCGGTCGTTGAGAGAGTATCTCTTGGGGCTGTTCCTACGCTTGAGAATGTTGTTCACCTCATTCACCAAGCAAGGTGCAATTTGCAATGGGCCACAATAGATACCGTTGCGAGCGTTGCAGTTGCCACGGCTTTCAACCATCATAATGGCATCCACCACCGAGCTCCAGTCATAACTGGACTTCTGAGCGGAAACACTGGTTGAGAACGCAACAAAAGCAATCACTGCTAAAACATACTTCAATGCTATCTTCATTTTTAAAAATTTTGTGGAGTCATAAAGAATAATCCCTGAAATACATGATGGTCAACATGCCATCTAAAAGACTCCTGTTAATACTTTGAGCACCCCTTCATGAAACGTGAAGAAAGCACTCTTTCATAAACACGGTGCAAAGGTACGAAAAAAAGGGCAAAAACTATCAGAAAGTAGGAAAAATTGAACAATTTTAAGATTTGATAAGACTTTCAGGGGATAAAAAAAGCCGCTCCAAAAGGAGCGGCTCTCATGAAAAGGAGGCGGCGACCTACTCTCCCGCATTGCATTGCAGTACCATCGGCGCGGGCGGGCTTAACTTCTCTGTTCGGGATGGGAAGAGGTGGGACC
>CADBBP010000118.1 GCA_902792855.1 uncultured Prevotellaceae bacterium
CGACAAACTTCATGTGGCAAACAGCGTGCTCGACAACTGCCTGAGCACTTTGAAACATGAAACCATGTACTACCCCTCGCGCATTCGCACTTTGGTGGATCGGCGCGACGAGCAGCTTCAAGGAATTTCCGAACTGGCCGACTATTACAAAGAATTATACACCTTGCTCAGCGCGCAAGCCATGCGACAAGTGGAAAGTGTCAATCCCGTATGTGTACCAGTAAAACTCTCAGCATTGCTTCCTCGTGTCAGTCAAGGTGAAGACGGCCCGGCCTTGCTCGGCGATCCCGTCATGCTGCAATATCTCTTTGACATACTCAAAAAGCAGGGTGGGGGAGACGCCTCGTTTGAAACTATTGACAAAGACAATAAATATCTCATTGTCAAGGTGTCATATCCAAACCTTCGACTATCAGAGGATGAGTGTCACGAACTATTCAACCCCGGAATGGGCAACCTGCCTTTCCTCTTGTGCCGACAAATCATGCGGGATGTTGGCGAACAAACTAATGCGAGAGGATGTGGAATCGTAGCCCAACCGGATGAACAGGGCGGCACTGCAATCTTGATAACCTTGGTTAAAGTGAGACATACCTCTATTTTGGAAAATCAATAAAGTCAATCAATATGGAACAATTCAAAATCATCATCGTTGAAGACGTGGCCTTGGAACTAAAGGGAACAGAAGGCATCATTCGCAACGACATCCCAGAGGCCCAAATCATAGGAACGGCCAACAACGAACCATCCTATTGGAAACTCATCAAGCAGCAACTGCCTGACTTGGTGTTGCTCGACCTCGGCTTAGGAGGCTCCACCACGGTGGGAGTGGAAATATGCCGACAGACAAAGGAGTTGCATAAGAATGTGAAAGTGCTCATCTTCACAGGAGAAATTCTCAATGAGAAATTGTGGGTGGACGTATTGGACGCAGGTGCAGATGGCATCATCCTCAAAAGTGGTGAATTGCTCACACGTGGCGACGTCTTTAGTGTCATGAGCGGCAAGCGATTGGTTTTCAACCAACCCATTTTGGAGAAAATCGTAGAGAGGTTCAAATACAGCGTTGGAAGTCAACTTATGCGTCAGGAGGCCTTGGTCAACTATGAAATAGACGAGTACGATGAACGCTTCCTCAGGCACTTGGCTTTAGGGTACACCAAGGAACAAATCACCAATCTTCGAGGCATGCCTTTTGGCGTGAAGAGTTTGGAAAAACGCCAGAACGAACTTGTGCAGAAACTCTTTCCCAACGGAAATGGAGGATATGGCGTAAATGCAACAAGATTGGTGGTAAGGGCTTGCGAATTGAGAATCATTGACATCGACAACTTAATCCCTGATGAAAACTAACCGACTGACGCGCCCGGCATCATTGGTAGTGGCTGCATTGGCTCTTGCCCAATTGCTGCTCTTCCTGCTTTCGTGGCTCATTGTGGCAGCCAGGCCCGATACGCCTATGCGCTCGCTACTGAGCAACGAGGGTATCAGATGGTTTTTTGGCTCGTTTGTTGACAATGTTTCCACTCCTCCTTTGGCATGGTTGGTTCTTCTTGCCATGGCCATGGGAGCCGTGGAGGGTAGCATGATATTGAAAGTGTGGCGCGAAGGGAGGAAATCCTGGACCTATCGTCAGACATTCGCATTTAGAATAGTCTTGTTGCTGGCAGTCATCTTTCTTCTGATGGTCACCTTGTTGGCATTCATACCTCACGCACCGCTACTAAGTGCGACCGGCAGTCTCGCACATAGTCCGTTTAGCCATTCGCTCGTTTCTTTAATAGCTGGAGCCATTTCCGTGGCAGCTATAACGTTTGGCCTCCTTACGGCGGCCATGCGCAGCGTAGAGGATGTGGTGTCGGCAATGGCACGGGGAATAAGCCAATGCTCATGGCTCATATTGTGCTTCATTTTCGCGTCGGAATTGTTCTATTCCATTGCCTATGTGTTCAGGTTGGAATAAACTGTTAGCGCCGGCTTTTTTCCTCTTTTTTCCTTTCTTTCATTCGTTTGTTGAATGCTGCGAGAATTTTCCCTCCATTAGCGATGTTGTGGGCCTTTGCCTGTTGAAAACTTTTCTTTGCATGTTTGTAATCGCCTAAAATCTCATAACTAATGCCCATATAGAGAAATATCTCTGCATTGTCGAAACCGGTTTGCAAGGCACTGTCGCCATATATCACAGTTTTTAGCGCATCCTTTTGTTCAAAGGCTTCAAAGGCTATGCCACACAATTTTACAAATTCGCGACGTTTCTGAATGGAGTCTTCCGGAGAGGAAAATCGTTTCTTGTATCTTTCACTGCTGAGTAAGTGGTCCTTTGCCCATAAGCCATAATAAGAGCGGTCGCCTTCTGGAGTTCGATCCACCTGGCGTGCCTCTGAAGAAATTTGCATGATGCTGGCATCCTGGGCTATGGATGATGTTGTAGAGGCAATGAAGAGGGCAGTGAGGAAGAGATTCTTTATGGATGGGATTGTTCTATTTATCATAATTTGAAAATCTTGAAAAACTTGTTTATATGCTTCCTAAAAAATCTTGTAACAATGGTTTCTGATGGCCGGGAAGCACGATATGATGGTTGCCAATAGGGGTTTTCAGGAAATAATTGATTTGCTCCATAGTCAACTCCACGTCAATTTGAGTGCGGCATAGCGACGGGAATGAGTGATTGCAGATTAAATGACTCTCTGCAATAAAAGATCTGTCGAGGTTGCCAGATACTTTGAAAATGGTCACAGGTCCAGGCTTCATTTCTCCATGTATTCCCACACCAATTCCTGACTCAAAGTGTGTGTCGAGCCGATAACTCTCTAACATATTGAATGGTATGGTGCAATGAGCCAAGAGTATTCGCTTGTTTTCACTATCAATGCTTGATGGATTAGCCTGAAAACCTGTAAAGCCAGTAAGCTGCTGTGAGATGAACATGGATAGCATCGATGGCACGTCTCCTTCGCAACCAGCTACAACACCCTCGGAGTTAAGAATGGCAAGTGCAAGACACCCTGTATTACGAAGGCTGGAGAGAAGGTCGAAGCATCTTATAGTAAATCCTTGAATACCAAATTCTTTCAATATCTTCCTAAGTCCTTCTAAGATTTGTATGGCACCAGGAAGAGCTTTTTTGATAGCCATCGTAGGAGCGTCAAATGATGGCGTGGCCAATGGAGCGTCGGCAATGGCTTTCAGCAATTCTTCCATGGGAATGTCCACCAATTCCACACCAAGTCGTTTCTTCACGATAGAGGCATCGGCATTGCTGGCAATCAGCCAATCGGAAGGTTGGCCTATCACTCCTAATCGGCTGCCTTGTATGTTCTTTCTGGCGGATGCAGTTTGGGCAAGCATTTTCACCCTGGAGATAATAGCATTTTTCCCTCCATGAATAATTTCTCCGGCAATTCCATTTTGCATGAGAAACGACAATATTTCCATAGAGGCAGCCAAAGAATTGGACATGCCAGATGACAGTAAATAGAAAGGCTTGTTCGACTGGCATCTCAATTTTGGGAGCATTTTCTTGAAAATTCCCTCGGTGCCACCAGTTCGCACATATATGATGTCGAGCGTGTGGGTGCCGTATGTAGAAAAATCGGAGCCTTTCAGGGCATCTCCAAGCCCCAAGGTTTCCAAAAACTCGGTTGTCTGTCGCTGGACTGCACTTTCATCGTGCAATTCTGAAGTGAGCGTGAAAATGGCTATGTCTGTTGGCATCATTGCAGTCGATATCGTTAAATTTACAAATCACAAATTCTGATTTATCTATTTCGACTACAAAAATAATCAAAAATATCAATAATACGAGAAAAATATTTGTTTTTCAACAAATTTCGACTTTTCTCTGGCTTGTCTTAACGTGGACGGTGACTTATTATAATACTATTATTCCAAAATTCAACATAATCAATATTATGATAAGTAGAACTTATGGCAATTATGGAAGACCTCCCCTGCCAATTCACCAAATCTCTATCACTTAAATTTTTTATTTAAGAAATGATTGCATCACATTTCTGACAGTGCGACTTATATTGTCCTTTGCAACCTCCTTTCGCATGGCATCTTCCAACTTGATGCCCGAAGGATTAATACTAACTACATCAAAGAAGCCTGCGTCCAACAATATTTGACGATCTGACACTCTTCCTGCAATAAGACAAACTGGAATGCCTCCAGAATGAGAGAAAACTCCCATTGGCAGCTTTCCCATCAAAGTCTGACTGTCAGCTGCACCTTCACCTGTGAATATGACATCCGCATCACGCGTCATCTTGTCAAAACCTATCGTCTGAAGAAGCAAGTCGATTCCAGACTTACATTGAGCACCCAGATATTGTAGGAACGCATATCCAAGTCCACCTGCTGCACCTGCGCCTTCCATTTGTGAGCAGTCGAAACCGAAACGTATGGCAGAGGACTCTGCAAAATGTCTGGCTCTCTCATCCAACAATTCAACCATTTCGGGTGTTGCGCCTTTTTGAGGGGCAAACACATAAGCAGCTCCGTTGATACCACATAATGGGTTTCTCACATCAGAGGCAAGAGTAAAACGGACTTCTTTAAGTCTCTCCATGCCATCCCATTCCCCTTGTTTGGAAAAGGCATCAACAAGTGCCCTCACCATTCCCATGCCGGCATCACTGGTGGCACTGCCACCCAGTCCCACAATAATGTGCTCAGCCCCACTATTCACTGCATCGGCAACTAATTGTCCCGTTCCATAACTGGTGGCCAATATGGGATTACGCTCTTTTTCCGAAAGCAATGTGAGTCCGCTTGCTTGTGCAATCTCTATGACCGCTGTCTTCTCCTTAAGCAAATATTTGGCCATAATTTTTCGCATAAGCGGGTCAAAGACAGGCACTTCTACAAAATCTCCACCTATGGCAGCGTGAAAAGCTTCGATGAAGCCTTCTCCACCATCACTTACAGGAATTTGAACAATCTCCGCATTTGGGCATGCCATTCGCACCCCCTCCTCCGCTGCCTTATTCGCCTCAGAAGAAGACAAACAACCCTTGAACGAATCAATAGCCAAAATAATTTTCATTTTTATCAACGAAATAGAGCTTTATAAATAGGTAATCTCTTAAGCCACTCTGGCAACAATAAAAGGGAAGACTGCTAAGTCTTCCCTGGTTTCTTCAGAATGATGGAGTCTTATGCCTCAGCGGGTGCTTCTGCTTCAGCAGCAGCGGCCTCCTCCTTTGCAGCGGCAGCAGCAGCCTTCTTCTCAGCCACTTTCTTGGCCACATTTTCATTGATGGCCTTTTCTGCCTTCAACTCTTTCTCGTAAGCGTCCTTCTTGGCCTTTGCCTCGGCGGCGCGAACTTTTTCGTCACCTTTCTGCTTGGCGTCCTTCCAGCTGTCAAAACGCCTTTGTGCCTCATCCTCGTCGAATGCTCCTTTTGCCACACCACCCTTGAGGTGCTTCATGAGATAAACTCCTTCATGGCGCAGGATGCTCCTGACAGTGTCGGTGGGCTGAGCGCCAACCTCCACCCAGTAGAGTGCACGCTCGAAATTCAAATCCACAGTAGCGGGATTGGTGTTTGGATTGTAAGTACCAATCTTCTCAGTAAACCTACCATCACGTGGTGCTCTCGCGTCGGCGATGACGATACGATAGAAGGCATAGCCCTTGCGTCCGCCGCGCTGCAATCTGATTTTTGTTGCCATTTTGTAAAATATGTTTATTTGGTTTGAATTTAAATGCTACCATCTCGTGATAGCGGCTGCAAAATTACTAAATTTCCACGATATATTAGTAGTTCACCCTCTTTGCACACAACGTATTAACAAAGATTAACAAAACCGTCACCTGGCGCATTGGCTCTCAGGGCCAAAGAGATAAGCCGGCTTGTATCCTCCCCCATCGACAACAACTTTCTCGAAGACGATGGCTGGATCATTGGGATGAAGTGTTATGATGTGAGTGTCCCCCTTTCCAAGGGGACATGTCACCACGCTCTCCACCACCCTCTTCGCTACTGTTGGATAAAATACGGAATAGATATTTTCTGGCTTTTCATTCAAACGACTGTTGAAATTGACTCTTACCGGTTCCGCACCATCCAATGAGATGGTGTAAGTGAGGCCACCCTTTCCAATGTAGTCGAGTGTGGACTTCACCACCACATGTATTCTCACGGAATCAGCGTTCCAATCTTCCGCCTTGAATTTGTAGGATATTGTTCCATTGTCGGTGCCTGCTGTGTAAGGCATGAGAGCCATCCCTCCCAAAGTTCGACCAATGTCAGGGATGAGTGTCCATTGCGCCCCTTGTGCGTTTTCAGCCTTGAAATAATGTGGAGCCTCCATGGCCACCATCCCTCCTTCGGCCTCGAAACAGTACCCTCCGCCATTGTCTCCTTCTTCCACTGCATACACGATGGGCATGGTGTCGGCACGGAAGTTGTCGTTCCATGACCTATACCCAATGTGTTTTTGCGTCATCATGCCATTCCACTTTCCTCCGGCCATCTCATGGTTGTATTGTGCGCAAAGGATGGAGTCTCGGCGGAACGTCTGCACCACTTTTTGCGCCCATACATTGGCTTCTGGATTGTTGGCCTTCTTCAGTTTGTGGTTCATGGCTTGTGCGTAGTACATCTGGTGGAGATTGGCCATTGCTTGTACGGGGAAGAGAATGATTTGCCTATAGGCATCGTGCATGTTCTCTGGCATGTCGGCATAGAGCCTCAATGCTTCCGTCTCAAGTTGCATGTATTCATCCACCACCTGCTTCCACTCACCAGTCTCGAGGTTATACGTCCTGGCATCGAGCATCTCAGGCGTGCATCGTCCGTTTAGTTTGGAACATTTGTTGAGCAGCCTTGCTGCCTCATGGGCGTATGTATCTCCAAACCATGCTTTGCAGAAACTCACAGTGTGCGTTTGCTCCACGTCGGGGCCGACCATGTCAGGTCGCCAAGCCATGTCCATAAAGAGCGTGATGGGATATTCCATAGGCTTGATGTCGCCCACGTTGAGTATCCACATCTTGTCGATGCCGTTTTGATAGGCAAGTGTGAGTTGTTCCCACATGTTTTGTGACGGTGTGACATTGAGCCATTTGGAATTGCGTGGTGCACCCACGTAGTCCACATGGTAGTACAGCCCCCACCCTCCCGGGTGCTGGCGCTCCTTCCCCACCGGTACCTTTCGCAGGTTTCCCCAGTTGTCATCGCATAACAACATGATGACATCATCGGGCACACGCATTCCTTTCTCATAATATTCCAGCACCTCTTTATATAATGCCCACACTTGGGGGGTCTGCCTTGCCGGCTTCTTTGTAACCTGACTGATGATTTTCCTTTGGTTATCGACAACCCTTTGCAAGAGCTTGACATCAGCCTCCGCACTCATGGCCTCATCGCCGTCGCCCCTCATTCCGATGGTGACGATGTCATCGGTACCCTTCATTCGTTCGATGCCTTCTTTGAAGAACTTGTCGATGACCGCCTGGTTGGTTCCATAGTTCCAAGCCCCATATTCCGCCCTGTGTCGTGCCCACTCCTGATGGTTTCGTGCCATTGGCTCATGGTGCGAGGTGCCGATGACCACTCCCATCTCGTCGGCTGTTTTCGAATTAAGTGGGTCGTCAGCATAAAATGCCCATCCCCACATGGCAGGCCAGAGGAAATTGCCCTTGAGTCGGAGAATGAGTTCGAACACCTTCTCATAGAATTCATGCCCCCCATATTTGGTGCCAAAAGTGTTGTCCACCCATGAAGTAAGGCAGGGTGCTTCGTCGTTGATGAAAATTCCCCTGTATCTCACTGCTGGCTCTCCATCAGTGTAATTTCCTGGTAGAGCATAGATTTCTCCATGATGAACAACTGGCACATCGGCCCACCAGTACCACGGAGACACCCCCATCTGTGCAGATAGCTCATAGACACCGAAGACAGCCCCTCGCTTGTCGCTGCCTGCGATGACCAAAGTGTTGTCAATAGTCGTGATGATGTATTTCTCGGTCTTTCCCTTCAGGTCGGGCAAAATCCCTTTTCGCACCCACTCATCTACTTGTTTGTTGCACCCTACGGTTCCAACGAGAATTATGTTTTGTGTCCCAGTCCGGCCGTTGTCCATTCTTACCTCAGGCTTTCTTCCTGTCACCCTTTCCATATCCTCCGCCAATGTGGTGACAGCCCTTTTCACAGCGGCGTGTTCAGAGGCAGAGCAAGAAATCACTGCATTGTGAAGGGACAAAGCCCCTCCAGTTTTCTCAAACGTCACGAAACGTTCGGTTGCCTGTGCGGCACTGACAATCGCAAAAGACAACATTAAAATCAAGGCTTTCTTCATAACTGCTGTTGAATTTAATTCATACACTAATATTAGACAAGTTGCAAATATAATACTTTTTGATGAATTAACATCATATTTTTCAAAGAAATTGTATTAGGTTACTCCTTCTCGGAAAAAAAGAACAAGTTCTTTTTGTTCTGCTTGTCGATTTTTCGTAATTTTGCGACATATTTCGTTAGGCTATTCCCTCCTTTGGAAAAACATCCAACAACTGGAAAAAACGTGGCACAAACAACAAATAGACATATCCATCAATAAACCAACAAATTATGCGAAAATACTGCATTTGGATGTTCGCCGCCATCCTCACCTTCTGCGGCGTCCCAGTGGCTTATGGCCAAGTGATGAAGGCCGCAGACTTGGAGAAATATGCCAAGAACCGTTACGGCGACAAATGGCTCGATGCTGCCGCCAACCTGGCATCCAGCATCCAGTTGGACAAGAACGAGTCACTCACCTATCAGCAAGTAGTGGAAGCACCCGGCAAGACGAAAGCGCAACTTTATGTAGCATTGAATTATTGGGCTACAGCAACTTTCAAAGACAAGCAGGCTATCACTCTCAACGACAAGGAAGCTGGCTGCATCATCATCACCTCCACCATTCAGAACATCGTGGAGCATACTGGAACCCTCAACAAATACTCCGTGAGCATCACACCCGTCATTCGCTTGGACATCAAGGATGGCAAAATACGCGTTACCTATACGGTGCAAAGCTATGACATCCTTAGCGACCAGAGTGGTGGGTGGCTCTCCCCTGTAGATTCCGACAAACGCACGTTTGGTGACTCAAAGCGCAAGGCAGAGGACAAGACCAACGCCAACCTCTACAACGACCAATGGGAGATTGCCCACCATTATCCCTTTGTAGAGAAAGATCCTCAGAAACGCACCTGTGCCAAGGCTCTGGTAATGACACACGCCTACTCCAACGCCATTTTGGACAAGGTGGAGGAAGCGGTGAAGAACGGCGTTGTAGGCAACGAGGACGATGACTGGTAAGTCATTGATACACTTTGATTTCCTGCTGTCCTGTTAGGGCGCGGAAGACATTGTGTGCGAGTGCGGTGAGCTCATCCTCCCCAGGATAGACGAAAACGGGTGCAAGATACTGTAGGCGTCGGGTGAGCTCATCGCTCACATATTCACTCTGCGACATGGCTCCTGTAAGAAGTACGGCATCGACATGTCCGCATGTGACGGGAGCCAACGAGCCAAGATACCTTGCCACACTATAGAGCATGGCATCGAGGATGAGTTTGGCATGTTTGTCGCCATCCTTGATACGTTGCACCACCACCCTTACATCGTTGGTGCCAAGGTGTGCAGTCAGTCCACTATGCCCGTTCACTTTGCGCAGCATCTCCTTCTCCGTATATTGTCCGTTGTAGCACAACTGTATGAGTTGGACTGAGGGCAGCGTACCGGCCCGAGAGGGACTGAACGGTCCGTCGCCACTTAGAGCGTCGGCACATGCGATAGCCTTGCCGTGGTGATGCATGGCGAACGAGATACCACTTCCAAGGTGGCACACGATGAGGTCTTGCTCCTCATATTTCACCCCATGTTCCTTGCAATACCTTTTTGCTATCTCCCTCTGGTTGAGCGCATGCCAGATAGTCTGGTGCGGTATTTCCGGCAGTCCGGTAATGCGAGCGACATCCTCCTGTTCATCCACCACACCCGGGTCCACCATGAAAGCGCGACATCCGGGTATTTCCTTTGCGATGCTGAGTGCGATGAGGGAGCCAAGGTTGCAAGCATGTTGAAGACGGGGGTGCATGGTGTCTTCAATGACTTTCTCGTTGAGCTCATACACTCCGCTTTCCACTGGCTTGACAAGGCCTCCCCTACCCACCACAACATCGAAGTCCATTTCATAACCTTGACGCTGCAATTCTTCTATGAGTTTTTCCTTGCGGTAGTCGAACTCATCCATGATGAATGGATAACGGCACAATTCATCGTATGGATGGTTGATGCAGGCGTGCATCACAATTTCCTCATCGATGAACACCCCCACCTTTGTGGAGATCATTCCGGGGTTGATGGCAAGTATTTTCATAATAGTATGTTTAGGCAAACAAAATGATGTGTTTTTACTAATCGTGAATATTATTTGCAAAGATATGAAAAAAAGGCGTATGCTGCAAATGATTTCACAAAAAAATCCATGAGATTTATTTATTTTACTACGGAACAGAAGTGCAAATGGCAAATTGGCACACCAATGGTACCTTAGCGAAAAAGATAGCATATTGTTTGCGCAAACGGCGTATTAGGACACAAAATAATAGCTTTCCCAAACGAAAAAGAATGGAATAATTTGCAAAATGACCAAATTATCAGTATTTTTGAGCCATAAAAGAAATATTGACAGTATGGGAAAGAAGATTTTTTTGATTATCGGGGGGATGGCGGTATCGTACCTCCCCATATTGGGGCAAGGCACTGCTGAAGACTATGCACGCGCTTACTCTCTTTATGACAAGTT
>CADBBP010000119.1 GCA_902792855.1 uncultured Prevotellaceae bacterium
ATTGAACTCTTCCTGTCTCACCAATTCCTGCACAGGCACTTCAAGCGCATTTGCTATTGCAATGAGAGCTTCAAGGCTGGGCTGGGTGGTATTGGTGACCCACTTGGAAACTGTAGCAGGATCCTTGCCGAGTTTGTCGGACAGCCACTTATTGTTCAGGTCACGTTCAGCGAGAACGACTCTTATACGATTTAACTTTGCCATGATAGATTTTAGTTGTTTGACGGCAAAGATACTACAAATAGTTGAAATAAATGCGGATATACTCAAAAAACAATGCCAAACAAACAAATAATTGGCAAAATAGTCAATATTGAGATTGAGCTATAACCCCATTTTTTTACATATTATTGCCCAAATTATTATCTACATTTTTCTTTTTACTCAAATAAAAACCGTACCTTTGTATCCACATGTGCTCGACGAGACAAAGTAATCAATCTCTGTGAGATGAAATACTCGGCATACGACTACGGGATCACGCCTGAATACAACAAGGAATTGCGTGAACGCCGTGCTATATTCCGTAGCGTAACGAAAACTCGATACGCTTTGCACATGCCCCTGATAACACCATAGGGATTAAAAATGAATGCAAATGCCGGAATCATAGACCAAACGGTCAATTTTGAACATTTGCTTGCTGAAATACTTTAGGCCCTCATAGGTATGGAGCCGACGAATAATTTGGACTACAAGCCATAATAATAGCATGTTATAACTTTTTTTACAGTCAGCATGGAAACAAAGACAATCGAACAAGTTGCGAAGCACAGTGTTTTGCTAACCATAGCCTGTACTTTGAAGGAATATGACTACAAAGAGTTGAGAAAACTGTATGAGGCTTTCCAACTACACCTTACCCCCATTGAGAGCAATGCCCGTATCTGGCTGAAGCAAGAAGCAGTGAAGGGGGAACAACCGCGCAGGTACGGTTACGGCAAGATAAGCATCAACCCTGAGCGGTGGGCCGACGTGATGAAAACCGTCAAGCCGAAGGATTTGGATAAACTATTGGTCTTTTGCATGGACAATGCCTTGTTGACGACACCCTTCATACGCGATTTCTTCCAGGCTTTCTGCCACGCCATGCATGGCGAACCATTCGAGGAGTACTTGAATCGGATTCCGTGGCCGATACTTGAAGCAAAACAGCCCATGGTGACGCTCATTCTGCAAAGCATGGTGCAGCGCACCGACCTCCTACCATTCACCCAGCACTTGCCAGGCACCATGCTCTCAAAGTTATACTTCGCAATTTATGTCAACGAATGGATGAAATTAAATCCAGTCACCGACCTTGAACTTATAAGACAACTGTATCTGGAGAATCCATACATTGAAGAAAAGCGACGTGAGCTGATGCGCGATGCCTATCTGTATAACGTGGAATTCCTGAAAACCGGCAATCTGGCCGGCATCTTGGAAAAGATATCACCGGACAGTGAGTATCATCTCAAATTGTCTGCCCTCCAGAAACTGCACGAAAGCAAAGCCACCGAAGCACTCGCCCTGTTCCAGTCATTGCTCAAGAAGAAGGGCGACGACTTCTTTGATGAGGCGCTCACCAACTTTGCCTATGGCGTGGCTTTAGGACTAAGCATTGCTTCTCCACCTGAAGGAAGAGTGGGAAACGGCCTGCGCAAGACTGCCGAGACGCTGATGAAGAGCCGCAAGCTCACATGTTTCGACAGTTGCTACGCCCTAAGGCTGGCATTGCACCACTATGTAGCAGGACACGCCAAGGAATACTATGACATCTATCCCCTGCAAAATTGTAAAGACAAGATGAGTTGGCGGCTCTCAACGCTTTTCTTGCACCACTATCAGATATTGGACAAAGAGATGCCTGCGATTACCGCGGCTGTCGATTATGTCATCCATGAAGACTATGACTACTTGCGTCTGCTCTACAGTTTTGACTATGACAAGTTGAAAGACTCGGCAGAAAAGCTAAAAAAGGACACAGGACTCACCACCTCGCTACTCCCCGAGGTGAAGCGACTGGCACAATGGGAACGCACGATGGCGGAGTTGCTGAAGCTGTATCGCCCAGCCGCTGCCAAGACAGAGACAGCGCCATCGATGGAGGTTGAGCGTGTAGCCTATGTCGTGAACATGCGGAATTACGGCGTTCAGCCGAAGTTACAGAAATCAAAAGACGGAGGCATCACTTGGAGCAAGGGACGGAACATTGCCTTGAAATCGTTTGAGGGCAGCCGTTCCAAATATATGACGGCGCAAGACCGGCAGGTGGCTCGCATGGTCAAGAGTTACAGTTACGGTTGGTACGGGCAAGTTAGTTACGAGTTGGCTGGCATAGAAGTCATTGCAGCCTTGGCTGGTTGCCAGAGTGTTTTCGACGTGTACACAAATCAGCGCATAGACATCAAGGAGGAGCCACTGCAACTCACCGTTCGCCCTTGTGCGAATGGCTACGAAGTGCGCTCGAACATCGATTTGGGACGCCTCGACTTGTCGGGCATTTGCCTCACAGAGGAAGGGGACAAACAAATCACGGTGGTACGCGTCAATGCCAAGCAAAAACAAACGCTGTCACTGTTGAACGACGTGGGAACTTTCCCCAAGGAGAGCAAAAAGCAACTTACCCAACTGCTCCAAAACCTGAGCAGCACATTCACCGTGATGAGTCCACTGCTGAAAAACGCCACAGACCTCAAACACGTCGAGGCCTCATCGCTCATTGCTGTCAGCATAGCCCCAATGGCGACCAAAAGCCTTGTTTACACAGAATCGACAGCAAGACAATTCTTTAGTGTCTCTTTGGCCGTGAAGCCATTTGGCAGTCACCCACCCTACCAACAACCAGGCAAGGGCATGGAGATTGTCAGTACGAAAATTGACAGTGAAAGTGTGCAGACGGAGCGCGACTTGGAAGCAGAGCGTCAAAACCTGAAAGCAGTACGCAAACTGATGCAGCCCTTTGCCAAAGAAGAGACCGACGACAATCGTTGGTCGATAGACACGGCGCAGTGCCTGCAGTTGTTGGAAGCATTAAGGACGGCTCAAGACATCGCCTTCGTGGAATGGCCGCAAGGGGTGAAGATGCGCGTTGTACGCCCAATGATTACTCCAGACAAACTACGGTTGAAAATCAGTTCCGCCGGACAGTGGTTTGAGATGGAGGGCGACCTCAGCATCGATAACAAGGAAAAGATAAAGATGGCCGAACTGCTGGAGCGTCTGCGAGGGGCGGAGGGCAATTTCATCCGTTTGGGCAACGACGAATATGTCGCTCTCAGCGAGCAGTTACGACGGCAGTTGGATGCCATCGACAAGATGCTCATCGGGCGCGGCAAACAGCCCAAGGTGTCCAAGATGAATGGTTTCCAATTGGAAGGTCTCGAGGAACTGGGCGTAAAAATAAATGCCGACGAACCATTCCGGCAGTTGATGGACCGCATCAAGGAGTCGGCCAGCATGTCATTTGCCGTCCCCACCAACATCCACGCCCAACTCCGGCCCTATCAAGTGGAAGGATACAAGTGGATGAGTCGTTTGGCATATTGGGGAGCAGGAGCCTGTCTGGCCGACGACATGGGATTAGGCAAGACACTGCAGGCCATCACGCTGATGCAGTCGCGTGCCAGCCAAGGAGCAGCCTTGGTGCTGATGCCCACATCGTTGCTGCACAACTGGCAGCAGGAGCTGCGTCGGTTTGCGCCCGCCATGACCGTCAAGATCCTCAACCAACAGGGAGTTGACCGCCAGCAATTGGTGAATGACGCAGAGGCAGGCGACGTGGTGCTGAGCACATACGGTCTGCTGGTCACAGAAGGCGAGTTGCTTTGTCAGCGCACCTGGAGCACCGTAGTACTCGACGAGGCCCACACCATCAAGAACCGCGACACCCAAACCTCGAAGGCTGCCATGAAACTGCAGGCCGACTTCCGTCTGATGCTGACCGGCACGCCATTGCAAAACCATCTGAGCGAGATATGGAACCTGTTCCAGTTTGCCAATCCCGACTTGCTTGGTAGTTATCAGCAGTTCACAGACAGATTCATCCTGCCTGTCGAGCGCGACCACAATCAGGAACGCCAGCGGTTGTTGCGCCGTCTGCTCTCCCCCTTCCTGCTACGCCGCACCAAGGACGACGTGCTCAACGAACTGCCAGAGAAAACGGAAATCACCCTGCGTGTAGAGTTGAGTGCAGAAGAGCAAGCCCTCTACGACAACCTTCGCCAACAGGCCATTGCCAATTTGGAGGAAGGTTCCAAGAGCACATTGCAGACTTTGGCCGAGATTACGCGCCTGCGCCAGGCTGCTTGTCATCCACGGCTTGTCAACGACAAGTTGCAAATCCCTTCGAGCAAGACCCTCGCCTTCCTCCACCTCGTGGAAGAATTGCGACAGAGCGGTCACCGTGCCCTCGTGTTCAGCCAGTTCACCAGCCATCTGGCACTCATCCGCGAGGCACTCGACAGCCAAGCCATCCCCTACCTCTATCTTGACGGCAGCACCACACCCTCTGAGCGCAGCCGTCTGGTGCGCCAATTCCAGACCGGAGACGAACCGCTGTTCCTCATCAGCCTGAAAGCCGGCGGTCTGGGCCTCAACTTGACAGCAGCCGACTATGTGGTCCACCTCGACCCATGGTGGAATCCTGCCATAGAAGACCAAGCCAGCGACCGTGCTCACCGCATTGGCCAGGAACGTCCCGTCACCGTCTATCGCCTCATTGCTGTTGGAACCATCGAGGAGAAAATCATCCGTCTGCACCAGAACAAACGTTCCATGGCCGACGCCCTCCTCCAAGGAGCCGACATCTTCGCACAAATCTCTGCCGACGATGTCATCCGCCTTCTTCGCGAGGGAGTTGACGCTATTTCGTAAAGATATTGTTGCTATCCCTACATATAGTCGGGCAAAGGGGTATACCTGTCACCCAAAGTATTCTGGTGGTGGGCAGGCATCTCGTATCTCACCTCGCTATATTCACTTTGGTGTCTTTTGCAATTGATTCTTCAGTGGTTGAAGTGCTAATCAAGTCTTGTCTGGCATAGACAAAAAAACGAAGGTGCGGTTGGATTAATTATGTAGGAAGGCCTGTAAGGCCAACGAGATATCAGCCCGGAGCAACGCCCTGGGAAACCGTGATGTGCGACTGTCGCCCTGAAAGGGCAAAAGCTTTACCTAAACACCATTCTTTTGCCCTTTCAGGCCTTTCAGGGCGAATTTACCCCTTTCCCACAACCCAGGGCGTTGCCCTGGGCTATGAGCTGGTTGCCCTTTCAGGGCGTTTCAACCGCACAGGTCGAAAAGATTTGAAAGATTTGAATAGATTTGTTCGATTTGACTTTCGCTTCGCACGTCGACCGTTGGTTCTCGCGAAGCGACTAAAAAAGAGTTCCCTCATTCAAGGCGACTTCCTTTGCTATTTGCTCCATTTGTTACCAAGGGGATTTTTATCCGTACAGGTTGTAATTCTTGAACTTGTATTCTACCGTGGCAGCACGAAAAAAAGTTCTGCTCATTCGTAGGAGAATGAGCAGAACTATTATGAAAATATCCACGAAGATGCCTGCAAAGGCACCCACACGTGATTACAGATTAAAACAGGGTGATCTTGTAACCCAGGGTCAGTTGGAAACCAAGGTTCTTGCTGTCGATGTCGACACCGGTCGGGAGCTTCTTCTCGTCGAAAATCTTGGTGACACCGAAGTTGTAGCGAGCGTCGAGCACGAAGTTGCGGAATTCATACGACAAGCCCACGGGAATGGCCAAATCGAAAGCTTTCACTTCGTCGTTGTCAAGGTCAACTTTTGCGTTCTTAGCATCCAATTTTGCGGAGAGGTTGATACCCGGCTGAATACCTGCCTTCAGTGCAAAACCTTTGAAGAGATAGACGTTGGCCACGATGGGAATGGTAAGGTAGTCCAGCTTGAAAGTGACATCGGTATCTTTAATTTTAGTACCCTGCTGAGAGTAGTTCAAGCCAAAGCCGAGGCTGAAGCGGTTGCCCAAAGTGTATTCGAACTCCGGACCAACAACCAGACCTACGCGAGCCTCTGTGTCGCTGGTGTTGTTGAAGTCTGCGGCGCTGAAACCGATACGGGGTTGCAATGTTAATGAACCAGGTTCGTGCTGTGCAAAAACACAAGTTGAAGCCATCATGATGGCTGCTAAAAGAAATAATTTTTTCATCTTCAATTTCAAATTAAAATGAACAATCTATATGAAATCTGCCCAAAATGGGACTTATTTCCTTTTACCTTTATAACAAATTATAAACAACAAGTTTGTTTTCAGGCTGCAAAGGTATTCTTTTTCCTTCAAATAAGCAAATAATTGTATGAATATCTGACGTAAAGTGCCAGAAAAGAGCAAAAAGTATCCAAAATTTACACAAATCATTTGTGTTTTTTATCGTATATGTTGCCGCCATGTGAGAAAAAATGTGTATCTTCGCACCCGAACAGACATCATTGAATCCCCCACTATACATAATAGTATAATTATGAAAAACTTGAATCACTTCATCGGGACAATGCTCATCGTTTGCATCCCCTTTACAGCCAACGCACAGTTCATGATGTTCGGAGGTGGGAACCGTGCCAACCAGGACAGCCTTCGCAAAATAACGGAAGCCGATTATGCCGACATGCTCGCCAAGGTCGGAGTAGGCCAGCCCCGTGAAGGCCGCCAGCCCAACAGCGCGGACGAGAGCAAGCATCCCAACTATGATGAACTGACAGCAAACCCCTACCCTTTCTATCCCGACCCACTCGTCACTGCAAGTGGCAAGAAAGTCACCAGTGCCAAGATGTGGTACAAGGTGCGCCGTCCGGAGCTTGTCAAGCTGTTTGAGGAAAACGTATATGGGCGCATCCCCGACCATGTGCCCGCCGTGAAATGGGAAATCACCAATGAGGAGAAGAAGGATTTTGCGGGGAAGCCGGTGGTGGTTCGTTACCTGAAAGGCGTGGTTGACAACTCCATTTGCCCATCCATCAAAGTCGAGATGGAGGTCAGCGTGATATATCCCGACAACGGGAGCCACAACATGCCCGTCATCATAGAATTCGGCTTCGGAGGCGACCCCACCCGCACCCGTCCCGGAGCAGTTTCCTGGAAGGAGATGGTGATAGGACGCGGCTGGGCTGCCGCCACCATCACCCCCTCCTCCATCCAGGCCGATGCCGGTTCGGGGCTGACAAGCGGCATCATCGGACTATGCAACAAGGGAGCGCACCGCCAACCGGCAGACTGGGGCTCGCTCCGCGCTTGGGGATGGGGCCTTTCACGCCTGATAGACTATTTCGAGACAGACAAGACGTTCGACGCCACCAAGTGCGCCATCGAGGGTGTCTCACGTTATGGCAAGGCCGCTCTCGTGGCGATGGCATTCGATGAGCGCGTGGCAGCCGGGTTCATCGCCTCTTCAGGAAAGGCCGGCGCAGCAGGCTGGCGTCGCGACTGCGGCGAGAGCATCGGCAACATCGTTTCAAGCCAGGAGTACCACTGGGTATGCGGCAACCTGATCAAATACGCGACAGACCCGATGACAGAAAACGACATGCCCGTTGACCAACACGAGCTGATAGCCCTCTGCGCACCACGCGCCTGTTTCATCTCCACCGGCAGTTGGAACGGCGACAAATGGCAGGATGTGGTAGGCTCGTTCATATCGGCCTCAAAGGCGTCGCCCGTATATGAACTGCTTGGCTATCAAGGCTTGGGCACAGACCTCTTTCCCGGCATGGACCACGGATTGATGGACGGACGGCTCACCTATCGCCAACATCACGGTGGTCATGAAGCGGGTCCCAACTGGCCCTTCTTCCTGGACTTTTTTGAGCGCGAAGTGGTCGGAAATTGATGTTTCCCAACCTTTTGCAACCATTCTTTTGTATCTTTACTCACAGAAATACAAACCAATAAATACAACGTTATGAGACACCTCCGATTATTGCTTTTCATCCTTATGGCCTTTGTCGCGACGAATGCAGCCCTGGCCATCAACAATCTGGAAAGTTTCACAGACAACAATGGCATCACCTACAGGGTATATGAATACGACGTCAATTCCCTCTACCAGTATGCCGTCATAACAAACATCCAGAGCAGTGCTTACACATTGACCATTCCCGGAAAGGTGACCCGCCCCAACGGAAGGGAGGCCATAGTTCACGGTTTCGATGGTCAATTCACGTGCAACTGTCCCAACGCCGCGGCCCTGGTCATCGCCGAGAGCACTGAGAACGGCTACGTTGCCGGCGACTTCACAGGAATGCCCAGACTGAATAACATTTGGTTTTATTCATCCACGACTTCGCCTGCCACCGGCAGGTCGTGGTACCTGGACAGCAGCACCAGGTTCGCCAAGCCCATCAGCGTCTATCTCAGCGAACTTGTCTCGCCCGCTACTTACTCGTTCATCACCTACTACAACAGTTACAATTCTTTAGTGTCAAAATGGAAGAGTCACAGCCAGGTGAATGCAATCTGTTGCACCCACCGGTATAGCGATGGAAACATCGGCATCTCTCCCTTTGCCGGCAACACGAACACCACGGTGGAGGCCGCCGTGACCTACATCGAGCAATATGCCAACGAGATTTATGTGCCAGCATACTCCAACTCAATGAAAATCACCCGTCTGGGATACCCCGACACGAAGACAAACGACAAATACATGAGAGCCACCTCAATCTATTTCGAGGGTGACATCATCATCGGCGAAGATGTTGACTTCAGCTATTTCAATCATCTGAAGACAATGGTTTTCAAGGGGAATGCCAACATCTTACATACAGACTTTTCCACCTACTGCCCCATCGAACAAATCGAGTTTTACGGCGATGCCGAATATGGCTCTTTCAGCAACCTGCGCCAACTCAAGTCCGTCTATTTCTATGGGATGCCCCCATCATCCTATTGCGGCGCTTACTACAACATCAACAACGTGACCTTTTACTTCAACATGGACATCTACGAGATTGAGGAGTGGAAGGCCAACCACCCCGTGTGGGCAGATGCCAACATACAGCCCATCGACCCACGGTCGAGCTATCGCAAGGTGACCATCAGCAATGAGGGCGAAGGCACGTTCAAGGTGCGCAAGCAAACCGACGGCCATGTCACCTGGGCCATCATCAACCCCAACTCTACACGCACCATCGAAGTGGACAAGGGCGCCCAACTCTGGCTCAAAGACTTCAGCCTTGACGAGTCGTCCCTGTATAGGCTCTACGGCTTCTTGCTCAACGACACATATTTTATGAATGAAAACCAAATGGGCATTCCCCACCAAATCACAGAGAAGACCAACACGCTCGTGGCAAAATACCACCGTCTGTCCTATCCCGAAGGCACGCAGTTCAACATCCACTTGTCAAAGATTGGCGACGGCAGCATGGACTTCTATAATAACGATGAAAACGAATGGGCCATCATCAACCAAGACACCGGCGAGATGCAGGACCTCGTCGGAATGGAGCACGATGGTGACGAGCGCGACTACGTGGCCACCTATTACGAAGATACGTATATGAACATGAGTTTCTCATGTACCTACAAGAAACCCGTTGACGGCATCGAGGAGACTCTCACCGTCCTGGCCAACGGCATCCCCCAGGAGCCAAGGCAAGTGGATGAAGACTACCTTCCCGACATAGCCATGGCCTACTATGGCGTGGACATCAACGGTGACATGGACATAAAGGTCATCAACAAGGACAATGGACGCAAGCTTTTTGTCACCAATGGTCCCGGTGGACAGATCGACCTCTATCGTAGCGGTGTCACCGAGAAGGTGGCCACCATCAACTACGGTTCCACCCTGGAGAAAAAGCTTCCCAAGGCGACGGGACATTATGTGATCATCCGTCCCGGCGAGGGCAAGCAGGTGGGCGCACTGTTCGTCAACAAAGTCATCAGCGAGACGTCGCAGCTACAGCTCTCGCCCGAGCAGTATCTGCAGGACGACGGCACCTACCGTGTGCCCTTGGATGACTTCGAGGCAGGCGACGACACCTATCGCCTGAGTGTGCTCTACTTCGACAAGCCCGCTTACACGTTCGACCTCACAGTGGTGGGCAACGGCGAGTTGAAGTGTACGCCCTACAAGAGGAATGGAGGCGCATTAACACCCATCCGCACCGTCACGGCATCTGCTGCGAACGGCCTTTACCAGAAAGCTTTTGCCTACTATGAGGAGGTCGGCGACAATGGCTACGTGCTGTTCCGCCTGTCCAAGCCCGTCGGCGACGATGTGCTCCGAGTGTATTGGTGCGGCCAGGACGTCGCCAACAAGTTCACGCCCAGCAGCGACGGAACCTTTATGGAGGCTGCCCTCTCGGCCAACCCCACTGAGGCGCATCTCGGCATGCTGATGTCGTCGTCGTTGATGGCCCTCTACGAACCAGCCAGCACCGATAATCCGAACCAAGTTAACTGGGATGTCCACCTGGCAGGCAACATAGACAACAACGGCTGCGATATCTCACTCGGTGGTGGAGAGGAATCGTGGATGATTTTCGGCGACGAGCCCGACCAAAAGTGCAATTTCAACGTCACTGATTTCGATGAGGACAGCAATGTCATTTTCCTTATTTACCCCTGGGTAGGCCAGACCTTCCGGGTGCGCTTCAACGATAACGACGTCACCGACCTGTTTGTCAACGACCGAGGCACATACATCTTGTCAGGATCCGACTTCTTGCAGTTCTTCGTTGACGGCACCTGGGTCATCACCTTCGAGGATGCCGCCCAGACTGACGTCATCGACTTTGCCGACGCAGCCGTCAAAGCCATCTGCGTAAATCACTGGGACGCTGACA
>CADBBP010000120.1 GCA_902792855.1 uncultured Prevotellaceae bacterium
TCAAATGACTTGGTTTCTCTAATGCCGCCGAAAACACCTGTGCTGAAGACGCCAATGTAGCTGAAGAGTTCGGTATGCTGCAACCCAACAAAAAACGCCTGGCCGCCGCCCATGGAAAGGCCGGAGAGTGCACGGTGCTGCTTGTCGGGGATGGTATGGAAATTGTTGTCTATATAGGGGACAATCACCTTTGTGAGCTCTTCTTCAAAGCCTTTCATGCCTTGTATGGAATAGCCGAAACCAGTTCCTGGCACGGTGATGTTGCCGTTTGCCATGACAACAATCATCTCTATGCCCTTGCCTTCTGCTATCAGGTTGTCGAGGATGTGGTTGGTCTTGCCTTGGTGTGTCCATCCCGACTCATCCTCACCACCGCCATGCTGCAGGTAAAGCACAGGATAGCGTTTGTTGCCATCCGAATAACTGGCTGGCGTATAGACATACATCGTGGCGTATGCCTGTCTCACTTTGGAGTAATAAGTGAGCATGCTGACCCTTCCATGAGGCACATCCTTGATGTCGTAGAAGTCACACCCGGCCTCCGGAATGTCGATGGCGCTGGTCATCCTGCCACAGCCAAAATAACTCTTGCTGGCAGGGTCGGAAAGGTCCATCCCTCCCAGGTTGAACCAATAATAATGGAAGCCGGGCACCAATGGCTTGGTGTGGGCCATCCATGTGCCGTCCGTCTGTTTCTCAAACCGGCATGACGGGTCAAGCGAGACTATCATCATTGTCCGGCAAGACGTGTGGGTGTCCCTTTGCATTGATGTTGGTTGGAGGGATTATGAACTCCTGTGCGCTGACAGCAACATGGCAGCAGAGCGCAGTCAATAGAAACAGAACTGTTCGCATGGTTATGGGTGTTTGACGCATCATTCAGAAATTCAAAGGCTGATTCTACCTGATGAACAGCAGTTCTCGGTATTTGGGCAGTGTCCAGCACTCGTCGCTGACGATGAGCTCGAGTTTGTCTATCTGGTAGCGTATTTTCTCTATGATGGGTGCCACGGTGTCGTGGTATGCCACGGCCTTCTCCCTCACGCTCTCTATCTTGTTGGCCACCTTGCGTGCGTTGACAAGATCCTCCACGCCGGTCTCTATGGCCTGTGTGCGCTCGGCTATCTCGCGGATGATGCCTTTGTTGCGGGCGGTGAGGGAAGAGGCTTCTTCGTGTGGGAACACCTCGTAGAGGTTGAGCACGTTTTGGGCCAACTGGCTCTGGTATTGCGTGGCGATGGGTATGATGTGGTTCATGCTCAAGTCGCCCATCACACGTGCCTCTATCTGTATCTTCTTCGTGTAGGTCTCCCATTTCACCTCGTTGCGGGCAGCCAGTTCCTTGGCGTTCATCACACCCATGCGCTCAAACATCCTCACCGTTTCCGGCAGGAGGTAGTTGTCGAAAATCACAGGGCAGTTGGTCTCTACGTCGAGGCCGCGACGTGTGGCCTCCTCCACCCATTCCTCGCTGTAGCCGTTGCCGTCGAAATGGATGGGCTTGCAAGTGCGTATGTCCTCACGCACCACGTCGATGATGGCACTTGTCTGGTCCTCGCCTCTTGCGATGAGGGCGTCCACACGCAGCTTGAAGTCGGTAAGAGCCTCCGCCACCGCTGTGTTGAGGGCAATCATCGCCGAGGCGCAGTTGGCCTCAGAACCTACGGCACGGAACTCGAAGCGGTTGCCGGTGAAGGCGAAAGGCGACGTGCGGTTGCGGTCGGTGTTGTCGATGAGCAGTTCCGGGATTTCAGGGATGTCGAGTTGCATGCCTTGCTTCCCTTCCAAGGTGAAGAGGTCTTTTTTGTCCGATTGCTCGATGTGCTCCAGCAACTCGCTGAGCTGTTTTCCAAGGAACGACGAGATGATGGTCGGCGGAGCCTCGTTTGCTCCTAAGCGGTGTGCGTTGGAAGCACTCATGATGGAGGCCTTGAGCAGTCCGTTGTGGCGATAGACCCCCATGAGCGTCTCCACGATGAAGACGACGAAGCGCAGGGTGTCCTCCGGCGTCTTCCCCGGGCCGTGTAGCAGCACGCCGGTGTCGGTGGAGAGGCTCCAGTTGTTGTGCTTGCCAGAGCCGTTGACGCCGGCGAAAGGCTTCTCGTGGAGCAGCACGCGGAAGCCGTGTTTCCTGGCCACGCGCCTCATGAGCGACATGAGCAGCATGTTGTGGTCCACGGCGAGGTTGGTCTCCTCGTAGATGGGAGCCAACTCAAACTGGTTGGGAGCCACCTCGTTGTGTCGTGTCTTCAGTGGTATGGAGAGCTCCAGGGCTTGCACCTCGAGGTCTTTCATGAAGGCCTGCACACGGTCGGGGATGGTGCCGAAATAATGGTCGTCCATCTGCTGGTTCTTGGCGGAGTCGTGCCCCATGAGTGTGCGGCCGGTGAGCATAAGGTCGGGCCGTGCGCTGTAGAGCCCCTCGTCCACGAGAAAATACTCCTGCTCCCATCCCAAGTTGCATGTCACTTTCTTCACGTCGGGGTAGAAATAGTGGCACACCTCCTTGGCGGCGGAGCCCACCGCCCGTAATGCACGCAGCAGCGGAGCCTTGTAGTCGAGGGCCTCGCCAGTGTAGGAGATGAAGATGGTGGGTATGCAGAGCGTGTCGTCCATGATGAAGACGGGCGAGGTGGGGTCCCAGGCGGAATAGCCGCGAGCCTCGAAGGTGTTGCGGATGCCGCCGCTGGGGAACGATGAGGCATCGGGTTCCTGCTGCATGAGGAGTTTTCCGCTGAACTCCTCTATCATGCCACCCTTGCCGTCGTGCTCGATGAAGGCGTCGTGCTTCTCCGCCGTGCCCTCGGTGAGCGGCTGGAACCAGTGGGTGTAGTGTGTCACACCGTTCTCTGTCGCCCATTGCTTGATGCCTTTTGCCACGGCATCGGCGATGGAGCGGTCGAGGCGGGCGCCATTGTCGATGACGTCCATCATCTTCATGTAGATGTCGCGTGGGAGGTATTTGAACATCTTGTCGCGGGTGAACACATATTTCCCAAAATACTCAGAGGGACGCTCCGCCGGGGTGGTCACGTCGAGGGGTTTCTTCTTGAACGCCTCCTCCACCACCTGAAATCTCAAGTTGGCCATGGTTGTCTTGTCGTTGTTGTCTTTAATGGGTGGGTTGCTTTTACTCGTTGTCTTCCGGGGAGAAATCCATCTCGTCTGGACCGACGGCGATGATGTAGTCGTATTCGCCCTCCTTCAGATGGCGGCGCATGTGCTGCAGGTAGCGGCTGGCTTCCAACTGTCCGGTGGCTACAAGGCAATACTTGCCGTCCTTGCCGTAACTGTACTCGATGAGGGGGATGTCGTCGGTGTCTTCCTCAAGCATGTATTTGGTGATGGCGAAATCCTTGTGAGGGGGGATGCCGGCCTCGGAAGCATATTCCAAGGCCCCGTAAATAAGGTTGTGCACCTCGTTGTAACTCGCCGGCCTTGTGTGTTCGGCCATCCTCTCTATGTATGTCTGGAATTCGTCTTCCTCCATGCGGAGACGGTAGTAGGTGTCCTTCACGCCCGTGCACCAGGTGTCAACCAGATAGACGGCGAAACTGACACGGCCTCCTGTGTGCAGACGGGAGACGATGGCAATGCCTTCGCCGCGCTCGTCTATCTCCGTGGGAAAAAAGCATGGGCCGAGTTGAAGCGAACGGACGCGCTCACGCATAAACCTTTCAGGTGACAGGAACTCTTGCTGTGTCTTCTTTTTCTTGTTTTTTGCCATAATTTTTGAGTGCTTTTATTTTTTGCTTGCAAAAATACGGTTTTTTTCCCTAAAGGCAAAGACATGGGTGAAAGAAATGCATTATCTTTGCAAGGGATTTTTAGAATAAGAAGCATGACAACCGAACAAACCAAGCTGGTGGCCTTCGATGCCGACGACACGTTATGGGACTGCCAGTCGCATTTCGAGGCCGTGGAGCGCGACTACTGCTCCCTGCTCGCACCTTACGGAGACGCCGCACACATCTCCGCAGAACTGTTCAAGACAGAGACAGCCAACATGCCCGAATTGGGATATGGCAGCAAGGCGTTCACACTGTCGTTGGTGGAGAACGCCGTCAAGGTGAGTGGCGGGAGGGTGAGCGCCGACACGCTCTTGCAGATACAGCAGTTGGGCAGAAGCCTGCTGCGCATTCCTGCCACGCCATTGGAGGGTGTGGAGGAGGCGCTCAAGGCCATCAGGGCCATGGCGAGATACAAAATGGTGGTGTTCACCAAAGGTGAAATTCTCGACCAGGAGAACAAGTTGCTGCGCTCCGGGTTGTGGGACTATTTCGACCGTGTGGAGGTGGTGGCCGACAAGACACCGAGGCAGTATCGTGAACTCTGCGCCATGTTCGGAATAGGCATCAGCGAACTGCTCATGGTGGGAAACAGTTTCAAGTCGGACATCGAACCGGTGGTGAGACTGGGAGGGATGGCCGTGCACATTCCGTTCAAGGTGACATGGGCGCACGAGCAGACAGAGGAGTTCGACCATGGCAACATCGCACGCATCAACAGTATCAGCGAATTACCGGCGTTGCTCCTGCCTCATAGGGAGGGTGTATAAAAAGAGAGACTGCGACGAACCAATCGCCGCAGCCCCCATTCATTCAAAACTTAAAAAAAAGGTCACTTATTTCACTATTAACTTCTTACCTTTTTCGATGTATGTTCTTAATGGGAAGTCCGCTGACCATCCCGACATCTGTAGTATATTTAGCATGTCAGTTGTGTGAAAATATTCCAAGTATGTCGAGAAGGAAGCAATGCCCTAAAGCTGCATACACACATCGCATAGGCCATCACGGCATATTTACCGTCACAACCCTTCGTCATCGCACTTTCGCCAAAGAAGAACTTTATGATGACTACCATCAAGTGTCTGCACAAGGAAAATATCATCTATTCTATTAATGCAAGGTGCAATTCCTTAAAACAATGCTGATCTTCTCTCTTTTGACCGCAAAGATACGAAAAGATTTCCAAACACGTGAGAAGGAGCCTCCTTTTTTTCAGCGAAAACGCGAAAACGTGCCAAATTTTAAAATCTTTTAACAGTTTATAATCTTCTATTAACATTTTTGCGATTGCCATTACACATACTTTTTCCCTTAAATCCGCCTCCAATTTCGAAAAGTTAGTATCTTTGACCACGTTTTTGTATGTTGCGTTGCCAACGCAACATACCTAACGGAAAATCCCCTCTCATAACAGCAGGCCAGGCATAAAGGAGCAGCAGAAATGCCCTGTGGCAGCGGTGTTTTGAAAAAATTAACACTCCACAGAGCTTGATTGCGGTATAAATCATTATTTTTGCAGTTCAAAGCAAAAAAAATACGAATATGAAGAAATTTTTCCTCCTGCTTGTCATCGTCCTTGCAGGCCTGTCAAGCCAAGTAAAAGCGCAACTTCCAGCCATCACCATCAAGACCATGGAGGGGAAGACGGTGCGCACCGACACCTTGTCCAACAACGGCAAACCGTTCATCATCGACTTCTTCGCCACCTGGTGCAAGCCGTGCAACCGCGAATTGGATGCCATCAGCGAGGTGTACGAGGAATGGCAGGATGAGACCGGCGTGAAAATCTTCGCCGTTTCCGTGGACCAAGCCCAGAACATCAACAAGGTGAAACCCCTTGTGGACAACCACGGCTGGACTTACGACGTGCTGCTCGACACCAACAGTGAATTTCAAAAAGCCCTTGGCATACAGATGATTCCCTACACCCTCATCGTCGATGGCACGGGAAAGGTGGTTTATCGCCACAACGGCTACACCGAGGGAGCGGAGCAGGAACTGATAGACAAGGTTCGTGAACTGGTGAAATAGGCCATGGCAAAACTATCTTTTCTCACCGCACTGCTGCTGTCCACACCGCTGCTGCTTCACGCGCAGGTGGAGGGCGAGCAGAAAGTCACCGTCACCGGCAGTGTGCAGAGCGACGTCCTCTTCCCCCAGGAAGACACCAAAATCGGCGCACAAGAGCAGGACGAGTGGGCGCTCACCAACAGTTATGCCGACGTGCACGTGCTGAGCAAGAACGTGGACGCCGGGGCAAGGGTGGAGTTCCTTCGCTTCCCACTCCCCGGTTTCGAGAACGACTTCAAGGGCTGGGGCCTGGCCAACATCTACGCCAAGATGCACACTGAGAAGTTGGAGGTGACCGTCGGCAATTTCTACGAGCAGTTTGGCAGCGGCTTCATCCTGCGCACCTATGAGGAGCGAAGCCTCGGGGTGGACAACTCACTCCTTGGCGCCCGCGTGATGGCAAAGCCTGTCAAGGGTGTCACCGTGAAGGCCCTCTCCGGTTGGCAGCGCCATTACTGGAGTTACAACAACGCCCTCGTCTCCGGTGCCGATGTGGAGCTCAACTTCGACCAATGGTCGAAGACCATGCAGGACAACGGCACCTACGCCTCGATAGGAGCCTCCTTTGTCAACAAGCACGAAAAGGAGGACGTTCCAATCTTGTACGACGCCACCCACCAATACAAGTTCCCTGAAAACGTCAATGCCTTCGACTTGCGGGCAAGGTTGCAGAAGGGCAACGTCAGCCTGCTGGCCGAATACGCACAGAAGACGCAAGACCCCTCGTCCGACAACCATTTCATCTACCGCAAGGGCTACGTCGCCATGCTCTCCGCATCCTACTCCAAGCGAGGCATGAGCCTCCTGCTCCAGGCCAAGCGAAGCGACAATATGGCCTTCCGGTCAAAGAGGACGCAGATTGGCACATCCTCTTTCATCAACCACATGCCCGCATTCACCCTCGACCATACCTACGCACTCGCCGCACTCTATCCCTACGCCACACAGCCCGAGGGAGAGTGGGCATACCAGGCCGAACTGGGTTACAACTTCAAGCGGAACACGCTGCTCGGAGGGAAATACGGCACCAACGTGCGCCTCAACTTCTCCCACGTGCACGCCGTGGACAGGAACTACTACCCCGACGGCAGCCCGCATGCCACCGACGGTTATGGCTCCGCCTTCTGGAAATGGGGCGACGGCACCTACTACCAAGACCTCAACATCCAGGTGGACAAGCGCATCAACAGAGATTTCAAGCTCAACCTGATGTACATGAACCAGTTCTACAACCAGACCGTCGTGCAGGGAGAGGGCGGGATGATACACTCCAACATCTTCGTGGCCGACGGAAAATACAAAATCAACAAGAAACTCACGCTGCGAGGGGAGTTGCAATACCTGGCAACGGACGACGACGAGGGCGACTGGGCCTTCGCCCTGCTCGAGCTCTCCGTGCTGCCCCACCTCATGTTCACCGTCTCCGACATGTACAACTGCGGCGAGACCGACTTGCACTACTACCAGGGACTGGTGACCTGCAACATGGGCTCACACCGCATCCAGGCCGGCTATGGCCGCACCAGGGCCGGCTTCAACTGCTCCGGAGGTGTCTGCAGATACGTTCCGGCAAGCAAAGGCTTCACCCTCTCATACAACTACAATTTCTAAACCCATGCAACCACTCAAACCCATCCATATCCTTACTCTTTTGCTCGCCTTGTTCGTCACCGCTTGTAGTGACATCGACGAGGCCGACAGGCTGATTTATGTCAAGCCCGATCCGGTGGGCCGCAAGGTGCTCATAGAGGACTTCACCGGGCAGCGGTGTGTCAACTGCCCCACGGCAACACTCGAGATAGAGAAACTGCAGGAATTCTACGGGGCCGACACCGTCATCGCCGTGGGAATACACAGCGGCCCCTTCGCCAAGACGCTCAGGGGAGTGCCCTATTCGCTCCACACCGCCGTGGGAGACGAATACTACAACCACTGGAAGGTGGAGTCACAGCCCATGGGTGTCATCGACCGCACCGGCACTTGCGACTACAACCTGTGGGGCTCTGTCGTGAGGGAAGAGGTGGTGAAAAGTGCACCACTGTCCATGGAGGCCGAATGCACCTACGATGAGGCCACACGGGAAGTCTTTGTCAACTGTTATGGCCGCGGGGTGGACGGACATGTGGCAGGAAAGCTGCAAATATGGCTCATCGAGGATGGCATCATCGACTTCCAGTTCATGCCCGACGGCAGCCGTGACAACGAGTACGTGCACAACCATGTGCTGCGCTGCGCCGTCAACGGCACCTGGGGCACCGACATCACGGTGGACGAGGGAGAGACATGGTCTGACAAGTTTTCATACACCCTCAACGAGGCATGGAAGCCCGAGAACATGTCGGTCGTGGCCTTCGTCTATGATGACCGGGGGGTGTGCCAGGTGACCAAAAGCCCGCTCAAGCCTTACAAGGCTGAACCGGCTGAAAACTAAATCCAGCACCCACGTGAAGTGGCAAGATACATCCTCGACGGAAGGATGACGACCCATCCACAAAAGTGTCTCAACATCGTGAAACTGTCCGACGGTTCCACTGTGAAAATTTTGGTAAGATGAAATTGGAAAACACATATCGATGGCTGCTCATGGCAGTTGTCGTCTTGGTGATGCTGCCCGCAGCCACACTGCAGGCGGCCGATGATGCTGTCATCCCCCCGTTTGAGGAAGACTGGACCGACCCGGAGGCTTTCGGGCGATACACCGTGGTGGATGCCAATGGTGACGGACGCACTTGGGGCGTGAACAACGACGGGCTGGCGAGATATGCATATTCCACACGCAACGACGCCGACGACTGGCTCCTCTCACCCGACTTGTTCTTGGAACCGGGCAGGGTGTACCTGCTCACACTCACCGCACTGGCGGGAAAGTCCTACTCCGAGCGCATGGAGGTGAGGTTGGGCGAGGGCGACGACCCCTCCAACTACACCACCGTGCTGGTGGAGCCAACCGACATCGCCGGGGGTGATACGGTGGAGTTGCTGGCCTCTTTCTCCGTCAAGGAGCAAAAGGTTTTCAAGGTGGGCTTCCATGCCATTTCCGACAAGAACCATTTTTATCTTACGTTGAAGGGATGGAAACTGGGTGTGATGGTAGAGAGCGGAGCTCCAGCGGAGGTGGGGATGTTGAACGTCACCCCCGGGCCGAAGGGAGCCCTCACGGCTGTGGTGGCTTTCACGGCTCCTTCCACCACGATGGGCGGCGACAAGCTTGAAAGCATCGACAAAATCGATGTGAAAATCGACGGAAAGACCATTGACACCATCCTCCACCCCACACCGGGGGATGAACAACGCGTAGAGGTGGCTGTGGAGTCCGACGGCTACCACGTCTTTGAGGCGGTGGCCGCCAATGCTGTGGGGGAGGGGTTCGCGGCTGTCTCAAAGACATACATCGGCTCCGACGCCCCGGTGATGCAGGGCACGCTGACTTGTCAGGACATGCGTGGAGGGAGGACGGCCTGCTCGTGGGCAGCCGTGACTGCTGAGGTGGGAGCGAATGGGGGCTATGTGGACCCGCAAGCCGTGGAATACCGCGTCTATGTGCTCGACCGTAAAGGGCAGCGTGATGAAATGGTGGCCTCGACGCAGCAGACAAGGTGTGAGTTCGACTATTCTTTCTGGGACTGGGGATATGCCGAGACGCTCGACGTGGAGGTGGAGCCATGCTTTGCTGGCAGGGCGGGGGAGCCCATGCGCGGATGGCTCATCATCGGCAATTCCGCCACAATACCCTACCATTATTCGTTTGCCAATGCCGATGGCGACGGCTTCTGGTGGGAGAAGACGACAGGCGCCAGATGGCATGCCGCAACGACCGCTGCCGATGACGACAGGGCCAGTTCCATACTTGTGCCAACAGCCGACCATGCTACGGCGAGGGCGGGCACTCAAAAAATATCGCTGAAAGGTGCCGGACGGCCTATGCTGCTCTTCCATTACCTCATGGGGAAGGGCGGAGGAGCAAGGGCCAGGGTGATGGTGTCGCGACAGGACGCCGAAGGGCCGGTGTGCCTCGAGACACTGGCGGCTGACGCCGTGACCGACGGCTCATGGGTGTTCAAGGCCATCGACTTGAGTGCCTTTGCTGATGACGACTACGTGGTGGTCTCTTTCGAAGTGGAGACTGAAGGGGTGGAGGCTTCCTTCTGCTTGGACGACATCTGCGTGAGGGACGTGCAAGACTGCGACGTCCAACTAACAGCACTCGCCATGCCCAAGACGGTGAAGGTGGGTGAAGAGACCACCGTGACGGCCACCGTGCAAAACAACGGGCTGCATGCCGTGACGGACGGACAATGCGCCGTGGCCTTCACTGTCAACGGAAAGGAGATGGGGGTGGTGCCGGTGGAGGGCATCGTGGCGCCCTTCAAGGGGACAACCGCTTGCTCGCTCAATTTCGTGCCAACCATCTTCTTTGGTTCGATGATGGAGGTGAAGGCCAAGGTGGTGTGTCGTGGAGACGAGACACCGGCAAACGACGAGGCTGCTATGTCTGCTACGGTAAGGCTGCCGTCGGTGGCCCGGCCGACCAATCTCACCGCACAGGCGACAGGGGCCGACGTGCAACTCAAATGGGACATGCCGGAAGACCCCTCCGACTTCGGGAATGTCATCACGGAGGAGTTCGAGGACATGGCTGTTTACCCTCCCATGTCAACAGGGGGCGTCACAGCCGACAACCATGAGGGGGGCTTGGGGCAATGGAAATTGCGAGACGGCAACGGAGGCCCCACATGCACGCCGGAGGGATGCGACACATGCAAGAACATGGGGGTTCCCATGGCATTCATGGTGTTCAACGCACACCACGCCGGCCTCGACATGACCGACCACGCTGTGGTGGAGGCCATGGCGGCCTATTCGGGAGAGCAGGCGCTCCTCACCATGGCTCCGCTCTCCGGGGAGGCGTCCGACAAATGGCTCATATCGCCACCACTCAGCGGACTGGAGCAGACGATCAGCTTTTTCGTCAGCGCGACAGGGCAAAACGAGGGGGAGGCGACCTTCGAGGTGTGGTACTCCACCACCGATGATGAGTTGGAGCATTTCCAAAAGACATACGAGGGTGTGGCGACTGTGACCGACTGGCGGGAGGAGAGACTCGACCTGCCCGGGGGCGTCACTTATTTCGCCATACGTTCCACGGCAAAGGGAAAGGCGGGCCTCATGGTGGACGACATCACATTTACGGCATACCCCTCGGTGGCCAGGATGCCGGCGGCAAAAGTGGAAGTGACGGCATACCACGTCTATCGTGACGAGGAACTGGTGGCTACGTTGAAGCCGGGGACGATGGAGCATACCGACGTCGGTGTGGACGATGGGGCGCACCGCTATCATGTCACCGCGATGTATGGCAATACGGAGTCGGCACTCTCCAATCCGGCAGACATCTTGGTGGATGCCACCAGTCTGCCCTCGATATCTGCTGACAGCCTCTCCAATGGCGACGTGGTGGTTT
>CADBBP010000121.1 GCA_902792855.1 uncultured Prevotellaceae bacterium
GGAGGATGTCTATGGCGATTTCCATAAGGAAGCCATCTTATGGAAAGCCGAGGACTACGGACAGGTGAACCCACAAATCACCGATGCCGATGGCCGCTACAACTGGGACGTGCCACAAGGACAGTGGCAGGTGAAAATCGAGAAAGCCGGTTATGAGACCGCCTTTAGCGAGTGGCTGCCCGTACCGCCGCCACAGCTTGATGTGAACATTGGCATCCACCAGTTCGCACAGCCTATGGTGAAGAAAGCCCTCGCCTACGAGGACGGCATCGAGGTGGAGTTCAGCAAGTATATGCGCCCGGAGACCCTCCACGGCGCCCATGTGTGGCTGACCCGCGACAATCAGTTGTTGCCCTCGAATCCCTGGCAGTTGAACACCTCGAAAAACTGGGAGGGCGACGCCTCCTACGTCTCACGCATTTTGGTGCATCCCACCGAGGATCTGAAGGCTGGCGATAAGGTGACGCTCACCGTGCGCCGCGAGGTGGAGAGCTATGCCGGTGTGCAGATGGCCAACGACTTCCAGCAGGAGTTTGTGGTGACCAACCGCGTGCGTCAAATTGCCACCGACTCACTCATCGAGGTTCCCAAGGATGGTATGAGACAGTTCCGCGTGGTAGCCTATCCCGCTTCGGCAGCTACAGGCAAAAGCGTCGTGGCAACACTCCAGCACGACTTCATGGCTACAATCTCCGAGTCGGCCACTTTCGACGAGAAGGGCGTTGCCCTGCTCACCATCTACGGACTCAGCGGAGGCTCGTGCAGCGTCTGTCTCGCCTTGGAGGATGACGAGAAGGTGAAAACCGATGCCATTGTCAATGTACTCGACCCGAACTCCATCCCCGTGGCTACGCCAATGGCCTCGCGAATCAGTGGAACGGGTGTGCTGCCTGGCGACCTGCTCGAACTGTGGTGCGACACTGAGGGAGCAACCATCTGGTACACCACCGACGGTTCGTGTCCATGTGATGAGAATGGTTCGCGCAAGCAATACACCGAACCTATCGTGCTCAACCCACCCGTCACCATCCGTGCCTATGCCGTGAAAGGCGACCAGCCAGAGAGCCGTGTGGCAGAATTCCACTACAACTTATGGACGGACATACGCCATACAAATGCCAACGCCCCATCCATCGAAGGTGTTTACAACACCGACGGTCGGCGCATCAACAGTCCGCAGCGTGGCGTAAATGTTATTAGAATGAATGATGGCACCACCCATAAAGTGGTGGTGAAATAACGCTCCATTGAGCGCAAGCTTCTTTGATAAGACGTATTTTGTATGTATAAAGTTCTATTCTTTGCACATACAAAATACGTCTTACTATGTTTTTCAAAATGTAATGGTGGCCTCTTGGCATTAGGAATGACAGAGTTGTTACTGATGCACTCGAGTATCCTCCAAACCCTAAAATAAGTTAAACTAAGGGTGGAAATGGTTGATGTTTCAGGGAGAAGTGTTATCTTTGCAGTTCAATCCAAAAAAGCTTTTGAAGCGTGAAAATAAAAGAAGTGGTGAATGCCCTTGAAGAGTTCGCGCCTCTGCCCCTGCAGGAAGACTACGACAATGCCGGCCTGCAAGTGGGATTGACAGAGACGGAAGTGTCAGGGGCATTATTGTGTTTGGACGTGACGGAGGAGGTGGTTGACGAGGCTGTGGCCAAAGGATGCAACCTCATCGTGTCGCACCATCCCCTTATCTTCCGTGCCCTCAAGCGGGTGACAGGTGCCAACATGGTGCAACGCTGCGTGATGAAAGCCATCATGCAGGGCATAGCCATCGTGTCGATGCATACCAACCTGGACAATGCCATTGGCGGCGTGAACTACAAGATGGCCGAGAAACTTCACTTGCATGACCTCTCCATCCTCGCTCCCCGCGAGACGGGCGGCGTGAGTGGCGGCAGTGGCGTGGTGGGCTCCTTGGAGCAGCCCATGGAGGCTGCGGCGTTCATCGCCATGCTCAAGGAGACATTCCAAGTGTCGTGCGTGCAGACCAATCAGTTGCTTCGCCGGCCCATCCGCCGTGTGGGGCTTTGCGGTGGTGCCGGGGCGTTCCTCCTTGGCGAGGCCGTGGCTGCCGGTGCCGACGCCTTCATCACCGGCGAGATGCATTATCACGACTTTTTCGACCATGAGCAGGAGGTGCAGGTATGCGTTATCGGCCACTACGAGAGCGAGCAATACACCACCGAGATTTTCAAGCAAGTCATAGAGGAGCGGTGCCCCGGCGTAAGGTGCATCCTCACGGAGGTTCACACCAACCCCATCGTTTACATGTAAACCAAACCATCATATATCAACATGGCAAAGAAAGACCCTACAGATTTAACCGTGGAGAAGAAACTGGAAGCATTGTTCCAGTTGCAGACCACCTTGTCGCAAATCGATGAGAAACGCGCACTCCGGGGCGAACTTCCCTTGGAGGTGCAGGACCTTGAGGACGAGATCACCGGCCTTCGCACGCGCATAGAGAAGATAGAGAGCGAGATAAACGAGTTCAATGCCGCCATCACCCAGAAACGTGGCGACATCGCTGATGCCCAGGCCATCGTCGCTCGTTACAAGGAGCAGCTCAACGATGTGATGAACAACCGCGAGTATGACATGCTGAGCAAGGAGATTGTCTTCCAGGAGTTGGAGATAGAGTTGTGCAACAAGAAGATCAACGAGGCCTTGGTGAAGATAGAAGAGAAGGAGGCCTTGCTGAAGCAGAACCAAGAGCAGGTGGACTTCAAACTTCAGACGCTCGAGGAGAAGAAGAGCGAACTGGACTCCATCATGCAGGAGACCCGCGAGGAAGAGGACAAACTCAAGGCGAAGGCCAAGGGCTTGGAGGAGAAAATCGAGGAGCGCTTGCTCAACAGCTTCAAGCGCATCCGCAAGAACGCCCGCAACGGCCTTGGAGTGGTTTATGTGCAGCGCGACGCTTGCGGCGGCTGCTTCAACAAAATCCCTCCCCAGCGCCAGCTCGACATCAAGATGCACAAGAAAATCATCGTCTGCGAGTATTGTGGCCGTATCCTCATCGACCCGGAACTTGCTGGTGTGAAAGCCACCGTCACTGCTGACGAGAAGCCCAAGAAGAGGTCTTCAAGACGCAAGAAGTCGGAGGAAGATGCTTAGAACTCTTTTTCGAAGACAATAAAAAATCCCGCCAAACGGCGGGATTTTTTATTGCCATGGAGGTCGGCGCCTCCAAGTCTTGTCTCCTTACTGGTTGAGGACCAAGCCCACGATGAGGGAGGCGTCGGTGATGTTCACATTTCCGTCACCATTGACGTCAGCATTCTTGAAGACGAACGATGTGGCCTTGCCGCTGAGCACGTATTCCACTACCAGTGTGGCATCAGAGACGGTCACCTGGCCATCGCCGTTGGCATCGCCAAGCAAGATGTCGCTGCCAACCTTCTTGTAGATGCTTGTGCGCGGCATGCTGGTGTTCTCCGGGTTGTAGCAAGCGAAGAGCGGCGTGCCGCCGTTGTAGTTGAAGCGCATGTCGCTGTTGGTGTTGGTGCCTTGGAAGGTGATGGTGGCCACGCCATCCTCGATGGAGATGACAGCCTTTGCATTGCCGTTCTCGTCAATCTCGGTCTCCGTGCGGAGGTAGTTGCTCTTGTTGGAACCAGCAGCATAGAGGTATTCGCCACCCACGTTGAAATACCAGCCCTCCTCGAGGATGATGGCCTGCACGTCGGCGTTGGCGGTGATGGTGCCATCGGGCTCCATGACGACGGAGACACCCTCGCGGTTGTTGTTCTTCTGGTTGGTGCCAAGGGCGTAGTAGTTGGTCACTACCTCTTCACCCTCTGCCACCTTCGGCGTGTTGGTGCCCACGATGATGATCTCGTCGCCAGCGGCGAGTGTGGAGGCGTCGGTCACGAGTGCATAGCTGCCGGTGGCCGGTTGTGTGGGCTTCGTCACGTTGACGGTGTAGGATGCACTTCCACCGAGGAATGCTTCGCTGGTGGCTGCTGTGGCGGTGATGACTGCCGTGCCGGCTCCCACGATGGTGAGCGCGCCGCTCTCGTCGATGGTTGCCACGCTGGCGTTCGAGGTGCTATAGGTCACTATGGAGAGGTCGAAGCCCTCTGCGGCGCTCAGGGTGGGAGCGGTGAACTCCTCGCCGAGGACGACGTCAAGGGTCTCTGCGCTCCATGCCAGTTGCGGGTCGGCCAGGGCGTTGCCGCCGTAGGTGACGGTGACGGTGCTGACAGAGATGGTGCCGCTGGGGGCGTATGTGAAGACCACGCTCTGAGCGTTGCCTGTCCATGTGCCGTCGGCATACTCACCGGTGTCCACGGTGAACTGGTTGACCTTGCTGCCGTTGATGACGATGCTGGTGATTACCTTGCCCTCCGGTACGGAGATGGTCATCTTCGAGGTTTGCACCTCGTCCACCACGTTGGTGTAGAAGCGCAGGGAGTTGCCGTTGGCGTTCATCCACCAGCGATACTTGCCTTCGCTGACGAGGGTGACATTGCCGGCTTTCCATGTGACGGGGTCGGTGAAGTATTCGTCGCTGGTGCTGGGAGAGAGGCTGGTGCCGTAGTTGGTCTTGTCGGTGAAGTCGAAGAGGCCGTCCACCACCTCATGTGTGCCTTGGCCCTTGATGACGTTGATGGTGTAGGTGGCTGTGGCACCCTTGTAGGTGTCGGTCTCCGAGGCGGTGGCGGTGATGACGGCTGTTCCTTCGGCCACGATGTCCACCACGCCGGTGGATGGGTCAACGGTCACGGCGTCCTCGTTGTCGGAGGAGTAGGTGATGGTGCCGTCGCCATCGTATGTGAGCTCGGGGATTTCAAAGTCTTCACCTTCCTCCACGGTGTAGTAGGTTCCGCTGAACTTCATCGTCGGGGTGAGTTTCTCGGGAGGAGCCTCGCCCGACTGGTAGGTGACGGTGACGGTCTTGACGGCCACGTTGCCGCTGGATGCGGCATAGCGCAGGGTGACGCTCTGGGCCTCGCCCTCCCATTTGCCGTTGCTCGATGTGTAGAGGCCGTCGTCGCTTACGAACTGCTGTCCGCCGGTGATGCTGATGCCTGTGATGACATAGCCATCGGGCACGGCGATGGTCATCTTTGAAGTCTGCACCTCATCGACCACGTTGTTGTAGAAACGGAGGGAGTTGCCGGCGCCGGCGAGCCACCAGCGATATTTGCCGGAAGAGGTGAGGGTCACTTTGCCGGCTGTCCAGGTGTAGTCGTCGTAGATGAAGCTTTCGCTGCTGCTGTCGCTGTTGGGTACCAGTCCTGTGCCATAGTCGGTGAATCCTGTGAAGTCGAAGAGGCCGTCTTCCACCTCGCCACCTTGCGATTCCACCACTGCGAGTTTGTAGGAGGTGGAAACGCCATTGTAATTGTCGGTCTCTGTCGCCGTGGCGACGATGTTGGTGCTGCCGACACCGACAGGTGTCACCTCGCCGGTGGAGGCGTCCACGGTGGCGATGGTCACGTCTTCGGAGGAGTAGGTCACTGTTCCGTCACCATCGTATGTGAGCACGGGTTCGGTGAAGTCTTTACCGATGATGGCCGTGGTGGTGGTGGGGTTGAAACTCATGTTGGGCACGGGCTTCACGGTCGCTCCACCTGCCTTGTAGATGTTGATTTTGGTGATCTGGGTGTTGTGGGCGGAGAGCACCTTCAGCGTGTAGATGTTGCCGGCTGCCTGGTAGGCAGAGGCGATAGCATAGACGTTGGCGCCTTTCGCTCCTATTGTCTTTGCGCTGACCTCCGTTTCTCCCACGAAGATGTTTTGCTCCACGGCGCCGGAAGCGGCGCTATTGCCCACCACCTCGATGGAGCCCACGGCGAAGCTGAAGGCGGGCAGGGTCAGCGTGGAGCCGGCCTTGCCGAGCATGAGGTAGCCTTGGGTGTTGAAATAGTAGCCTGTCTCGGCGGTGAGTGTGATGGCGTAGCCTTCATCGTTGGTGAATGTTGCCGCGTCTGTTGCTTTGTTGGCAGAGCCTACAGGAAGTTGCCAAGCGTCGTTGGTGGTGAAGTCGAGGGAGACTTCCGGTGACTGCGCCCATGCGGGGCCGAGCACTGCGCATAGCAGTGCCGTCACGAGTAATCGTAGGTTTCTTCTCATAATAAATAGTTGTTTTGGTTATTAAGTTGATTGTCTTATGCTTTCTTTTCGTTTCCCGTGCAAAGATAGCAAAATATCCGATAGGTTGTACTCCCCAAAGCCATGTTTATTTTGTTTTGCCTTGAAAGGGACATTCGTGTGGCGTCAAGGCGCTTTCACTTCGTATTCCGCTATGCCTTTGTTGTGCTTGGCGAAGAGGTCTCTTGTGGTTTTGAGGAACGTCTCCCGCTTGGTCTTCTCGGCGGTGGTGAGGCCGTCGGTGGGGTAACTGGCGGGATATACCACATATCCTTTCTTCCCTCCCGAGTCGGCTGGCCTGGAAACCCAGTAGAGGTTGTATCCGCAGTCGGTGAGGGTGGTCTTTCCCCCTTTCTTGGTGAGTGTCATGCGCACCATCGTCCCACCGTAGGTGTTGGGACGCGACTGGTTGCTCACGATGTTTCCCAAGGAGTAGGCCAGGAGGTGTTTCCCTATGCTGTCCTCGCGCACCTCGATGGGCTCCACCACGTGCGGGTGACCGCCTATGATGTGGTCCACGCCCTGCTGGAAGAGCCAGTCGGCCAGCGTGCGCTGCGTGGCGTTGGGCAGCAGTTTGTATTCGTCGCCCCAGTGGGGGATGCAGATGATGACGTCGGGAGCCATGGCCTTCGCCCTGCGTATGTCCTCTGCGATGATGGTGGTGTCGATGAGGTTGACGATGTATGGTTTGGGTATGGGTATCCCGTTGGTGCCATAGGTGTAGTTGAGCAGGCAGATGCGTATGTTGTCGTGCTCGATGATGAATGGGTAGAGGCGGTCGCGCTCCTCTTGGTTGCGGTAGGTGCCCAAGTGTTTCACGCCGAGGGAGTCCATCATGGTGATGGTGCGGTCGATGCCTCTGCCGTAGGTGTCCACGCTGTGGTTGTTGCAGGTGGTGAGAACGTCGAAACCGCAGTCGATGCAAGCCTGCAGGTATGCGTCGGGGGCGCAGAACTGGGGGTATCCTTTGTAAGGAGGCCCTCCGAGCGTCACCTCGAAGTTGGCGATGGCGATGTCGGCCTTCTTTATCTCTGGGGCCATGAGGTCGAACACACCGGAGTAGTCGTAGGTTCCGCCAGGCCGGGCGGCCGACTTGAACTGCCCCTCGTGCTGCATGAGGTCTCCTCCGAAAAGGAGGGTGACGGTATGCTCCTTTTGTTCTTCCTCGATAGGGGCTTCTCCGCCCTGTGCTTTTCCGGTGCAGCAGCATGTGGTCATGGCGACGAGGAGGAGGCCCATCATTCGGATGCGTCCCATGACATTAGGTCTTGTATGCATCATGTTTTTTTCGCGTTTTCTTTTTGAAAATGTTATTGATTTTAAAACAGAGCCAAAGTTACTGTTTTTTTCTGAAAGGGAGACGATGGAGCACCATTTAATTGTGTTTTCAGGGGTGATTTTGACAAAATGGCAGTATATTGTGACATTTTGGCGCACTTTTCGCCTTGGTACGCTAATTGCAAATATTAGGGTGAGCACGACGATGAGTGTGGTGCTCGAAACAAGAACATTAACAAATAAAAATATAGGAGATAAAAAAATGAGAACGATGCACAGAAATTATTGGTTACCCGAGTTGTTCAACGACTTGATGAATGTTGGCATACAGGCCACGAAGCCTTGCGCCACAGCCCCTGCCACCAACGTGATGGAGAACGATGAGATGTATGTGGTGCAACTTGCCGCTCCCGGACTGAAGAAGGAGGACTTCACCGTCAACATCAACGACGAGGGCAACCTTGTTGTGAAGATGGAGCAGAAGGTCGATGAGAACGCCAACGACGAGAAGACGCACTACCTCCGCCGCGAGTTCTCCTACACCAAGTACGAGCAGACGCTCATCCTCCCGGACGACGTGGACAAGAACAAGATTGAGGCAAAGGTGAACGACGGCATCCTCACCGTCAACCTCCCCAAGGTGGAGGAGGCAAAAGTGAAGGTAGCCCGGTCCATAGAGATCAGCTAAGAAGATTGAGATTTTAACTTGAAGGGGGTGAGGCGTGAAGACGTCTCACCCCCTTTCGGGATTCGCCCGATACCACCTTCTTCCTTTCTTCAGTATCATCATTTTATATTGGTTTCCTTTCATTCAGCCGAAGTCAGAGGGGGCATTATTGTTTGCAGACGCTTAACTATACGCATATTTCATAAACTTGTGAATCGCAAATTTGTGAAATTACTCCATTTTTGCTATTTTTGCGCACGAAACCAAAATATTCAATTATGAACCGCATCCTCACCACCTTCGCATTGCTGTTGGCTGTCGCCACGTTGCATGCTTCCAATGAATTCAAGGAAGATTTTGAGAACGGTCTGCCATCGTCGGCACCCTCGTCGGAGACTACTGTCGCTCTCGCCTCTGGCTCTTGGCGTTTGAAAGGCGTTATGGGCAAGAAAGACAACGGAAGTCTGCGCGCCACGATGACGAGCGCAGGAGCCTGGCTTGTCACACCTGCGCTGTGCCAGCCTGGGGTCATCACCTTGAAGCACCGTGCATCGGGCAACGGCAAGAAACTGCTTGTGGAGAAATCCACCGACGGTGGTGAGAGTTGGACGGAGCTTGGCGTGTCAACCCTCTCGTCGAGCACGCCTTATGGCAGCAGCACATTCAACGCTAACTCTTCGGAGGCGGACAGCTCGGTGCTGGTGCGCTTCACCTGCCAGGCAGCCACCATCTACCTTGACGACATCACCATCACCCTTAACAGCGTGAGTGGTGGGGGCGATGACCCATATCCCGGCAACCCAGAGCCGCAAGACACCATCGAATGGAGTGGACCACACAGCGTGGAACATTGCATTTACGTCGCACCATGGGGTGGAGACAATGGCGACGGAACATGGGAGCATCCCTATTACAACCTGCAAATGGCCGTCGATAAGACCTCGGCGGGCGACACCATCTACGTGCGCGGGGGCACCTACTATCCCACGATGAAGAAAGACGGGACGAAAACCACTGTACGCCTCAACAAGAGCGGCTCTCCCGAGGCATGGTACACCATCAAGACCTTCCCCGGTGAATTTCCCATCCTCAATTTCCGCGACCAACCCAAGAAACAGAGCGTGCGTGGCATCCAACTCGACGGCGATTACTGGCACATCTACGGACTTCACGTCACGGAGGCCGGCGACAACGGGATGAAGGTGGAAGGCTCGCACAACATCATAGAGCGCTGCACTTTCAGCTACAATGACGACACTGGCCTGCAGCTCGGTTTCGGGCACCAGTTCAGCGACAGCCACCCGGGGGTGTCGTCCAACGACGGTTCCTACTGCGCCTACAACGATGTGGTGGATTGCGACTCCTATCTCAACTACGACACTGACAACCGTGGCAGCGATGCCGATGGCTTCGCTTGCAAGATGCACAACGGCAAGGGCAACCGATTCATCCGTTGCCGTGCCTGGCACAACAGCGATGACGCATGGGACTTGTATGAGACCGACTTTGGCGTGAAACTTATCGAGTGCTGGGCATGGGGCTCGGGACGAGAGGAGGACTTTGGATGGGCAGGCCTCGACGGCGGCTCCTTCCAGGGCAATGGAAACGGCATCAAACTCGGCGGAAATGGCTCCGGTGGCTCTTCAAAGGGTGTACACGAGGCGTGGCGATGCGTGGCTTTCAACTGTAATAAAACGGGGTCGGTGAAGGGGTTCGACGAGAACTCTCACAAGGGCGGCGTAATGTTGGTGAACTGCCTCGCTTTCGGCAACGGCTACGATTATATGTTTGAGGATTGTGCCAGTGCCGCCACCTTCTCTTTCTACAACAACGTATGCTTGGGGCGCATAGAGGTGAAGGGCACCTTCACCGACAGCCACAATGCGATGTCATCGGAGACGAAAAACGCATGGAAAAACAATGTGCTGACTTCTGGCTTCTCCGAGGCCGATTACGTGAGCCTGACGGAGGAGGATGCCATGGCGCCCCGAGCTATTGACGGCAGCCTGCCAACGCGCTTCGCACGACTGAAATCCAATTCCGTGCTCATCGACAAAGGACTTGATATGAAGAATGAAATGCAGGACGAATTCCCCTTCACCTGGCAGGAAATCTGCGGGGCGGGGCGCGACCTGGGACCCTACGAGTATGAAGGTGGTGCCGCTACCGGTGCACAGATGCTGCTCAAGCGTGCGACAGACTTGGAACTTACTTTGTGTCAGGGGAACATCGTATTCAGCGTACCTTCCGATGGTAAGGTGGTGGTAGATGTCCTCAACGCACAAGGAATGGGTGTGACTCCTGCTATATGCTTGCTCGCTGCCGGAGGTGCCGAATATAGCTTTCCCGCACCTCAACTGCCTGGAGGCGTTTATTTTGCACGCCTCACCCATAGAGGGATGTCGAGAACGATGAAAATGGTAGTAAGGTGAGGAAAATAGCGTTGGCGCATATCACTACAAATCATAAATAGAATCGGGGCTGCAAGATTTTCCTTGCAGCCCCGAAAACATCTCATCAAGTTTGGAAATTCTCAAAAACTTGATTATTTATGGTTGGTAATTGACTTCTTTGTGATGTGTCACAGAGACGCTATTTGCTCTTTGCTGAGCCCTGTGATTTCA